>JBKCMS010000110.1:0-20923 GCA_046300175.1 Pseudomonadota bacterium | reverse complement strand
AAATCGCTCGGTGCAGGGTTTAACTTTGCAAAGTTCAATATCGCCAGCGCTTCTTCGACCGCAGCATGAAGCTTTTCCAGCCCACCGCTTGTAAACTAGCGTAAATCTCTACATAGTTGGAGGCATGGCAAGCGCTCCGTTGATTAGTATCCAAGAAGCTACAAAAGGGTATGGTGAAACTCCACTATTCTCTGATCTGACGGTGGTAATTGGCGAGCGTGAGAGAGTTGCGCTGATCGGAACTAATGGGTGCGGTAAATCAACACTGCTCAAGGCTATAGCAGGATTGATAGAGTTAGACTCAGGCCGAATCAACCTCAATAAGGGGATCCGTATCGCGTATGTGCCTCAGGAAGATATCTTCCCGGATGCTATGACTGCGGTTGAGGTCGTTGACGCGCATCTGCTCGCAAGGGGATTCGATCACGGCGAGGTCGCAAGGCGATCAAGTATGTACTTGGGGGTGGCGGGTTTTGATGACTCAGAGGTTGCTGTTGCAGGGCTATCAGGGGGATGGCGCAAGCGGTTGTCCCTAACCTGCGCTTTAGCAGAGGAGCCGGATTGCCTCTTACTAGATGAGCCAACCAATCATCTGGATATTGAGTCTATTGAATGGCTCGAACAGACGCTGGATGGTTTAACCTGCGCGGTGGTGTTTGTTAGCCACGATCGCTACTTTATCGAACGGGTAGCAAGTCGAGTAATCGAGCTGAACAGGGCCTATCCCCGCGATCACTTGCTATCCGATGGTGGGTATGCCGATTTTCTCGAATATCGGCAGAGGCTTCACGAACAGCTTAAACAGCAGAAACGTACGCTAGCCAATAAAGTTAGACGCGAGGTTGAGTGGTTGCGTCAGGGCGTCAAGGCGCGCACGACGAAATCACGTGCGCGAATAAATGAAGCCCACCGTCTGATTGACGAGCTCAAAGGGACTCTGCCTACAGACCGAGCAACCATGGAGCTTGAGTTTGCTACAACTCAGCGAAAAACAAGAGAGCTGCTTAAAGCCGAGAGGATATCTCAGTCATTAGGTGGACGGCAGCTATTTTCCGATATCTCATTGGTTGTATCGCCTGGTTCGCGGTTGGCGATAGTCGGCCCCAACGGCAGTGGCAAGACAACGCTCGTCCGAACTCTACTAGGGGACATGACACCTACTTCGGGACGAGTCACTCGAGCTCCGAATCTACAGGTCTCCTTTATGGATCAGGCGCGTAGTCAGATTACAGAGCGGGTATCATTGCGAGAGTTTCTATGTCCGGATGGTGATTCGCTAGTGTACGGAGGCGAGTCGATTCATGTGGCAGCGTGGGCGGCGAGATTTCTTTTTTCTCATAACCATCTGGCTCGCAGTCTGTCAGCGCTTTCAGGTGGGGAGAGGGCGCGAGCTATTTTGGCCAAGACGATAGCTCAACAGGCTGATGTGCTCGTCTTCGACGAGCCAACCAACGATCTCGACATAGAAACGCTTGAGAACCTTGAAGATGGATTTGCAAGCTTCCCAGGAGCAATAGTCCTGATTACTCATGATCGTTATCTGCTGGATCGAACAGCCAGTTCAGTGCTCGGACTCTCCGACGGTAAGGCAGCGTTGTTTGGTAGTTATAGCCAGTGGGAGGGGCATCGTGCCACGCGTTCAACTGCAGGTCTAGGTGGTGCAGGGCAGAGTTCGACCCGAGGATCTACAGAGTGTGACCGGGTCAAGACATCATCTCAGCAAAAACGTAGTAAGCGTTTGTCTTATAAGGACGCTCGCGATATGGCAATGATCGAGGAGCTAATAGAGCGTGCAGAGAGACAGGTGACATTAACTCAGGCAGAGATCGACTCTGGCGAACATGCAACAAACGCGGCCAAGCTAACCGAGCTGTGTCAACGGCTGACCGTTGAGCAGGCAGAGGTTGAGAGGCTCTATGGTCGTTGGCAGGAGTTAGAAAATCTTGATAAGTCGACTAGTTAGCAGAAAGGGCATTGTCTGAGGGCACAGAATAGGCGACAACGGGTAGATTATCTTATACACGGGTGAATTTGTCAGAGGTGCGGTGTTAGGAGCTTGCTATGGCGATTAAAATGAACGAGCCGATCGGGCCAGCAGCTTTAGGTCCGCTGGTAGCTCGAATAGCCGTGGGGTCGTACTTCGTTATGGCCGGGCTCAGCAAATTGCAGATGCTCTCGGCGTTCGTAGCGCAGGTTAAGACCTTCGGTGTTCTTCCAGACAATGTCTCATCGCTCTACGCGGTGATGTTGCCGTACCTAGAGGTATTCGTCGGTGGATGTTTTGTATTGGGCTTGTGGACCACTATGGCCGGTGTGGTTGCCAGCGGGCTGCTGCTGTCGTTCGTCTTTGCCTTTGGTTTTTTTCCGGGGGCTTCAGATATCTTCAACAAGGATGTAGTCCTGCTCGGTGCAGTAATATGTTTGCTGTACACGGGCCCAGGAGCGTACGGACTCGATAATGTGCGTAAGCCGCCAACAGCGGCTCATTAGTATTTCTGCGTGTCTAAGCGAAGAGTTTCCATTCAAACGGCTGTCCGTCGTCACGTACCAGCCTCAGCCCGGGTGCTTGTGGCTGTTTCCGGAGGCCGCGATTCGGCTGTATTGCTGCACGCAATCTTAGGGGCGCAGAGGTTGCTAAATCTACATGTAGAGGTTTGTCATGTAGATCACGGATTAAGACCCTCAAGTAAAGATGATGCTGCTTTCGTCTCTGAGTGGTGTTCCAGGGTCGGAATTGCTTGTCACGTGAGGCGTCTGGGGGTTGTTCCCAAGCAGGTCAACATCGAGGCGTGGGCTCGCCGGGAACGGTATGCAGCGTTTGCCGAAATTCAGGCCGAACGTCATCTGACTACTTTGCTCACGGCACACACCGCCAACGATGTGGCAGAGACTTTATTGATCAGGTTGATTGCACGAAAGGAGCTAACCTCAATTGAAGAGAGCGATAGCCGCCGCGGAGTGATAAGGCCGCTTTTGGAGATCGACCGTAAGCAGATCGATGAGTACGCTGCAAAGTACTCGGTGCCTTACGTTGATGACCCGACGAACGCAGAGACCATATTCGTCCGAAACAGGGTTCGACACGAACTTTTGCCACTCCTAGCTCAACGATTTGACCGGTCGATAGTATGGATTCTCGCCGAGCAGGCGCGATCCCTGGCTCAGGATAGTGAGGCGCTTCGCTCCGAAGCCGCGAAGGTAGTAGACGCTATCGGAGAGCTCAAAGAGAGTGATTCGGCGTGGTTGGCTAGGTGCCAGAGTCAGCTCTCCATGGTTGCCCCGGCGATTCAGTGGCGTGTTGTACAAGCGCTCTGCGTACCCCGTCTTGGCTTTTCAGTAGGGGAGTCTAAAGCGATTGCCATGCTTAAAGTTGTCTGTGGTGAGGAATCGGCTATTGATCTGGGGCAGGGGGTGCGGCTTGAGCGTGATTCGCGGGGGGTGCGTTTCAGCCCGGGCGAGTAGGGGCTAGAGTTTGCATTTTTGCACGAATATCAGTGTCCTTTCCCTACATCTTAGGTATTATCGTAAAAAGCGCAGTTGAGGAGGATGGAGATGGCGCAGATGCTAAAAAGCACAGAGTATTTTTAATTTTTGGGAGCGCGACCCTGGCACGACTCGATAGAGCTAGCGCCGAGTGCACCGAAATTTAAACCTAAAAAGACTTGGTGATTTTGAGCAGATGAACCATTTTTAGACCGTGAACTGCTGTTTTTAGGATTATAGGCGGACGGCCGGCTCAAACGGTATGTTGGGCCGTTTATTCAAAAAGGTGATGCAGTTGGGAAAGAATGGATTGTTTTGGGTAGGATTGGTGTTGTTGGCGCTGATGGCTTACAGCTTTGCCAACAAAGGACGGGACCTGGCAACGCAGGTTTCGTACACCGAGTTTCTTCAATCGGTTGAGAATGGGGATGTTCGCACTGTTCGAATCGAGGGGCCAACAGTAGTTGGAGAATATAAGGCAAAAAGCGGAGAGCTGAGTAAGTTTAGGACCACAGCGCCAGAGGACGATTCGATGATTCCGCTTCTGCGGAAGCATTCCGTCGATATTGAGGTCTCAGACCCCGGCAACGAGTCTTCTTATATGCTTTTCCTCCTAAACGCGCTGCCGATCCTTCTTTTCCTCGGTATCTGGTTCCTATTTTGGCGCCAGGTGCAGATGGGCGCCGGAAAAGGTATGAGTTTCGGTAAATCTAGGGCGAAGCTGCTGACCGAAAGTCAGCAGAAGGTAACGTTTGCCGATGTGGCTGGTATCGATGAAGCGCGTTCTGAGTTGGAAGAGATCATAGAGTTTCTTAAAGATCCTAAGAAGTTTACCCGGCTTGGCGGGCGGATTCCTAAGGGGGTTCTGCTGATCGGCTCGCCGGGTACAGGAAAGACATTGCTTGCCAAGGCTATAGCAGGTGAGGCAGGTGTGCCGTTCTTTAGCATCTCGGGCTCTGATTTCGTCGAGATGTTTGTTGGTGTCGGTGCGTCTCGTGTTCGAGACCTCTTCATCCAAGGCAAGAAGAACGCGCCGTGTATCATATTTATTGATGAGATCGACGCCGTAGGTAGGCACCGTGGTGCTGGTATGGGCGGCGGGCACGATGAGCGTGAGCAGACCCTAAATCAGCTTCTTGTAGAGATGGATGGATTTGAGAGCAACGAGGGTGTGATCTTGATCGCTGCCACAAACCGCCCAGATGTTCTCGACCCGGCGCTTCTGCGTCCGGGGCGTTTTGACCGACGCGTAGTTGTTCCACGTCCTGACCTCAACGGCAGACTCGGAATCCTTAAGGTCCACACCAAGAAAGTACCGGTGTCAAGCGATGTTGATCTGAACGTGGTGGCTAGAGGGACCCCGGGCTTTTCGGGTGCAGACCTAGAGATACTTGTGAATGAAGCGGCGCTTTATGCGGCTCGTAAAAACAAATCTGTGGTGGAGCGATCCGACTTCGAGTATGCCAAGGATAAGGTGATGATGGGCGCAGAGCGACGCTCTATGCTGCTCTCAGAGAAGGAGAAGCTCACGACGGCCTACCATGAGTCTGGCCACGCTCTGGTGGCAAAGAAGCTGTCTAACGCAGACCCGGTCCACAAGCTAACCATCGTTCCTCGTGGCATGGCGCTTGGCTTGATGCAGCAATTACCTGAGGCAGATAAGCATACATACTCCAAATCCTACTGGATGGATCAGCTAGCGGTCTTCTTCGGTGGTCGCGTGGCCGAAGAGCTGGTGTTTAATGAAATGAACACCGGAGCAAGCTCTGATATCCAGCGTGCGACGGAGATCGCTAGGCGAATGGTATGTGAGTGGGGAATGAGTACCGCCCTTGGTCCGATCCATTACGATACAAAGGAGGAACACGTCTTCCTGGGAAGGGATATCGGTAAGCCACGCGAACACTCAGAGGCTATACAGCTCGAGATCGACCAAGAGGTTAAGAGGATATTGAGCAGTCAGTATGATATTGCAAAGAAGATAGTATCTGAACACTTAGGTACCCTTCACAACTTAGCGAAAGCGGTTATGGAGAGAGAGACCCTTGATGCTGATGATATCGACCGAATTCTACGCGGGGAGAGCTTAACTCCTGGACCGCAAGGCGGACCAGGAGGCGGCGAAAGCTCAGGTAACGGCGTATCTGTGGCGGCCTAGAGTCGCTGTTTCCATAGAGCCGCTACTTTCCCTTTTTGCGCGGGCAGTAGTAACTCAGAGCAGGTCGGGCAGCTACGGGGCAAGGTTGTTTGAATGGATTATTTTACGCTGAAAAACGTAACGCCGTGGCTCTCGGTCCTCTTTGACCTAGCGATCGTTTGGTATCTTGTGTACCGCGGATTGCTCCTGTTTAAGGGAACTCGGGCGATGCCCATGCTCATAGGCCTGGCGTGCATCGGCGTGGTGTATTTCGTTGCGCAGCCGCTGGGCCTAGTTACGGTAGCCTGGATACTGGATAACTTTCTAAGCTCGATTATTTTGGTCATCGTGGTCATTTTTCAGGACGAGATCCGCCGGACCTTAACTAAAGTTGGTGCCCATCCGCTCCTTTTTGCAGGAGGGCGTAGCGAGTCTCCCTCTGAGTACGAGGAGATTGCAACGGCTGTTGGTAAATTAGCAAAGGCGCGCTTGGGAAGTATTATAGTTATCGAGGGTGACGTTGGGCTAGACGAGTTTCTTGATGAAGGCGTATCGCTTGACGCTAAGTTGAGCCGGAAGCTGCTCTACGGCATTTTCGTCAAAGAGTCGCCGATGCACGATGGAGCCGTGGTAATCAAGGGCCCTATAGTTCGCGCGGCAGGGGTTGTGCTGCCGCTCAGCTCAAACCCGGATATCGATCCAGGTTTCGGAACACGACACCGGGCGGCGCTTGGGATCACCGAGCGTTCGGACGCTCTAGTAATAGTTGTTTCAGAGGAGAGCGGGTCAATTACAGTTTTTGTTGATGGCAAGCAGTTTCGAAATCTTGAGGCTTCAGCGTTGCCAGCCCATATTCAGTCGCACGCACGAAAAGATTCTAAGAACATTAGGGGCGCATCGCGCGGCGTTCATAACGAGTTGCAGGCATGAGATTTTTACGCAATATCCCCTTAAAGATCGCCTCGCTATTTATAGCGCTAGTGTTGGCATTTGCCGTTCAACGAGCGAGTAATGTCAGCATGGTTAGCCTGTTCGTGCCTCTAGAGGTGAAAAATACACCGGAGGAACGAATTATAGTCAAACCGATAAAACGAGGAGCGCAAGTGACACTGAAAGGGCCCTCGTTTGTTGTCGGGCCCCTGGCTGCGGCTCCCCCGCCTCTGAGGGTTAAGTTACCAGATGGAGTAGGAGAGCGGGCAACGGTTTCGTTGCAAGCTTCTGATCTAGCGCTGCCGCCCTCGATCGAGGTTTTGAGTATAGAGCCATCGCAGGTCGAATTTGTTCTTGAGTCGATTGAACGTCAGGAATTGAAGGTTACAGTACCGCGCATTGGCCAGCTATCGAAAGACCTTGTATTAGAGGGTATTGAGGTTACGCCTAAGTCAATCGTCGTCAGGGGGCCGCGAGCCGAGATTAAACAGCTTAAAACCATTGAAACCGAGCCGGTCGACCTGAGCGTCTTGGATTCGTCCAAAGAGCTTCAGTTGAGCGTTCGAGGCTTTGGAGGTGCTATTACACCGGAATCGCGAACAGTCTTGGCTCGTATAGTGATCGGCGAGCAACCTACAACGAAGAGCTTTGCCCAGGTGCCAGTAGAGGTGAGGGTTTCTGGTGGTGTCAGTGGTGGCTTTAAGGTCGTTCCTAATGTTGTATCGATCACAGTCTCTGGCTCTCCAAGTGCGATTTCTGGCATTAATTCGCAGGATCTCTTTCCGTATGTCAGGAGCGCTGAAGTAGTAAATGGGGGTGAGGGATCGCGGGCGCAGGTTCAGGTTCAGTTGCCGAGCGGAGTAAAGGTTGTGAGTATGGAACCCTCAGTGGTTGCTGTACAGCTTATTGCCAATTTAGATGAGAAACAGGGTTCCGCTGCAAGGACTGCGGCTAAGCGGAAGTAAGGGAGGATAAGATCATGCAAGAACGTAAGTACTTTGGTACCGATGGGATCCGCGGGGTTGCTGGTGCTGCACCACTTGACCCCGAGACCCTGGTTCGCTTGGGCAAGGCCGTAGCGAGTATATTCATGAAAGGCAACGGTCACAGGCGAGTGCGTATACTCGTAGGCAAGGATACACGGCTCTCTGGTTACATGATCGAAAGCTCGCTCGCGGCCGGAATCACAGCGATGGGGGCGGACCTTCTCTTGTGCGGTCCGGTGCCTACTCCAGGCGTGGCATACCTCACCAAGAGTATGAGAGCGGATGCTGGAATCGTGATTTCGGCTTCCCACAACTCATACGAGGATAATGGCATCAAAATATTTGGCTCTGATGGGTTCAAGCTCCCCGATGATCTGGAGCTAGAGCTAGAGGCGCTACTGGAACCGGGAGTTCTTGATGGAAAGACCGCTGAGTCCTCTCATATCGGAAAGGCGGCTAGGATCGATGATGCTATCGGACGATATACGGTGTTTCTCAAAGAGAACTTCCCCCGAGAGCTGTCTCTTGATGGGATCAAGATAGGTCTCGATTGCGCGCATGGCGCAGCGTACGTCGTAGCGCCTCAGACATTAACAGAGTTAGGCGCTGAGGTTGTTTCACGAGGAGTTAGCCCCAGCGGAAGAAATATCAATGACGGATTTGGCAGTCTCTATCCGGACGTGGTTGGTAAGCTGGTAGTTGAGCAGAATCTTACCCTCGGTATTGCACTTGATGGAGATGCCGATCGGTGCATTTTGGTGGACGAGAAGGGAAAGGTGCACGATGGTGACACAGTGCTCGCTATCTGTGCGATAGACCTGAAAGCGCGTGGATTGCTGCGTAATGATATGATCGTGGCGACGGTTATGTCTAACCTTGGCCTGGATAACCTGTTGCAGAAGCATGGCATCAAGGTGATCAGGACAGGTGTAGGGGATAGGGCCGTTCTAGAAGAGATGATCCGCCAGGGGGCGCAGCTAGGAGGCGAGCAGTCCGGCCACACTATCTTCTCAGATATATCAACCACAGGGGATGGATTGTTAACTGCCCTGATGGTTATGTCAGCCATGGGACGGCAGGGTAAAACTCTCTCTGAGTTGGCGGCTAATTTTGTCACATTTCCCCAGAAATTAGTGAATATTAAAGTAGCTCATAAACCTCCTCTAGAGACTATAGAGCCGCTCAAAAGGGCCATTGAGCAGAAAGAGAGGGAGTTGGGTTCTAAGGGACGAGTGCTTGTGCGTTACTCAGGTACCGAGAATAAGGCTCGTGTAATGGTTGAATGTGAGGATGAGGAAGCGTGTAAGCGGCATGCAAGCGATCTAGCGCAGATAGTAGAGCGTGAAATAGGGGCAGCATAGTTTTATCTGAGGCTTTCACAGTGTCACTAAAGCACGGTTCGTTTGGTGAATATTCGATCTCGGACGTAGGTGCTAATCGGTTCTCTCTCCCGTCTTCAAGTGAGATGGCAGCCCTGGACCGCGAAACGATAGCTGCTGGAATCACCGGAACTGATTTGATGGAGCGCGCTGGGAGTTCGATTGCGCAGCGCGTAATTGCAGCGTATAGCAACGCTAAAAAAGTAGTTGTAGTCTGCGGACCGGGAAATAATGGCGGCGATGGTTTGGTGATCGCTGACACGCTGGCTCAAGCCGGGTTATCTGTTCATAGAGTTATAGTGGCTGCGGTGCGCTACTCTAAGGAGTTTTTAGGACAACTCGCAAAGTGTAAGGAAATTACAGCTGGGCCTTCGTTAGCCGTAGCTCAAGATATCTTTAAGGCTAGTTATTACGTTTTTGGGGAAGCCGCGGCTTGCGAAGGCCAGTTGGGAGTAGTGTTTAGTCGGATAGATAGCGAGGAATTAAGAGAGCTGCTTAATTCTAGCGATCTGATCGTTGACGCTCTGCTCGGCACAGGACAGAGGGAAGCACCGCGTGGCTTAATCGCCGATCTGATCCATTTAATCAATCAGGCTCGGGCCCAATCTAAGAGCACTATCGTCGTAGCAGTAGATATGCCCACAGGAATAAATGGTGACACTGGGTTAGTACATACTCCGTGTGTCCGCGCCGACCGCACAATTACGGTGCAGTGTATTAAGAGAGGTGTGCTGCAGTTCCCGGCGCGAGACGTTTGCGGCGTGATCGAGACAGTTGATGCGGGCATATCTGGAGAGACGTGTGTCGAATACTCGTTAATAACAAGAGATAACCTGCCGGAGTTCCGCCCGCGCCCGGGTGATGTGCACAAGGGTATGCTGGGGAGAGTTTTAGTTATCGGGGGCTCTTTGGCTATGCCTGGAGCCCCTGTTTTAAGTGCGCTAGGGGCGCTGCGCACAGGTGCTGGAATAGTATCGCGCACGGTATGTAGCGGGTGGAGTACTATTTCGCCGCTACCGGAGGCTATGTGTGAGGTGCTCACAGGTAGTGCGGCGAGCTTTCAGGCTGGTGATGCATCGATTGTTGCCGAAATGTCGAGCAGGTACGAAATTACTGTAATCGGTCCCGGGCTCGGAGTAGCTGCCGGAACGGCTGATTTTGTGGCAGCGGTGCTTGAGGAGCTCAGGGGGCGCGGTGCTCGGGTAGTTGTCGATGCAGATGCGCTTAACATTATTGCAGGGCGCTCGCGCACTCTAAAGGGGCTGGAGGCGATTATTACTCCGCATCCGGGAGAAGCGGCACGTTTATTGGGATGTTCGACTACCGAGGTGCAGGGAGATCGTTTCTCGGCGGCTCGTGAGCTGGCGCAAAAGATGGGGGCAGTAGTAGTTCTTAAAGGTGCAGGCACTCTTATTCATGATGGTGTGGCTGGGTATCTTGTTGCTGAGGGAACTCCTTACCTAGCAACTCCTGGAAGTGGCGATGTGCTTGCAGGGGTCATAGCAGCCAGCGTTATGCGCAGTCGCTCACTTCTGGATGGGGCACTGTTAGGGGTCTGGTTACATGCAAAAGCTGGAGTTGCAGCGGCTGAGAATAGAGGTGGCCCGATACTCGCAAGTGAAATAGCCGATCACGTATCGTCATTAGTGGGTGTGCTAGAAAGTGTTAGCCTGGGCACTGAAACTCTGATATAAAAATGAAAGCGTTCTGCAAAAGCGCGTAGAACCGGCCTCAAAAATATCTTCTGCTCCGGTTGGCAATATGCGAGCTGCGACGTCTTCAATCTTCGCATCTCGTCAACCTCGATACGAAGCTATTTTTGAGTTCGGTTCCAGCGAAATACCGCTTTCGGAAAACGCTACCGATTCGCAGATGCGAATCAAAGCAACGATCTAGAGTGATCGTACAGCAAAAAAAACCTGCCGGTTTTACTGGTACGGAATTTTAAGCGTTACTATAGACCGCGGCGATCTGAGAGTAGTTTGCTCAGGATATTTAAGCTGTGCGCAATCGCCCTAATCAAATGTAGTCAGATGAGCATTCAGAATATTTTAGATTACGGCTGCAAACCGTACATATGTACCTACAAGCATATCGCCTCAGCTTTTGAGTTGAGGCCATTCGGTTTTGAGCTAGTACCTTTCTTTGATGGAATCAGAGAGGCCCCTTTTCATTTTGCCTACCTACGCTCTAACTCAATAGCATTTGATGCCGAACTCGGTATGCCGCACTGGGTTTACGTTGATTTTGTTTTGCTACAGACGGCGGCTATCGGCTTTATGCTACATAAGGACCAATTTCCTAAGGAGCTATTAGCGCGGTTCTCTGCCGATCCGGATGTAGATCTCGCGAAGCTCGAGTATTTGCCGATATCTGGCCAGACGGCTGGTCTCGCCGCGGACGGAAAAACGTGGACAGGGGTATCACTCTTCAGTCTCGCTAGGTACATTCCAGATCTCAAGAGTCTAGGAATTGCCACGCATACAAGAGCGCTGGCACTGAAGGCCTACCGCGCACATACCTTTGTAGGGGTGACGCAATACGATAATCCAGCGATTGCCATTCATGGCAAGACCACACAAGCACTGTTTATCAAGCAGCCTATGGTGTGGATTCATCCGCGAACCCATATGACGTTTGTGTATGAGCAGCAGATTAATTTTACACTAGATGGATTGCGAGGTCAGGAGCCGATGGCGTACTCATTTTTGCTACGCGCTGATGACCGCCAAGCAAAAGAGCAGATCGCTTCAGGTATTGCAGAGGGTCGTCGCTACCAGATAGTTGCGCCTTTCAGAATAGTGCAGGATGGTGCGATTTTTGTGCCGATTCGTGAGCTTGTGCCGTAGAGTTGTAAGATTGCTAGAGTTCCAAATGTGTGCCATTTATGCTATTTTCCCAATCAAGGTAACCGGATAAACAGAATGATATTAAAGGGTTTATGGGGAAAAAAATCGGCGTAGTCGCTTTTTCAGGAGGTTTAGATACCTCGTTTTTGGTTCCGTTTTCCCGTGAGCAGTATAAGCTCGACACCGTCATAACCTGCACCGTTAATACGGGAGGATTCGGGGAGGCTGAATTGAGCTCAATTGCCCAACGCTCGAAGGAGGTTGGGGCAGATAGGCATATAAGTGTAGATGGACAGCAGGAATTCTACGATTCGGTTATCAAATATCTAGTTTTTGGTAATGTAACTCGCGACGGGTACCCATTATCTGTTGGGAGTGAACGTGTTGTTCAAGCACGAAAGGTGCTCGATGTCTGTATAGCAGAGGGAGCCTCGGTATTTCTTCACGGTTCAACCGGAGCCGGCAATGACCAGTACCGCTTCGATGGGGCGTTACACGTTTTGGGTCGTAACATGATTGAAGTAAAGGCTCCTGTAAGAGAGTTTGGTTTCTCGCGTGAGTACACAACCAAATTTCTTACCGAGCGAGGTGTGTCGATACCGCAGCGCAACTCAAGTTATTCCTATAATGTTGGTTTGTGGGGTGTTTCAATCGGCGGTAAGGAAACTCACACTTCGACCGGCCTTATTCCTGAGGAAGCTTGGTACAGTAAGCCCAATAAGGAGTTAGAGAGGGAAAGCGCAGAGATTCATTTCTCTAACGGTGAGCCAGTAAAAGTGAAATCGACTTTTGGTGATGCTGTAGGACCTGTTGATTGTATCAAAAAACTTACAGAGCTTGGGAATGCCTTTGCGATTGGGAGAAAGTATCACGTTGGTACATCAATTCCCGGTAAGAAAGGCAGGTTGGCGTACGAAGCGCCAGCTGCTGAAATCATCTATGAGGCACATCGTACGCTGGAGAAGCTGGTACTATCTCAAGCTCAGATTACCCATAAGCAAGGGGTCGCAAACGAGGTCGGTAAGATGGTACACGAGGCTAGGAGCTTTGATCCGCTTCTGGAGGATTGTTTCGCATACCTGCGCAGCTCCCAACGCCAGGTTCACGGTGTCTGTACCGTTAACTTACGACAAGGGTACATAGAGAGTATAACGGCTGATTCTCCGTATAATCTTCTGGCAGCCAAAGGAGCCGTATACGGAGAGGTCTCTAATCTGTACTCTCCCCAGCAGGCAGAGGGGGCAACTAGATTGCATGCCATCGAGCAGATGATCTGTAGCCAGACAGCAGAGAATGCTGGGCAATAGGCTCGGTAGCAGAAGTGAAGCAATATGAGTAGTAATATCGAAGATACACGTCGGAGAGTAGTAGAGCTAACGCAGGAGCTGGTAAGAAGGTCAAAGCCTTCAGGGGATGATAACGGCGGTCAGCAGCTTTTAGCAGAGAGGTTAAAGCAGCTCGGCTTTCGGTGTGAAAACGTTCCAATTGAAAACTGCGATAATCTTTTGGCAGTTCGTGGAGCTGGGCCTGAATACTTTGCTTTTTCGGGGCACACCGATGTAGTCCCGCCAGGTCCGGGTTGGAGCGTTGATCCGTTTCAAGGAGTAGAGGTGGACGATCGGCTGATCGGCCGCGGAGTCGCTGATATGAAGGGATCGGTGGCAGCCTGGATTATTGCGCTTGAGGATTTTATAAACGCTTATCCTGATACACCCCTACCGATCGCGGTGCTTATTGCAGGAGACGAGGAGATTATATCTAAAGGTACTTCAGCGTTACTTGAGAAATTTTATGCATCTGGCCTCAAGATACGCTCTTGTTTGGTCGGTGAACCGAGCGCCTCTGTGAGGTTAGGTGATTGCATCCGTGTCGGAAGGCGGGGTTCGTTGAGTGCCAAAGTACGGGTGGTCGGGGTTCAAGGCCATGTAGCTTATCCGCACCTGGCTAAAAATCCGATTCATGCAGCCTGCCGCATCGTAAGCCGTCTGGTCTCTATAGATTTTGATCACGGCCTGCCAGAGGTGCCGCAGTCAAGCGGCGATGAAGGTTGGCCAGCTTCGTCCCTGCAATGCTCCGAGATTCAGTCAGGAGTGGGAGGTGCAACTAATGTAATCCCAGGAGAGGCGCTGTTTCGTTTTAACATCCGTTTCCGGCCACCGCTTACCAGAGAGATATTGATCGCTAAATTGATGCCTATTCTGGAGGACCCAGACGTAAACATTGAAGTTGATTGGAGCGGAGGAAGTCGTGCTTACGATTCTCAGCCGGGCCAGCTAAGAGAGCTGTTATATGGCATGTTGACCGAAGCAGGGTTTAAGCCGCGGGTAGCTCGTGATGGAGGAACCTCTGATGGTCGGTTTGTGGCAGAGTACGGCGCAGAGGTAGTCGAATTCGGGCCCTGTAATCAGACAATTCACAAGGTAGATGAAGGGCTAGAAATAGCCGAATTGACAGATCTTGTTGGTGCCTATAGCCAGCTATTGCAGCGTGTGGCAAAAACCTGGCGGAGTTAGAGCTGGTTCGGTAGCGTTCCATCTACCTCATTCTAAACCCAGCCTCATTTAACCTAAAAAGAGCAGTTGCGGGTTTCAGAATGGCGCATCTGGCTAAAATCACTGCGGCTTTTGAATTTTCGGTGCTCACCCTGACGGTGCCAGGGTTCCGCGCCGAAAATATCAAAATCCTTTGTGCTTTTAACCAGCTACTCCATTCTGCCCCACCTTAACTGCTCTTTTTAGGTTTAATTTTTCATAAATGAGTGACGCTAGGTTAATGTCACATCTAAGAGTCTACGCTCCATAACTCTTTTGGTACTTCTCGCTTAAACCTAAAAAGAGCAGTTAAGGTGGGGCATAACGGAGCAGCTGGTTGACCCGGAAATTTCATGAAGCCTGCTACTATGATCGCCGATAACGGTGCTTTTTCGGTTCAAAAATCGATTTTCGGACCGGAATGTATCACGATACGATTCCGCCCCAAAAATCGATTTTTGAATTCGCCCTACGGGCCCGAAAAATCACCATTCCCGGCGCTATCGCGACGCAGTTTCATGAAATATTCGGGTTAAAAGCAAAAGGACTTTGATATTTTCGGCGCGGAACCCTGGCACCGTCAGGGTGAGCACAGAAAATTCAAAAGCCGCAGTGATTTTAGCCAGATGCGCCATTCTGAAACCCGCAATTGCTCTTTTTAGGTTAAATGAGGGGTAGCTTTTTTGAGGAGGGGTATGCCGGGACTGAATTCAAACGAATCATATTTAGCGCTTATCGAAAGGCGAGGCCAGTATGCGCGTTTTCTCCGTTGCGGATCTAGCCTTAAAAACCTCCAAGATAAATTTATTGGTAGAACGCTTCTTAATAGACCCGCGATTATAGCTATATTGTGCGCAGCGCTGGTGGCCGTAGATGCGCAGTGTCAGATATATCCTGATATGCCGCCTGGGATGGGGCCACAGCCAGTAAACAGAGGTTATACCACACCTGAAGAGCGTAAGGGGGAGGTAATAGCACAAGTAACCAGCACAGCTTTGAGAATTGCCAGAGCGAACGCTCAGAAACGAACGGGTGCTAGTAAACCGGGTGTGGCAGCTGTGCGCGCAGAGCTAGCCAGGCTTTTTGGACTGCGGACAAGCTCAACCATAAACGACAATACTGTCTTACTGAAGGGAATATCAGCCAATGGCCCTCGGCTCAGAATGGCTATCAGTAAAGGATTAGCCAAGCGTATTGAGCCGAACTACAAGATTTATGCATTTCAGGCAGCCCCGAATGATACGTTCTATAGGTTCGGTTTGATGTGGGGGCTTGCAAATACGGGCGCAAGCGGTGGTGTGGCTGACGTCGACGTCGACGCTCCAGAGGCCTGGACAGTTACTGAGGGGAACTCTGAGGTAGTGGTGGCAGTGATTGATACAGGGGTATCTCAAACACATATCGATCTTAAGTCTCGCCTTTGGGAGAATCCGCGAGAGATACCCGGTAACAATCTCGACGACGATAATAATGGATTTATAGATGACGTGCGAGGTTGGGACTTTATCGGAAACGATAACATCCCCTCAGACGCCAATAAACACGGAACACATGTCGCCGGGACGATAGCAGCCGAGAGGAACAACGGACGTGGGATCGTTGGGGTCGCCCCTGGGGTGCGGATACTCTCTCTGCGCGTCCTGGGCGCCGATGGTGCGGGAGATTTAGCTGGAGTGATGAAGTCAATGCAGTATGTTCTTGCCCTAAGAAAAGCAGGCGTCAATATCAGAGTGATTAATCTATCATTAGGGGGCGGCCCGGCCATTGAATCATTTAAGCAGATAATCACAGATCTTGATCGTGCTGGTGTTTTGGTTGTGGCTGCGGCTGGGAATGAGAATAGCGATAATGATGCCAAGCCGGTATACCCAGCAAGTTACGACGTGAGAAACGTGGTATCCGTGGCCGCTATCGATAGTAAGGGTGCTCTGGCTAGTTTCTCTAACTTTGGAGCAAATTCGGTAGACTTTGCGGCTCCTGGTGTATTTATTTGGAGCACGATCCCGTTTGGGTTTTACTTCTTCTTGGATGGCACCTCCATGGCTGCGCCGCACGTCAGTGGGGTAGCGGCCCTAGTGTTTTCGGTAAATCCGAGCCTTCAGCCAGCGCAAGTAGCTGCGATCCTGAGATCGTCTGTAAAGAGGTTGCCAGGGCTAGAAGGAAAGATGGCCGCTCCGGGGGTGGTGAGCGCAGCCAAGGCCCTTTCCTTGGCCCGTTAAAACAATTCATGTATGCTGGGTTCGTGAGTGGTATCAGGCTTAATTCGGAGATCGACACCGCCCGGCTTGCTCGGGTCCTCGTTCGGGTATTGGCTACAGGTCAATCTTTAGGGCTTAAGGGCGACCTGGGAGCAGGGAAGACGACCTTGGTAAGGTATTTAGTTGCGGCGCTTGGAGGAGATATCGAGCAGGTCGCGTCGCCTTCTTTTACGCTACAGAACGATTACTCGATCGGCTCTGGTCGGCGGGTTGAGCATTGGGACCTTTATCGGCTCCGAGAGGCGCCGGAGGATATAAGCGAGCCTCCCGGAGCTGATACCATTCGGATAGTCGAGTGGCCGGAGCGATCGCCGCAGCTCTTGCAGGAGCTAGATCTTTTGCTGGAGATCACGGTTAGTGAAGCGGGAGAGCGGTACGTGTGCTGTTTTGGCCCAAAGTCCGAGGAATTTCAGAGAGCCGCGATGGTTGATGCAAAAGGGGAAGTAAGTAAGTGAGTACGTTTGAGCAGATAGTGGTGATGAAGTTCGGCGGGACGTCGGTAGGTGACGTTTCTAGGATTCAGCACGTAGCTGAAATTGTACGTGAGTACAGGGATGAACACCCTAACGATGGGGTTGTAGTGGTGCTGTCTGCTATGGCGGGCGAGACTAACCGACTTGTAGCTCTGGCAAAGAGTTGCGTGGAGCGACCGATGCCGCGAGAGATGGATGTTCTCTTAGCCAGCGGAGAGCAGGTAACCGTAGCGCTTCTAGCTATGCGCCTGCACGCGCTCGGAATACCTTCTAAAAGCCTTCTAGCGCCCCAGGCGCGGATCAACACCGACACCCGTCATACTAACGCGCACATCGAGGATGTCGATTGCGATGCTATGCACGAAGTGCTTCAGCAGGGCGGAGTGCCTGTGGTCGCGGGATTTCAGGGAATAACTGAGTCGGGGGATATCACCACACTCGGAAGGGGCGGGTCTGATATCACTGCCGTTGCTTTGGCCGCAGCTCTCAAGGCCAAGACATGCTTTATTTACACCGATGTGCCGGGAGTTTTCTCGACCGACCCACGTGTCTGCCCCGATGCCCGATTAATCCCAAGAGTCTCGCATGAGGAGATGCTTGAAATGGCTAGCCTTGGGGCCAAGGTTCTGCACACTCGGTCGGTATATTTTGCGATGAGGTACGGAGTGCCTCTGGTCGTGCTGTCGACATTCGCTGGTCGATTCGATCCAGGCAAAAATGGTACGTGGATAGTTTCAGAGGAGGAGCTTATGGAGAAGCCAGTTGTAACAGGGGTAACTCATCGTCTTGATGAGGCGCGTTTGACCGTTGAAAGGATGCCGAGCGATATCCGGTCAATGTCCAAGTTGTTTGATGTTTTCGCAGAGCGCGATATTTACATCGATATGATTTCGCAAGAAGGTGTTGATGACGGTAAGCTCAATGTGAGTGTAACTGTTCCTGATGAGCAGAGCGTCGTTGCCCTTGAGATATTGCGGGATCTAGTGCCAGAGCTCGGAGCTAAAGGTGTAGCAGTAGAGCGTGGTATCGCCAAGGTGTCGGTCGTGGGGATCGGTATGCGCTATCATACCGGAGTTGCAGCTCGTGTCTTCAGAAGATTGGCCGCCGAGCAAATAGATGTTCAGATGGTTAACACATCAGAGATAAAGATGTCAGTGCTGGTTAGCCGCGATCAGTGCGAGGCTGCTGTGAGGGCGCTGCACGCAGAGTTCGCCGAAGACCTACCTGAGCCGCGCTAGTCCGCAGTTTTGTGAAGCCTGCTACTGCAAAATTTCACACGCTTAAGCACATAGGAGTTTGTTGTCTTCTACGGCGCAAATTGGCTGTTCCCTTGATCTTCATGGGCCAAGATTGCGCTCGCCCAGCAATTCTCATTCATTTTTTCAAAAATGAATGAGGCTGGTTTTATGCGGGCTAGCGTTGCGACAGGCGCTTAAGTGCTGCCACTTGTCGTCTGTACGTTTGGGCTTTTACCGCCGGCATTCCCAGGTAGTCTCCGGCCTCCAGAATGTCAGAAGTAACACCGCAGTGTCCTCCTACACGCACTTGAGATACGACAGTTACGTGGTCTGCAACCCCGGTACCACCGCCGAGCACGACCTGATCCCCGATTAGAGCACTACCGGCGATCCCCACTTGAGCGCATATCAGGCAGTGTGATCCGATCGTTACGTTGTGGCCGATCTGCACCTGATTATCTATCTTGGTAAAAGAACCTATGCGCGTTACTCCAACAGCAGCCCGATCAATAGACGTGCAGGCCCCAACTTCAACGTGATCGCCGATCTGGACTGTGCCGACCTGCGGCACTTTCCTAATTCCCATATTGGCATCAGGAACGTAACCAAAGCCATCTGCTCCGATTACTGTATTATTGTGAACTGTACAGTCGCTACCCAGCGTACACCCCTCGCGGATTGTGACGCCGCTGTGGATCACCGTTCGTGCTCCAATGACCACGTCTCTGGCTAGATTCACTGAGTTGTGAATAGTCGCTCCTTGTTCTATCCGTACCCTTGCACCAATACAGCAGAATGGGCCGATGGCTACACCATCGGCGATCTCAGCACTAGGATCAATTACAGCGGATGGGTGAATTAAAGCCGGTACGACCTCTGGCTCATAAAAGAATCTGATGGCATCTAGAAATGCCCCATGTGCGTTGCTAACGACTAACAAAGTGCATTTAAGCGAACGAAGCGCCTCCCCGTCGGGCAGTAGTGTTGGCTCGACCAGTACGGCCAGTGCAGGAAGCTTGATTAGCGTCCGCCAAGTAGTTGCCGGCGATCTCCCCTTAATAAAAGTGAGGTGCCCAACCAAAGGAGCGTTTAGCGGACAGAGCCCTGTTAGCACTAGATCGTCGGGGCCGTGAACTGTTGCTTTGAGTGATTGAGCCAGATCTTTGGCCGGTATTGCTACAACTCGTGGTTTCATCGGAGAGCTTTTATCCGCTGCGAAAATCGCATACATCCATTCAATTAACTGCCTGGTTCAGGATAATACGCTATTCACATGAAACCCGTAAGCGCAAAAAAAAACGGCACCTACCTGTCTCCAGGTAGGTGCCCCATAGTTGGACAACAACGATCATCACAGCGAGCAAATGGGGAAGCTAAGTACATGGGGAGGGATTTTTGCCCGCTACGACGAGGCTTCGTTGCCCATTAATTCCAAGATACGCTTGTAGGGTTTTGCGGTCAATCAAACAACGTATGCGCAAAGTCTGTATTTTAGCGTGTTTTTTGGCGGCAAGTACGGATGTTGCGTAGATTTTAGACAGCTGCTGACGGGGATTGGCTGAATTCCGTAGAGTCAAGGTGCCAAACCCAGGAGGAGTGCTTCAGTCGAACTGAGTCTATGCTGCTGTAGAGAGCCTGGAGGTGTAAAGGTGGCTCACCATCCTTAGGGGTATCGTTTAGGAGATCGGGAAATTGTCTAGCTGAACTTTTTCGTTTTGGGGCGCGTTCCCCATTTTTTAGGGCACTGATCCACTCACTAGCAGCCCACCATCCTTTTACAGCTTCATCAGATGAACCAACCTCTCGCGTAAAATTCCCCAACGCCATCACAGCTGCATACGCCAGACTAGGCCCGAAGCCTAACCGCTGAAGGGCTAGTGAAGCGACTTGATAGGGCTCACAACCGAACTGACTTAGACAGTCACTAACATCTCGGCTCCCCTCTAAAATCTCTCGAGCATCCGAGAGCGCAGAGACGCCGCTCGCCACCATTAATGCTGAGCCAAGAGATTGCCCAAATCCTAGCAGCGTGCCGGCATCGGGACCGATTAGGTCCGCGCTAACGCCGAAATGGTAGCCGATCTCGACCTGGTCTATCATCTGCTGCAAGACATAGCTAGAAACTCGTTCTGATGAACATTTACGGGTAATAGCTGTGCTGGTAAAACAAATCGCCGCAACTGTTGCGGCCCCCTTGTATCCAAGCGCATTAACAGCCGCCTCAACAGAATCACAATTAGGGTCTAAGACTCGACCGGCTTCGATTATTGCTCGTGGCGGGATCGACGCACGGTGTAACCCGTATGCGAATTCCCGAGCAGAAGGTGAGCCAGTCCAAGCGCTTCGTACTACCCGGAGTAGATCGCTAGGAGGAGTTAAGCTAGTTTGGGCCAGTCTAAGGGCGTTATCCCAACTTGCATCTATAAGTATATTAGCGCTCATAATTATTTAAATCCTGCTACCGTAAAGCGACCGGAACACCGAATTACTTTAGGGTTATGCTAAAAATAGCGGCTAATTATAGTGACGTGCAAAAGTCCGTGCCAGTAAAACTGGCAAGGCTTTTGCTGGACATCACTATAGGTTGTTGTTTTGATTCGCATCCGCGAATCGATAGCGTTCTCCAAAACTCGGGATTTCGCTACGGACTTTTGGAGAA
>JBKCMS010000109.1:0-2613 GCA_046300175.1 Pseudomonadota bacterium | reverse complement strand
TTTGCGGTTGTACTCGATTGCAGCCTCGTAGCAGGTCGGCGAATATCTGATTCTGCTATTTTAACCTTCACCAGCAGAGGTTCTGCTGGACGCATATCTGAATCCAGTGTAAACTTTCGTTGTGAATCCAACTATTTACTCCAAAGGTCCGTACCGTTTCTTCTTCTTTTCAAGAGAGGAGCCCAGACCGCATGTACATGTGATATCATCAAACGGAGAGGCGAAGTTTTGGCTTGAGCCCGTCGTTGCCCTGGCAGACTCAGAGGGGCTGAAACCCCTTGAGCTTAGACGAATTCAAAAGATTGTGGAGCGTCAGCGTGAAAAGTTCCGGAAAGCTTGGAAAGATTTTTTTGGGGTGTGAGGTAGCTAACATCTCGCCATTTGGGGTGTGGGTGCTAGTTAGCGGTCACGAGTACTTTCTGTGCCACAAAAAGTTCCCTTGGTTTAAAGGTGCAGCTGTTGAGGATGTGTTGCATGTTGAGAGTCCCAGAGTTGGGCACCTGCGATGGCCGGCTCTCGATGTTGACCTTCATGTTGAATCAATCGCTTCGCCTGAGCAGTTTCCCCTCGTCGCACGAAGCAAGATGAATAACAAAGGTGCCGTGCGGCGGACTAGGCGTCCCCGCACGCACTGACGTTATACCCTTGATGAATTATGGAAGATGCCTTAGAAGCTTCATCAGGAGTAAGCTCCTGGCAGCACTTGAGTTTTCGCCGCCTCCATTCATCTTGTTTCTCAACGAAGCATTCGAGCGGATCGCTATGGCGCTTGCAATACCTGGCTTAACGCAATGCGCGAGCTGCTAGCTCACAATGCTAACGAATCTTCTTAGTGCCGTCTCCAAGGGGATTACCGAGACGCCGTCCTCGTGATACTCCTCGTTTCCGAGGTAGAGAAGATGGCACTTGGCACTCGGATAGTCGTGCAAAAACAGCTTTAAGCTTGTGGTATCTTCGCCTCGCACACGGTCGGCATGCTTGAGTTCAAAGGCGTGAATGCCGCGCGGACCGTACAACACAAAGTCGACCTCTTCCTTAGCTTGCGTACGCCAGTAAAATATCGAGTACTCCAGGTTGTGGTAATCGTTTAGCGCCCGCACCTGCTGGAAGAAGAGCGTTTCAACGCTTGCGCCGGGGGCGAGATCTGGATGGTCGAGCGGCCCCTTAGGCCGAATTGAGTTAAAAACCCCGCTGTCAAAGAAGAGAAACTTAGGATGCGCAATCAGGCGGCGCTTTGCTTTTTTTCTAAATACGGGAAGTCGCACAGCGAGCAGGAGATCCTCAAGGATCACAAAGTAATCCTGAATAACTTTCACAGAGATGTTGCTCTCGCGAGCCACCTCCGCCATCGTGAGCACCTCGGATTGAGAGAACGAAGCAACTTCAAGAAATCGGCTGAAGGCAGCGAGATTTCTAGTAAGCCCCTCCTGCTGCACCTCTTCCCTCAGGTAGGTTGCCACATAGCTCGCCAGATATGCGGCTGGGTTACATTCGGTATACACACAGGGCAGCGACCCGAAACGAAGAGAGTGTTTAAGTGAGAAGCTCTCGCTAAGCTCCTCAATAGTCAAAGGGTGCATGAACCGAGTAAGCGCGCGCCCCGCTAAAAGGTTAACCCCCTTTCGACGGAGTGCCCGGGCACTTGAGCCGGTCATAATGAAACGAAGCTTTCTAGTCTCAATAAGTCGATGGACTTCATTGAGGAGCTCAGGGATTCTTTGCACCTCATCGAGGATGACCCATCCGGGGTAGCCCTGGGGAATCCGTTTTCCTAGGCGAGTTGGGTCGGCTAGGAGTTGTGAATAGATGCGAGCCTCAAGCAGGTCAAAGTAGAGATCTCCCGGAAACGTCCGCCGCAGCCATTCAGTCTTACCGACGCCGCGAGGACCAAAGAGGAAGAAGCTCTTGTCGTTCTGGAATGTTAGCGATCTGGGAAACATAAAGACTTTTTATCGTGTAAAAAAAGACTTTGCAAGGGCGAATGTATAAATATCTGACAATGCTGGGTTTACTCGTATTTTACTCGTTGGGCTTGTCCCGTATTTTCATCGTACATAGTAGAAGTTGTCGGTGCGTATTTGACTGGCACCCGTCCGTCCAACAAATCCCTGCAGTTGTGCAGATCTGGACAGCTACCCTAAATCGGTAGATGTACCAGGTCTATAATCTTGCAGTAAGCAATTGAATTTACTTTGATTGTTGCTTTGATTGAGTAGGAATCCGCGGTGCGCTAACCTGGAGAAGGTGTCCGGACCGGCTAGATGGGCAGATCGGGACAATACTATGTTATGCGTTAAAAAACGATTGGCTAAACTCTATGATGAACACATCTCCCCATCCTCAGTTAGGGAAGTCGGATCTAATTCTTTTCGGCAAAGGAATTTCTGTGGCGGCAGTTGCTGCAGATACACAATTTACTCGCATAGCTCGGCCTGATGGGGGAGAACAAATCCTTTTTGCCTTTAAGCAGGAGGCAGGTTCAATAACTTAACGCACCACTCATCACTTTAGGTATGGTGTAGTATTGGCCATCGGTGCTGTTACGTCGGTAGGTACAGTAGCAGACTTATCCATAGGGGGAGCTGAGCGGAGCCCGTCAGGGTGTAGCTCAAG
>JBKCMS010000108.1:0-17048 GCA_046300175.1 Pseudomonadota bacterium | reverse complement strand
GGGATTTCGCTACGGACTTTTGGAAAACGCTATAGTGACGTGCAAAAGTCCGTGCCAGTAAAACTGGCAAGGCTTTTGCTGGACATCACTATAGGTTGTTGTTTTGATTCGCATCCGCGAATCGATAGCGTTCTCCAAAACTCGGGATTTCGCTACGGACTTTTGAAAAACGCTATATGGGTCCCACACAAACTGTAGGCGATAAGGAAACAGGCCAGGGACGGCCTGTTTCCGCACATTTTTCACGGCGAGCGTAGCGAGCTTCGTGAAAAATACGGATTAGAGAAAATCGACTCACGGCCCCTTATGACTCGGTGACCGGATCTAAAGAGATGCCGCTCGACAGGTCCCGATCGGCGGCCTTCTGTCGTATCCTGCTGAGTATGCACGTACTCAAGATAATTGAGCCCTGGCGCTGCGCTAAAGGCTTGCGCTTGGGGGGCAAAGAACCTACCCCTAAGACCGCCCTTTCACGCCTCTCTCTTTTCCTTGTAACTACCCGTTATTTTTAAATGTTCTCGCAAGATATCCCCTTGAACTCACCCCCTGTCTATCCTATTGTTTGGGGATGGAAGACCAAAGCAACTCAAACCCAGTTTCTAGCTCTGTAAACCCGATTACGATTGAATCAGAGATGCGTCAATCGTACCTCGACTACGCCATGAGCGTAATCGTTGGTCGCGCCCTACCTGATGTACGTGACGGGCTAAAACCAGTTCAACGCCGCGTGCTCTACGCAATGCTCAACGAGGGGTTGGTCTCAAACCGCAAGCACAGCAAGTGCGCGGGAGTTGTCGGTGAAGTGCTCAAGCGCTACCACCCACACGGAGACATGCCGGTATACGAGGCGCTCGTTCGACTCGCTCAACCTTGGAACTTGCGCTACCCACTGATTGATGGACAGGGAAACTTCGGTTCGATCGATGGCGATCCCCCAGCAGCATACCGTTACACAGAATGTCGAATGACTGAGCTGGCTGAGAAGCTCCTAGAGGATATCGACAAAGAAACGGTTGATTTCACCCCGAACTTCGACGACTCAACTCAAGAGCCGATCGTGCTGCCTTCAGTCATTCCTAACCTTCTTGTTAATGGAGCTAACGGTATCGCTGTAGGAATGGCCACTCACATACCTCCGCACAACTTGAGTGAGGTCATAAGCGGCGCGCTAGCTTTAATTGAAAACCCAAACATATCGTTCAATGAACTTTTGCAGCTCATCCCGGGACCCGACTTCCCGACTGGTGGTATCATTTACGGGCGCGGGCCGATCATTAGCGCTTATTCAAACGGTCGCGGCATCATCCAGGTACGCGCCAAGACTCATTTTGAGAAGCTCAAAACTAAGAGCCGTGAAGCTGATATAATCGTTGTTACCGAGATACCTTATCAACTCAACAAGGCACGCTTGATCGAAAAGATCGCCGAGCTGGTCAATGACAAGCAGATCGAAGGTATCTCAAAGCTACGCGACGAGAGCGACCGCTCGGGTATGCGTATAGTCGTTGAGCTGAAACGCGATGCCACTCCAGAAGTGGTGCTCAATCAGCTCTATAAACTCACTCCAATGCAGTCTAGCTTTGGTATCGTCAATTTAGCGATCGTCGACGGCAAGCCGATGGTCTGTTCTTTGGTTGACCTACTTTCGCACTTCCTCAATCACCGCCGCGATGTAGTGACGCGTCGCACCGAATTCGAACTCAAGAAAGCAAAAGAGCGCATGCACCTCTTAGAGGGTTTCCGCATCGCCCTCCTAAATCTCGATGAGGTGATTAAACTTATTCGTGCAGCTAGCACTCCCAAAGAGGCAAAAGACGAGCTCATAACTCGCTTTAGCCTCTCAACGATTCAAGCTCAGGCAATCCTCGACCTTAGGCTTCAAAAGCTCACCGGGATGGAGCGCCTCGCCATTGAGCAGGAATACGAAGAGCTGGCTCAACGTATAAATGAACTGCTCAGTATCCTTGCTGACGCCAAGAAGGTTGATGCGATCATCGCTGCCGAGCTTACCGAGGTTAGAGAAAAGTACGGCGACTCCCGCCGCACCGAGATCATCGATGATGGCGCTGAGATCGATATGCGCGATCTGATCGAGGACGAGGAGATGGTAGTCACCGTCAGCCATAACGGCTATATCAAGCGTACATCGGTCTCGGAGTACCGTGAGCAGCGTCGTGGCGGGAAAGGCATTATCGGTGCTGTATCGGACGACAGTGACTTTGTCGAAAATCTCTTTGTCTGCTCGACTCTCGCCGATCTGCTCGTATTTACGAGCCTTGGGCGGCTCTACTGGCTCAAAGTATACGAGATCCCGGAGTCAGGAAGAACCTCACGTGGCCGTGCACTAGTCAATCTGCTGGAGATGAAGGAGGATGAAAAGCTCTGCGCCATTCTGCCGATCCGTGAATGGACCCAGGACAGCTACGTGGTAATCGCCACAAAGGGTGGAGTAATAAAGAAGACGGCCCTTGAGGAGTTTTCGCGTTCACGCCGAAGTGGAATTATGGCCTGCACCCTAGATGAGGGAGATACGGTCATAAGCGCTGCAATCACGCGAGCAGGTGACGACATCATCTTGGCAACTCGCGATGGTATGGCGATCCGCTTCCAAGAGGATCAGGTGCGCCCGATGGGTCGCGGAGCACGCGGAGTTACCGGTATTAGGTTTGAGGGTGATGATAAAGTTGTAGGACTCGTAGTTGTCCCGACGAAAAATGCTGAGGCAGGAGAAGCCAAAGAAGAGCTCACCCTCCTAACTGTGTGCGAAAACGGCTACGGCAAGCGAACACTTGTATCCGAGTACCGCTCACAGAACCGTGGTGGCAAGGGGCTGATCGACATTCAAACCGAGGGTCGTAACGGCCCAGTAATCGAGTCGCTTGCTGTAACCAGTGAGAGCGGCTTAATGCTGATCACTTCAGGAGGTAAGATCATCCGCACGTGCGCACGCGATGTCTCTGTAATCGGTCGTAATACGCGAGGAGTAAAACTGATCGACCTTGAGCCAGAGGAAAAGGTGGTAGCTGTTTCACCAGCGCCGATTGATTCCAACTCAAACGGCTCAACACCAGAAGAGTCAACGCCGGAATCAGGCTCAACAGGCACTCCACCGATTGAGCAGTAACAGCTATGGCTCTTGTCGCTGGGGCAAAACCAACTGAGATAGCAGTTATTGGCCTGGGGGCCTGGGGTTCAGCGCTCGCTCAGTACTGCGCCCAGTTGGGGCACCATGTAACGGCGTGGCACCGAGATGATGGGCATCTCGCCGCAATTCGCTCTGCTCAAGAGATATCGATCGCCAAGGACTGTCGAGTGCCTCTTCCGACTACCATGCGGGTAACCAGTAACCTAGCCGATTGCCGTGCTCAGCCGATCTCGATCATCGCTCTGCCCGCCTCTGCTTGGCCAGACGTGCTCCCCACTCTAAAGCCACAGGGACTAGTAGTTAGCGCCAGTAAGGGGCTAGAACGAACAGCTCAAATAACCCCGCTTACGTGGTGTCATCGTGTACTCGGTGTCTCCTCTGAGCGTCTCTGTGTTATCTCTGGACCGAGCTTTGCCCGTGACCTTGCTCAGAGAACACCGATCACTCTTGTAGCAGCATCGGGTTCAGAAGACACCGCAGCCCTAGTGGCAAAGATTCTAAGCAGCAGCTCTGTCCGGGTCTATGTCTCCAACGATCCGCTCGGCGTGGAACTTGGTGGAATACTGAAGAACGTGATAGCTATCGCCGTTGGTATATCTGATGCGCTGGGCTATGGACCATCGACTCGTGCTGCTCTGATCACACGAGGCCTGTCAGAGATGACTCGCGTTGCTGTCGCTCTCGGCGCTCAACATCAAACCCTCTCTGGACTTTCAGGGTTAGGTGATTTAGTCATGACAGCTACCGATGATCAGAGTCGCAATCGTATCGTTGGATTACGGCTCGGTCGCGGTGAAAAACTTTCTGAAATACTTTCATCTTTAGGCTCTACTGCAGAGGGTGTGTTAAGCGCTCCGATCGTTGAAACTATCGCTAGAGAAAAAGCCGTCGATGCACCGATCATCAGCTTAGTAGTTAAGGTACTGCGCGGAGAGATCGCCCCCAAAGACCTTGCAGCTACTTTGATGACTCGCCCGCTTAAAGGCGAATTCAGCTAGTTAGCTGCTATTATCACATTGAACCTCTGCGAATAACGTCCTTACGCCCACTTACGGACACGCTCGCTGTATAGGATTAAACTTGAAAATCCTCATCCTCCCGAACCGCTAGCTGCATCTTATCCTTTAGGGTGGCAGGTTTTATTTAGGTGAACGGGCGGGGATAAGGTCATGACTAGAACTAGTCTCATAAAAAGCTTTGGAGCGAGGTTGGCAAGATGCGAGGCGAGACCGGGGAAACTAGCAAGAAATCAGCAGGTATATCCTCCGAGACACACCAACTGTTTTTTCACGGGTCTTGACGAAGCCGCAGTTTGCATGTCGTCAATCGAGGCAAAAGATAGTTATCAGAGCAGTCCCAACAAGTGGAGTAGCGAGCAGGGATTTTCGATTGTTGAATTACTAGTGGTTAGCGCCATATTTGGCATCCTGGCCCTGATCGCCGTACCTCAGTACTCGATGTACCGCGAACGATCTTACAAGACGGCGGCTGCTAACGACCTGCGCAACGTAGCGCTTGCACAGGAGAATTTTTTTGCCAAGAACGCGAAATATCTGCCGCTCTCTAACTGCTTAAAGATTGATCCCCTATCCCATTGTACGATCGATGGTTTGCCCGGAGTCGCACGCTTATCTAAGGGTGTAAACATGAAGATCGAGACCAGCCCTGCTGGTTTTAGAGGGGAAGCTCGTCATGCAAGCAGTAACTTGACCTGCCGCTGGGACAGCACCCAGGGGGGCATGCTAGGTTGCTCCAAATAAACTCTGCGCGATCTCCCCATTGAGCTGCAATCACAATAGCTCTAGAATGTCCTAGACTCTGCCAAGGAGTTGTAAACTCCCCAATAAAGGACACCAATGAAGCGCCACACTCTCTCTTATTTTCTCTGCTTCGCGATTCTAGCTACCTCTGGATGCTCAATTATCTTTAAATCAAATTCAGGCAAATCCAACTCGGCCGACTCAAGCTCCCTGAATACCCCTCTGCTTGAACAGAAAGAAGCTGGCACTGAGGTTACTTGGGAGGTTCCCAGCGAGCCAGTAGACGGATTTGTTATTCGCTACGGCGATGATAGAGCGAATCTGTCAAAAGAGGTAACCATACTGCGCTCTGAACTAAGAGAGGAGCGCGATGCGCAGTACGGTCCGGTTTACCGCTACATACTAAGAAACATCCCTGATTCCAGTCCTGTATACGTCTCGGTGGCTGCCTTTAAGGGAGACACTATATCTAGTTTTAGCGACGCAGTTGCTGAAACTCGGTAAGTAAACACACTGTAAGCAGGCAGACTGCGCCCCGAAAATACATAAAGCTACCGTTTACGTGCTGATGATCGTTCTTAACTCCAGCTACCTACAACTCCCTACTCTCTTCCACCGCACGGTGCTGCCCAGCCCTGTTTCTGAACCAACGCTAGCGGTCGTCAACGATCAACTCGCCGAGCTGTTAGGCGTTGCCGGTAACTCTCTGCGCTTGCAGAAGTGGGTAGATGTTTTTGCTGGAAACACTTTAGCAACGGGGAGCACTCCGTTAGCCTTGGCTTATTCAGGTCATCAATTTGGTCACTTTGTTCATACCCTTGGAGATGGTCGCGCCTTGCTCTTAGGCGAGGTCAAAGCGGGCGATGGTTCTTCGTACGACATACAGCTAAAGGGTTCAGGTCAAACTCCATTCTCTCGCCGGGGAGATGGACGGGCTACCCTGAGCGCCATGCTTCGTGAGTATATAATTGGTGAAGCGCTGCACGCACTGGGGATACCAGCTACGCGGACCCTTGCAGTAGTCAGAACTGGCGACTCCGTAACGCGCGAAAGAGCCTTTCCAGGTGGGATTCAGGTGCGTGTCGCTTCAAGTCACATTCGGATTGGCACATTTCAGTATGCCGCCGCTCACGGAGAGCTAAGCGATCTCAAGGCGCTGGCGGACTACGCGATTAATCGGCACTATAGCGCGCTAGCCGGATCTGATGACCGCTACTTTTTACTCGCTCAAATGATCTTTGAGCGACAAGCGGCACTTGTTTCTCGATGGATGCACGTCGGTTTTATTCACGGTGTGATGAACACTGATAACGTAGCAATATCAGGTGAGAGCATAGACTTTGGGCCCTGTGCTTTCATGAACCGCTACGACCCCAGCACCGTGTTCAGCTCTATTGATCAAAATGGGCGCTACGCTTTCGGAGCACAACCAGGCATAATTGAATGGAATCTAGCGCGCCTAGCTGAATCTCTGCTGCCACTCTTTGATCAGGAGCCCCAGGCTGCTCTTACTCGAGCACAGCAATTAGTTGATTCCTTCCCAAGTATCTTCACTAAGCACTGGACAAGTGGAATGTGTGAAAAGCTAGGTCTGGTAACGAAAGAAGAGTCCGATAAATCGCTGATAAAAGAGCTCCTTGAGATTATGCTAAGTGCAGGGCTCGACTATACAGGAACCTTTCGCGCCCTTTCTGGGGATACCACATTCAGCTTACCTGCTGCTTTGCAGTCGTGGCATAGTATCTGGACGGAGCGTATCTCTCAGCAACGTAACAATCGCCTGCCGACAGAGACCCTAGCTCAGATGCGTAAGGTTAATCCAGCAATTATTGCCCGCAATCATCTAGTTGAGAAAGCGCTTAGTGCAGCAAGTGAGCAAGGGGACCTAGCTCAATTAGAGCAGCTTGTCAGCGCTTTGCGTTCTCCTTTTACTGCACACGCTTCCTACAGCGAAATTCCTAGTGTTGAAGACCCTAGCTACAGAACTTTTTGCGGAACTTGAGTGCCGCAAGTATAGCTAAGACGCGATTATTAGCGCGATTTAACCAAAAAGAACCGGCCTGCGGCCACTTTTACTAGAGTGATTTAACAATTTATTAACTCGGCTGGCGCGAATTACTACCTACGGTTTGCTAGAATCAGGTAATGGCCACTACTCAGCTGAACGAAAAAGTCATCAAGCCTGACGCCCCAACTGACCAATTGTCATTTGATGAACTGTATTCTCTCACACCGAATTTTTATAGTCGTCTTTTTTTTATTATTGAGAGTACTGATATCCTGAATATCTGTCGCATTATTAGCTTCGAGCCCGGATTAATCACAGGAGATGCTCAGGCAGATTTAATCATTTTAAAACTACGGGGCCAGTTAGGCTTCGAAGAGAGTGGTCTAGGACTTGCGCTATTCGATTATTTTGATACGCCATCGGATTTACGAGATGACAAAGCGTTAGAAGCGTTACTAACAAAAATAGACCAGTTAGCAGACGCTGCTAGCAGCCTCTTAAGGCTTGATGGAATCGGGGACAAAATTAAAGACCTAGGCGAAGATCAGCAGCGGATAGTTTTTAATTTTATCAATGACAACTTGTGGCTTGTTAGCCTCCCTGAAGGTGAAAAATTTCTAAAAGCTCTCTTTGCTTCGTACGCAAAGCTCCTTAGCGCTAATCAACACCAGTAAAGCGCCAAACATGCTGCAAATAGAGTGGGTCTTGGCGCCTTTTTTGGTGTGCAGATCTCTCAGGGACGCTTTCGTCAGTCGTAGCTTGGATAAACCCTGTGCGAGTGATTTTTTTCAAAAATCACTCGCGCAGGGTTTATTGACGTGCAAAAGTCCGTGCCAGTAAAACTGGCGAGGCTTTTGCGTTACATCACTATAAGTGTTGTTTTGATTCGCATCCGCGAGTCGATAGCGTTCCCCAAAAGCCCCGATTTCGCTACGGACTTCTGGAGAACGCTACATTCAGTCGTGCTCGCTTGTTTTGACCTACAAACGGCAGTTCAGGAGAATGAAAATAGCGCAGATACTGGAAAGCACCCAGGATCTTTAAACCTAAAAACGGCAGTTGCGGGCCTGAAAATAGCGCATCTACGCGAAATCACTTTGGCTTTTTAGTTTTTGGTGCTCACCCTGACGGTGCCAGGGTTGCGCGCCAAAAATTTCAAAATCCTGCGTGCTTTCGCGTATCAGCACCATTTTCATGCTCCTTAACTGCCGTTTTAGGTTAAATTTTGAGCCGCAACCCGGATACTGTCAGGGTGCGCACAGAAAATTCAGCGCCCAAAGTTATTTCGTGTAGCTGCTCTACTTTCGGGCCAGAAACTGCCGCTTGAAGGTTTAAAGATCTCTCTCGCCGCGAATGTTATTTTTTTCCCAAAATACGCACAAAGCCCCTAAAGCGAATCTCTACGCTAGTCCCTTTCAAGGGTGCATGTGGCTCTCCATCAACCTGTATCTGCGTGCCTGGTGTAAGATCAGATATAGTCAGCGAGCGCCCCTTTTGCACTACTGGTAGGTCTGGAACCGGAATAAATCGGCTGGCCATCATCTTTAGATAGTCACGCGGCAGAGATGGGCTGATACACTCGATTACGTCGTCACTCGGATCGCACTGGGACGATAACTTACCCATGCCTAAATGGCTTTGAATATTTGAAACTACCAGACCTCGCATCGGTACGCTGAGCATTTCAACACTGTTATCAGAGCCAACCCGCGCCGGAGAACGGTACATAACGAAATTTCGACAACCAAAAAAACCATACATCGCACGATTTACCAATGTTGATTGGAAGTTGGTTGCTGATCTCCAACGTGCAAAATCACGCACTACTGCGCCCTCATAACCTAGGGATGCGTAGTTGGTGAAGCCACGCTTAACACCGTCCACGACTATCTCCCAGGTTGCAAGCTTAACTTCCTTAAGCTCCTCAATAATTTCAGGCAGCTTTTCGGGATTTTTTTCGCACGGTAGCTTAATGTTCCCAACCTCCCGCGCTAAGTCGTTCCCCGTACCAAGTGGAAGTACGGCTACCGGTCTGTCCGGTAGCGCTAGCGACGTTAGTACAGCGCCGCTAGTGCCATCGCCTCCGGCTACAACTATCTTCTCACCTTTTTCTACCGTACTGAGAACATTATCAAGCCGCGAGAAATCACACTCTTCAACTCGCACTTTATCTCTGAGTGCCGCCGCTAGCCTTTCGCCACCTCCATTACCCGACTTGGGATTGATCAGCCAACACTGCCTTAACATGCGCTACCTTTACTCATCATGTTTCCTGCATCTTTACTGCATCTTTACTGCATCTTTACTGCCGAGTTACTCTAAAGGAAATTCCTCCCACTGTAGCTCGGAAGCTAGCGCGCTGCGGAACCAAACCTCCTGCGCTTCGATCAATTTAAGGTGGTATTCAAGGTCATCTACCGCTATACCCTCGGCGCTAAGGCTGGCACTTAGAACTAGATAGTGCCCCACTAAGCTCACTTTTATGCCCACGAGACCATCAGCGATCTCAAGTGCTGCTGCGAGAATATCGCCCGCTCCACGGATCGGTACTGTAATAATATTTATCCCCATGTAAATAGTTGTCTCTGCTGGTTTGCGATGCCCCTCAACGAGTACTTCAAGCTCGACTGTTTCTCTCAAGGTGAACATCCAGCGAGTCATGTCCGGTGTCTGCTCCTTGCGACACTCGTCAGGATCAAATCCGCGTCTGATAATAAACTCCTCAACAACTCTGATCGGGTCACGTCCCCCGGTGATCTTTTTAATATTGAGAGCTGCGAATTTCTTGATCTTGCCCATATTGTTCCAACCGACTCCGCCTGATCACTGCCGAAAGCCCGCTTTGCCTCATTTGTGGTAGTCGATACCTTTGTGCAGGGTGTAAGCCCTGTATATCTGCTCTATTAACACTAGCCGCGTTAATTGATGCGGTAAGGTTAGATCCGACAAGGATAAAACGTAGTTGGCCCTCTGTCTAATTTTTTCGGAAAAACCGTATGCTCCACCGATCACAAAGGCTAAAGATCGGGTCCCAGCCACCATCTGCTTACTTAATAAACTAGCGAAATCCTTGGAGCCAACCCGTTTGCCTCGTTCATCAAGAGCTATAATGTACTCAAACGTCTCTAGTCGCTTTAGCAGCTCTATCCCCTCTCGCTCTCGAAGCTCCTCTGGAGATAGAGAGCCAGGGGCCTCCAAACCCAACTCAACTAAAGAAACGGCTAGTGGGGTGGCCTGCAGCCGTTTTAGGTACTCCTGCTCCCCATCCTTGATAAAGGACTGGCGCACTTTGCCGACATTGAGCACGAATATCTTCATATCAGGCGACATCCTTGTAGCGTTTTTCAAAAGTCCCTGGGCAAATCCCGACTTTTGTAAAAAACTATCGATTCGTGGATGCGAATCAAAACAACAACCTCTAGAGACCTCCGGGAAATAGACGTCGATAGGTTTTACCAAAAGGACTATAACATACACAGAAATGGGGCGCTCAGTGATCAGTCAAAAAAGATTTAAGAAAGTGTCCGCTGTTCTAGAGCGCAAATTTCATAAGGCCTGCTACTACGAGAGTCGAAAATGGCGCTTTTTCGGCTCAACAATCAATATTCCAGGCGCTCTCGCGACGCAGTTTTATGAAATATGCGTGCTAGTTAGCGCCTTAATAGTATGCACCTTAAATTTATCAGGCTGCTGCTTTAAAGCCGACCCGTCCTTTGAATTTACCGCGCAGACTGCGGCCTCGTTTATCACAACCACCGTGCCAGCGCGCGGAGTGGTTTTACTTGTCCACGGTCTAAACCAGAGGCCTGATTCGCTTGATGCACTGGCCCAGGCGCTTACCGCCATCGGTTTTCACTCCTACAGGATAACACTCAGCGGTCACGAACGTGAAGGGGTATCAGCTTTTACCCCTGAGGTTTGGGAGCGGGATGTGATCCAAGCGTACAACGAGGCGCGCCAGCGCTACCCCACCCTTCCAACATTTATGATCGGCTACTCGCTTGGAGGATTGTTAGTCACACGGGTGCTAGACACTCACACTGACATTAAGCCCGCTGGGGTGATATTGATTGCTCCCGCCCTCTCCCTTAGAACTCTTCCGCGGTTAGGCTATATTTTAACCTTCTTACCGCCAGTCTCATGGAGAGTTTCTAACATCGCCCCTACGGCCTATCGACGCTTTGCTCAGACGCCTCTCTTTTGGTACCGCAACACCCTTGAAATCTATTCATTAACACAAAATCTCACCAACCCTTCCCACCTGCGCTCAATTCCAACAACTATTTTAGCCAATCCGAACGATGAATTGGTCTCATTCTGTGGGTTGACCGAGTGGCTTAAACAAAATGGCATGGTGACTGCTTGGCAGCTCCAAAGGGTTAAGCCAACACCTACAACCCCTGAAATTCCCGAGCACCTAATGATTGATGAAAACTCTCTTGGTGCACTTGAGTGGCGAAAGATGCTTGAGCTTTTGCACCGCAAGCTAGTACCTGCTACCTTATAAAACCAGCTTCATTCATTTTTGAAAAAAATTAATGATAATCGGTGCGAGTGATTTTTCAAAAATCACTCGCGCAGGGTTTATTGATCTTTCAGCTAGAGCTGGCCTCAAAAGTATCTTCTGCCAGGGTTTTTAGCTCGTTTTCTCCGCCTCACCTCGCATCTAGTCTACCTCGCAAAGAAGCTACTTTTGAGACAAGTTGTGGTAAATCCGAGTCAAAGCGCTGGCTATTATCGTATTACACCGCATGCTATGCGGGCTCCCCCTCCGCCTAGCGGAGCTGGAGCATCTGCGTAGTTGTCACCTCCGGCATGGATCATCACGCTGCGTCCACGAATGTCCTTCACAGCCATCCCCGCTACCAGGACTGATTTAGTGGCGCTACCATCGGCAGCTACTTCCAGCTTGGGCAGATCGCCTTTATGACCTCCACCATGAGGACCAGCGTGTTTACCACTATGGGCTGGATCGTAGTGCGGACCTGCGGCTAGCGCTGCCACCATAGCTCCATCTTTCTCTTTTGGACCACAATCGGGATTCTCGTGAATGTGAAAGCCACGCTCACCAACCGGCAGACCTTTTAACTTGGGCTGGATCGAAAGTCCCTGAGCGTTATCAGAGAAAGTTATGGTGCCGATTGACTCTCCTACTCCCTGGGGGGTTACAAGATTCACCACCACTTCGCTGCTGTCGCCTGCAAGAGCAGCCGATGGTATCGAAGCAACCAAGGTTACACCACTAACCAAGGCGATAAATGGTGCCACACTCTTTCCGATTCTTTGTCTCATGCTATATCCCCCAAAATATTTGCGGTGAGCGCTATGCCTGACTAACAAGCGACCTAAGCACATACGGCAATATACCTCCGTGCTTAAAGTACTCAACTTCAATCGATGTATCGACCCTAAGCTTGACTGTTATCTCTTTGGTCGAACCGTCAGCGCTCCTGACCACCAGGGTAACATCTTGCCCCGGAGTTATACCGTGCTCTGTGCCACGTATCTCAAACTCTTCAGTTCCACTTATTCCATGACTCTTTGCGGATTCCCCACTCTTAAACTGGCACGGTAGTACTCCCATACCGATCAGGTTGCTGCGGTGGATACGCTCAAAACTCTCTGCAATTACCGCTTTTACCCCTAGCAGCATAGTCCCCTTGGCTGCCCAATCACGAGAACTACCAGTGCCGTACTCTTGGCCAGCAAAGACCACAAGAGGTACTCTACTTTCTGCGTACTTAACAGCTGCGTCATAAATCGTTAGGCGCTCACCACTTGGCTGATGAACGGTTACTCCGCCCTCAACCCCTGCTACCATCAGGTTCTTGATACGCACATTTGCAAAAGTTCCTCGGACCATAACATCGTGCGAGCCACGACGCGCGCCATAGCTGTTAAAGTCTTGGAAGGCCACACCTCGATTGATCAGGTAGGTTCCAGCTGGCGAATCTTTTTTAATTGCTCCTGCTGGACTGATGTGATCTGTGGTAACCGAGTCTCCGAAGATAGCCAAGGCCCGCGCTCCGCGAATCGCAACTTGCTCTGGTGGGGTCAGCGAGAAGCCCTCGAAATAAGGCGGATGCTGAATATATGTTGAGCTTTGATCCCACTCGTAGACTACTCCTGTGCTGGCTGGAATCTCATCCCAGAGGGGGTTTTCAGCGGTAACATTACTGTAGAGCTTGCGATACATTGCTGCATCGAAAGCCTGCGGAATGAGTTGTAATATCTCATCTGCGCTAGGCCAGATATCCTTGAGAAATACCGGCTTGCTATTTGAATCAACCCCGATCGGCTGATGAGCGAAATCGATCCGCACAGTGCCAGCTAATGCATAAGCTACCACTAGGGGCGGGCTCATTAAAAAGTTAGCTTTTATATTCTGGTGTACCCGGGCCTCAAAGTTTCTGTTACCAGAGAGCACAGCCGCACCAACCATATCGTTCTTGGTTATGCACTCCTCAATGTGCGCGTCGAGTGGCCCAGAGTTACCGATGCACGTTGTGCACCCGTATCCGACAACTTGGAAGCCAAGCATATCGAGATACTTCTGGAGGCCGGTCTTGGTAAGGTACTCAGTCACCACTCGAGAGCCGGGGGCGAGTGAGGTCTTAACAAACGGTTTGACCTTTAGACCGCGTTCGACCGCTTTTTTAGCGAGTAAACCGGCCGCTAACATAACACTTGGATTGGAGGTATTCGTGCACGAGGTGATCGCTGCGATAAACACCTCACCGTGATGCACATTTGTATCCAATGTTGTTGAGCTCTCACTACCAACTCCAGCTGTGGGCACAGACACGGCAAAGGTCTTATCAAGCTCATCGATTGCCTTGCCGTACCCGCCATCCGCTACTGGCTTTGTAATTAGGTCGGTGAAGACCCGCTTGACTGCATCAAGCTCAATCTTATCCTGTGGCCTCTTAGGGCCTGCTATGTTGGGCTTTACACTGGATAAGTCTAGGTCAATTACTTCAGAGTAGTCGCACTCGCCGCGCTTTGGAATTCCGAACAACCCCTGTGCTTTGTAATAATTACGGAAGGTATCAACCTGCTCTTTGGAACGACCCGTTGCTGTAAGGTAATCACAGGTCCGCTCATCTACCGGGAAAAATCCCATAGTAGCGCCGTACTCCGGAGCCATGTTGGCAATCGTAGCTCTATCGGTAACCGGAATCGACTCCGCACCCTCGCCGAAAAATTCAACGAACTTGCCGACAACCTTTGCTTTACGTAGCACGTTGGTAACGTGAAGCACGAGGTCGGTAGCAGTCACTCCTGCAGCAAGTTTACCGTGCATGTGAAATCCAACCACATCTGGTGTGAGAAAATAGACTGGCTGACCAAGCATAGCGGCTTCGGCTTCAATACCACCGACACCCCAACCAACAACTCCAAGTCCGTTAATCATCGTGGTGTGAGAGTCAGTTCCAACTAGCGTATCGGGGAAATACACCCCGTCACGTTGCAAGACACCCTGAGCTAGGTACTCAAGATTGACCTGATGACAGATTCCGAAACCGGGAGGTACCACGCTAAATGATGTGAAAGCCTGCTTACACCACTTGAGAAATTGGTAGCGCGAATGATTTCGTTCGAACTCCGTCTCCATGTTTAGCTGCAAAGCGTTATTACGATTGGAGTAATCAACTTGCACTGAGTGGTCAATCACAAGATCAACCGGTACTAGAGGCTCAATAATCTGCGGATTCTTGCCAAGTTTCTTAACCGCAGCCCGCATCGCTGCAAGGTCGACACCGAGCGGCACACCGGTGAAATCCTGGAGCAACACACGCGCTACAACAAATGGAATCTCAGAGTTCCTTTCAGCTTTTGCCTTCCAGGCCGCTAGCTCGCGTACGTTACGCTCTTCTACCTTCTGCCCATCACAGTTCCGTAATACAGACTCAAGTACGATTCGAATCGATACTGGAAGCTTTGAAATTGCTCCTAGTCCAGCCTGCTCTAGAGCTGGAAGAGAGTAGAACTTAGCCTGCTTACCGGCGCCTGTTGTAAAATGCTGGAGTGTTGAGAATAAATTGTGGCTCATATACCTACGTTCCTGTAACGATAATCTTCACTCTACCTTCTACACGGGGAGCGTGCTAGCCCGCAATAAAAGTATGATCTCGTTGGCCTTCCCAAGGACTCCTGCTTGAGGGTACCATGGGCCCTTGAGATGGACATCGAGCAGATTCTTTTTTTAATCGCTATTCTTAATTTACTCGGCGATCTTTTTAACATATTCCGCTTTCGACAGCACGTTCCGCGTTGGGTGGCGGTAGCGAATATCGCCGCGCTAGCGTTGTGCGTCGGCGCTAAAATCTGGTTAACCGCTCATGCCGGAGCGGTCTCGTGCGCCGTTCTGGTCGTTTATATCGTGATGATCAAAGTTAAAACTGGCCCCAGACGGGCACGCCGAGAATCGATATCGGCCCCTTGTACTAAGGGATTAATCATCACCACTGCGCTGGCTTTCGGCTACCAGCTCTACCGGGGCGCCGGAGACGACCCAGAGATGATGGTGGAGCTTGGGGCGATGTTTAGCCCTCTATTTGAGGGTGGGGATTGGTGGCGCCTGTTTTCGGCTCAATTCCTCCACTGGGGCATACCTCATGTGGCGCTAAATATGATGGGGCTGTGGTTCCTAGGGCCCCTAGTTGAACAAACGGTCGGCTCGGTTAGGTTCGTGGTAGCGTATCTCTTGTGCGGCGCCGGGGGGATGGTGATAGCCTGGGCGATCGCCACATTTGGCCCCTATCCAAGGTCGATTATCCTTCTCGGTGCCTCGGCTAGCGTTTTAGGGATGGTAGGGCTCCAAGTTGCTATCGCTAGGCGCCTTTACCGCACCTCTGGTAGCCTAGCAGCCAAGGCGCAGCTTTCGGCGATGGTGCAGATACTGGTGCTACAAGTCATATTCGACTCTCTAGTCCCACAAATAAGCTCTACGGCCCACCTGGGAGGGGCAGCAGTAGGACTTATCTTGGGATTTCTGTTCCTAAGGCGCGCTGCGGATAGTTAAGTAAAATAGCTTCGCTTAAAACGAAAAATATGGGATAAACCCCACATTACGCACAGTTCCGCGCTAGTTATGCAGTAGCGACTGGGGCAGCTGTGTGGTGGGCGATCCACGCCCACACGCAAAAGTACCAATAGTGCCCGAATAAATATTTCAGGCAACTAACGAGGAGAAAGTATGGATATAGCTAATCTTTTAGTTCAAGTAGTAGCAGGTGCCGTTGGTGGTAACGTCGCCGGTTCTAAGATGAAGAACGCCAATCTAGGGACTCTTGGCAACTCAATTGCAGGCATTCTGGGCGGCGGTCTCGGTGGTCAGATACTCTCATCGTTAGGCGCATCTGGATTGGCAGCGAGCGCAGGCACTGGATTCAATATCGAATCGATCGTAGCTGATCTTGCTGGTGGCGGAATTGGCGGTGCCATCCTAATCGCTATCATCGGAGTAATTAAGAAGTCGATGGCTGGCCAAGCAAAGGGCGCGTAAATCAGTTTCGTGTGGCGATCGCTGCGCGGCCTGAACTAGCGATGAATTTTTGTATTTTTTCATCTGCTAGCTAAAAGCACACCTACAGTGATGTTCAAAACTCCTAGCCAATAAAATTGGCTAGGCTTTTACCAGACATCACTGTAGGTGATTTTTTTGGGACTCACTGAAGAAACCTTTTGGCACTGCGTTTCTTCCCAGTATTTCACGGCACAACTGGGCTGTGCTGACGATCTTCATCGGGGCCAAGATTGCGCCAGTCCCACTATTGCGAGGGATCTTTTTCAAAAATCACTCACTCAGGGTTTATCCTAAAAAGAGTAGTTAATGGAGCAGCTGGTTAAAAGCACAAAGGATTTTGATATTTTCGGCGCGGAACCCTGGCGCCGTCAGGGTGAGCACCGAAAATTCAAAAGCCGCAGTGATTTTAGCCAGATGCGCCATTCTGAAACCCGCAACTGCTCTTTTTAGGTTTATTGATCCAGGTTGAGACCTCCGGGAAACCTCTGTAAAGAGGTTGACTCGGAGGGATCTCGGTCGCCCGGATGGCGACCACAGGCACGCAAGTGCCTGGAGCGACGCGCAATCGCGCGCCGGTTTGCGCGCGATTAAGCTTGGAGCGAGCCG
>JBKCMS010000107.1:0-4726 GCA_046300175.1 Pseudomonadota bacterium | reverse complement strand
GGCTCGCTCCAAGCTTAATCGCGCGCAAACCGGCGCGCGATTGCGCGTCGCTCCAGGCACTTGCGTGCCTGTGGTCGCCATCCGGGCGACCGAGATCCCTCCGAGTCAACCTCTTTACAGAGGTTTCCCGGAGGTCTCACAACGCTTGAGGTGCTTGGAGGGGGCTGGCTAAAGCGGTATAGTTCAGGGATGCCAGCTACACTAAGTACAGACACAGATAGTAAAAAATCGGCCACTGAAAGTGCAGTGCTTGTTGCCGAACGCTTAACCAAGCGCTTTAAAGGCATCGTGGCTGTTGATGATGTTTCGCTTGAACTTCGCAAAGGCGAGATACTCGGTCTACTCGGCCCAAATGGGGCGGGTAAGACAACTACCTTTCAGATGCTTCTGGGCATACTCACCCCAACATCGGGCGCTGTTCGGTTTCTAGGAAAAGACCTGCATACGGCTCGTAGCGAGATACTTGAGCGGGTGAATTTTTCATCAACGTATACGAACCTTCCATGGAACCTTAAAGTTAGCGACACGCTTGCGTTCATTAGTAGGATGTACAGAATGTCGAATCGCTTAGAGCGGGTAGATCAGATTATTGAGAGCTTTCGCCTAAAGCCGCTGTTATCAAAGAGCGTAGTATCGCTCTCTGCCGGGGAGCTAACCCGCCTAAACTTAGCAAAGGCGTTTATAAACGAGCCGGAGATAGTTTTGCTTGATGAGCCAACGGCAAGCCTCGATCCGGAGAGTGCTCATGTAGTACGTGAATACATTCTAAAGCAGCGTGCCGACAGAAATATCTCGGTACTTTTTACAAGCCACAACATGGCTGAAGTTGAAACTATCTGCGACCGAGTAGTCTTCATTCAGCGCGGAAAAATAGTCGCTAATGATACGCCGCGAAACTTAGCGCGGACGCTAGATCAGTGCTATGTATCGCTACTTATTGAAGAGGCTTATGCCAAATCATTTGGCGCAGTATGTGATGCGGCAGAGCTTGGAGTGGTTAATCAAGACGGGTACTCAGTTGTAACAATGCGCGAGGACCAGATCGCAGCGTTTATCTCAGCTCTTAATAGCAATCGGATACCGCTTCATGGACTTACGGTGTCTCGTGCCACCCTAGAGGACTACTTTATGAGTCAGGCTAGTGGCCAAGGAGCGCTGTATGTCTAATCTAAACGTATTTTCATGGCATAGAGTGTGGGCCGTTATGGTGCGCAATTGGTACGGCACTATCAGAAGCTTTGATCGCCTGACAGAGTCGTTCTACTGGATAGCTATGGATCTGGTTCTGTGGGGTATCACAGCAAGTTATGTACAGAATCAGATGGCAACGGGGGGCGAAGCAGTATTCTTTACGATCATCGCAGGTGTGATTATGTGGAGTGCAGTCCACCGTGCGCAGGGTGATATCGGGATGGGGCTACTCGATGAGCTCTGGAACAAGAACATGATTAATCTCTTCGCGACTCCTTTAAAGTTCAGTGAGTGGATACTAGCGCTTCTATTGTTTAGCTTATTAAAAGCGATCGCCTCAGTTGGATTTGGGTGCCTGGTAGCCTGGGTTCTATATAATTTTAGTATCACCGCAGGACTAAGTTGGTATCTGATACCGCTTTTCATAGTGCTTGTACTTAACGGGTGGTGGGTAGGTCTGTTGATTCAGGCGATCATCATGCGCCTAACAACTAAAGCCCAGGCTCTATCATGGACCTTTGTCTGGGTATTGGCGCCTTTCTCAGTGGCGTATTTTCCCCTGACCACCCTGCCACCTGACCTACAGAAGTTAGCCAAGCTATTTCCAACAAGCTATGTCTTCGAGGAGATGCGTGGAGTGCTGGCTGGGCACCCACCTCAGTGGAGCATATTAGTGCTCGCATTGGCTATTACGCTGTTCTATATCTGCGTTTCGCTTTACCTTGTTACGCGCAGCTTTCGGTCTGCTCTAAATCGGGGTTTGGCAAAGATGTACTAGCAGCGTGCGCTTACGCGATTATGGGCCCAAAGTACCGTAATGTGTGGCCATCAGCGCTAAAGGCGTATGATCGCCGTCATCTCTAAAGCAAAAACGGACTACTTTTATGCAGTCAATAAGGCGCCCTTTGGGCTAGGCTAGGTCAGACGGCTCATATGTGTGGCAATCTAAAGGTCCTCCCACAAACAAAGCGAAATACCTGGCGTGACCAACTTATTTGATATTGCCCCGATAAATTAAGGATGGATTTCAACAAACAGGGTGGGGGATCGGCCAGTAGAACAGAGAGGATCGAATAGCAGCGGTAGTAGAACACAAAGCTCTGTTTAGATCGCCGTTGGAATAATATGGTGTGGCGCAAATTGAATAGCTCGATACCGTTAGTAGGTTTGCCACATTTGAGGGCGGGAGGCTACCTAGCAAAGGTGCTCATTCTCGTTGCTTTGGCCACTTTATGTAGGGCGCTGCGCCATCTTGCGTTATCCGACTGGGATCCTGACCTGTCATTAGTTTTATTCTATCCTGTGGTTATGTTCGGTGTCTGGTTTGGAGGCTTTAGCCTTGGAGCGGCTACCACGCTACTTCTTGTCGCATTACTTGCGGGCTCGATGCATCAACACGTCTATTCAGGAGTGGCCGGTATGCCACTGGCTCTAGCGACTCTTGCGCTTGAGGGCCTGTTAGCCAGCTTTATCTTTGATCGACTTTTGCGCCAGCGCGACTCAATGCTGCAGGAGCGTTTAAGTAACGTTGAGGCTTTTATAGGCCAGGCGCCAGCAGCGATGGCGATGTTTGATCGCGAGATGCGCTACATCGCTGCTAGTAGGCGTTGGCTATCCGATTTCAATATAGGTATTGATGATGTATGCGGCCGTAGCCACTATGAGATATTTCCCGAGATTCCGGAGCGCTGGAAGTTGGTTCACCAACGTTGCTTAGCAGGAGCGACAGAGCGAGCAGACGAGGATATATTTATCAGAGGCGATGGTTCACGACAGTGGATTTCATGGGAGGTTCAGCCGTGGTTTAGAAACGAAAGCACCAAAGAGATCGGTGGAATTATTATCTTCTCAGAGGATATTACAGCGATCAAAGAGGCGTATGAACACGAGGGTGAATTACGCGCCCAAGCCGAGGTTGAGAGTGCTTTGCGTGTGGAGGCACAGCGCTCGGTGCAAGAGAAGGATGCTTTCGTAGCAACGCTCTCGCACGAGCTACGTACACCGCTTAACGCGATGCTTGGCTGGACCCAGCTTTTACGCAAAATGGACAGCAATCCGGCGCGACAAGCTAAGGCACTCAGTGCCATAGAACGAAGTGGCCAAGCGCTTAATCAACTTATATCTGATCTGCTCGATATCAACAGGATCGTATCAGGAAAGATGCGACTGAATGTTGCTGAGGTATCGATTCCGTCTTTAGTGCAGATGGTATTGGATACAGTGCAGCGAGAGCTTGAAGAGAAGGAGCTGCACGTGGAGCTACACCTAGATCAGCCGGAGCCGGGAGAGCAGATAGTTAGTGGTGATCCGCTACGGCTTCAGCAATGTCTATGGAACCTATTATCCAATGCTATTAAGTTTACCCCCGACGGTGGGCGTATTACGGTTTCAACTCACGGCGATCAAGAGACGGTGGCTATATCAGTGGCCGACACCGGATGCGGAATCCCGTCGGATATGCTGCCGCGTATATTTGATCGCTTTGTTCAGTCGGATAGCTCAAGTACTCGAGCCCACGGCGGCCTGGGGCTGGGACTTGCCATCGTCCGCCAGCTGGTAGAGTTGCACGGTGGTACTGTCGTTGCAGAGAGTAAAGGGAGAAATCAAGGGAGTACCTTTACGATTGCCCTGCCGAGAGTTGCTCCAAGTGCTGCTCCGCAGTCGATCGCTTTCGGAAGTAGTGTTGTCGATGCAGATGTTGATCTCCGAGGCATTTCATTTCTTGTGATAGACGATCAACTTGAAGCCCGCGAGCTTCTGCGAGGCGCACTTGAGGACAGAGGCGCGCAGGTCTACACTGCACCATCAGCCGAGAGCGCGCTTGCGCTTACATCTAGAGAGCAGCCTGATCTGCTTATCAGTGATATTGCGATGCCGATGCGCGACGGATACGACTACATACGCAATGTTCGCCAAGCAGGCATCTGTACACCAGCTATCGCGCTATCTGCTCACGCAGCAGCTGATGATGAGCAGCGCGCAATAGGAGCTGGTTTCGATCGGTACCTAGCTAAGCCGGTTCGGCTAGAGCAGCTATTTAATACAATAAATGAGTTGCTTCAGGGGCGAACACTACAGCAGGTGGTTTGAGCCAACTATGTAGCCTCAGTGCTCCCGAGCAATAATCACACCTCCCAAAAGAATGAGCCCGCCTCCAAGGGCTATTGTGCCGATAAGCTCTGAGCGCGAGAAGAGAAAGTAAGTGAACAGGGGAACAAAGAGTGGGTAGCTAATCTCAGCAAACGCCATGTAGGTGGCCGAGGTGTTCTTGAGCGCCGTGAGGTGCGAGCCGAGCGAAAGCGTCAGCGCCAGCGTAAGCGAGTGATAGGGCGCGAGAAGCTTATGCAGCAGGGGCTTGATCTGACTTATAGGCCCGACCGCAAGGGGAAGAAGCTGTGGTGCCTCTCGGATGACCGAACAGCTCGGATTGAGTACATAAGATTTTTGAAGAAACTAAAGCAGGAAGCGAGAAGAGTGCTAGGGTTGTGGCGTATGGGAGACACCTCGGCGAAGTATCCGCCAGGGTTGTATCCAC
>JBKCMS010000106.1:0-8124 GCA_046300175.1 Pseudomonadota bacterium | reverse complement strand
CGGCTCGCTCCAAGCTTAATCGCGCGCAAACCGGCGCGCGATTGCGCGTCGCTCCAGGCACTTGCGTGCCTGTGGTCGCCATCCGGGCGACCGAGATCCCTCCGAGTCAACCTCTTTACAGAGGTTTCCCGGAGGTCTCATATTGCTTAAAGGTGCGTAGCGATAAAGCTGCGGATGTCACTAGTGCTAGCACCCTTCACGCTCGTAGCCTGGGGGCACCGGCACATTAAACGCAGATTCTGCTATATCTGGATTAGGCACAAGTTTTCGAATCTGCATCTGCGCGGTTGCAGATACTGGTTTATAAATGGTGAAGTCAACCGTACGAACCCCACTACGTTCACCCCTCTCAGCTATTGCCAACACCGCCTGGCCGTTTTCACTTAAAAAATGTGCGCGTTGCAACTCTGATGAATCGGCGTCAACTTCCCATGCAATGTGTGCGACCGGATCAAGAAAAATCACCCGCGAGTTATCGCTGCGATAGACAGTGACACTGCGACAATCAAGCGCAGGGGTTTGTCCAAGCACCAATCCCTTGACTGCTGCTGGTGTCATCCCCTTAAACCCAAGGAGCTTCTCAAGCGCCTGCTCTACCGAGCAGCCCTCAAGAGCACGCTTCTCCTGTGTGTTTAAAAACAGCGCATCTCCCCCACTTACTGTGATTAGCGCCAGGGTATATGCTCCTTCGGACGGAAGCACATCGATCCTCAGCTTGTCATCAGCTTTACCGACTATCGCATAGCGAAAAGAGGCCGCATCACTACCAGGCCCTCGCACAGTTGCATCAAGTAAGGCACGAAACGATACTGCGCCCTCTCTAGCGGCGTTTAGCGAACCGCACAGCGCTTGAGAACTGGCCGCATTTATGTGCTCTCCAGGGGCAAACACCGGGGCACGCACACAACCAGAAAACACCAGGGAAACCACTCCAAAGAGCGTTAACAATAGAGCTGGGCGTGGAAAAAAACCGGCGGATACTTTCACTGCTGCTCCTGTAGTAGATTCGGAAAATCAGTCACTAAACCAAGCTCTGCAGCTCCAACGACACCTCGCTGCATCGGCTTTTTAAGCAATAGGCTGCGCTGCACACCTGATAGCTCAGGTCGAGCCTCAAGTATCTCTTCAAGGTGATGTTTAAGATTTTTCAGCGCCTCTACCTTGTCTTTGTCTCGGGAGTCTTCTTCGGACAGGTGAACCTCTACGATTGTTTTGAGAATACCAACTGCTTGCTGCCATTTCTGCTGTGCTATGAGCACCTGCACGTAGTGCTCAACGATTACTGGGTCCTGTCCGGTTACTCCGACTGCTCGTGCAAGTACTTCCTCAGCCTGCTGCATCTTGCCACGTTTAAAATATACAAATCCTAGCGTATCGAGGTAGTAGCCGTCGGAAGGCTTAATTTCGAGCGCCTTATTTACGAGCTTTTCGGCTCGTTCAAGATCACGCCCCTCTTGCGCATACGTGTAAGCGATAAAATTCAGAGCATCAGCGTTTCGAGGGTTGACCTCCATCACCCGCTCCATTTCAGCCAGCGATTCAGCTGTAGCTCCACGCTCGTGTAGAACCACTGCGAGGTTAAACCTAACCCGTTCTTCATTAGGGTAGCTCTCCATGAGCTTGCGCAAACGCTTCTCAGCAGAACGATACTCGCCTTGATCTCCTAAAATAAGAACACTGTAAAGAGTCAGATTAAGATTGTTGGGCTCGATCTCTAACGCTGAATCGACGGCCTCAAGCGCGTCGTCTAACTTATCATCCTGGCGCAGAATAAAAGCGGCGAAGGTGCGACTCTTTATATACATCGGACTGTCTTTTTCTATCTCTGCAAGCTCCTCTATAGCCTCTTCACGCTTGCCCGACCCAGCATAAAGCGATGCTAGATAGTATCGGGCCTCTGCGTGCTTTGGATTCTTCGCCAGAACAAGACTCAACTCACGCTGTGCTTCGCGATAGTTCTGCTTCTCAATCTGAATCAGCGCCACTTTAAAGCGCGTCTCTGACGGGTCTTCTTCCAGCGACTCAAGGGCTGTGAGGTGTTTGAGTGCATCATCAAGCTTACTCTCACCGATCATAATATGGCTAAGTACTTTGCGAGCCAGTGAATTATTCGGGTCCTGACTTATAATCCGCTCGCAGACCTGCTTCACTTTTTTTGTCTTGCCTTGGCGCACAAGCACGCGCAGTAATTCGGTGGACCCATTTGCCATCGTTGGGTCGTTTTCAAACACCCAGCGATACTCTACTTCAGCTTTATCAAAGCGCTCCTGGTGCTCATACATCCGCCCCAGGTAGTAATGCCCTGCTGGTTCGTTAGGTTGGTTGCGCACCAGAGTAGCTAGCACCTCTATCGCCCGGTCGTAACTCTTGGTCTTTACGTATAGATTGGAGAGAAGTAGGTAGCCATCAACCTTTGCTGGAAACTCCGCTACCAGTGCGCGGTAGATCGGCTCGGCTTCTGCTTCTCGCCCTAGAGCTTCAAGCACCCCCGCATACAACATCCGAACGTAAGGCTCCGAAGGACTCTCATCCATCGCCTTTTTAGCTGCTAGCTCGGCCTTTTCAAGCTCCCCATTTCTTAAGTACAGATCTGCTAGCTTTGAATTGATCAGCGCCTTGGGCTCTTGGGTCAGCTCCTCTGCACGCTCGAAATTCTTGCGAGCCGCATCAAAGTCCTCTGCGCCCAGCGACAGTTCTCCAACAAGAAAATGATGGATTGCCTCAGAATCCCTCTCTGCATCAACCTCGAACTTGCCGCGCTGCGCATTGGCAACATCGACGGCAACGGTGTTACTAGGAATATCGCGCGCTTTACTTCCGCGGCCCAGCACTCCAACACTTGCACATCCGGAGAGCAGAACACTGGGCAGACATGCTCCTACCAGCACAATGGTGAGGAAACTAAATCGTCCGAAAATCAGGGTTGGAATCAATTGTAGAAAGCCGAACCTACTCATCGTCACGCAACTGCCTTTTTGCACTAAAGCATGAGAACAACAGCATGAGAGTCGTCCAGGCTAGTACTGCTAAAACAGCGGTGCCGGTGTGCAGACCAAAGCTTCTACTTGCATCAGAAGTGGTTCGCCCGCAAGGACTCGAACCTCGATTTTCAGGGTCAGAACCTGACGTGCTGCCATTGCACCACGGGCGAATGAGTTGACTGACAGTAGTTTAGCACGGCCCGCAGGGCGCTTCAAATCCCTGGCGCCCGCATACCCTCATCTCCCTACCCTATCCCGCCCCCTGGCGGGGCGCCAGACCGGATATTACCCCCCCCGCCAATCCAAAATCCTACGACAACGCCTTTTTGGCCCAAAAAACCGTTAAATTAGGGCTAAGGTGAATCCCCTTTTCAGACGTGCTAACCTCAACCTTCTACGAAATGTGGCCCCATCGTCTAGCGGTCTAGGACGCTGGCCTCTCACGCCGGAAACATGGGTTCGAGTCCCATTGGGGTCACCAGTAGCGAAAGTACTAGTTAGCGCTAGTATACACGACAAGAGCGAAATCATCCTGGATTAGTCATTAATATTAGGAAATGTTGTTCAAGTATAATGGCTAAATTGTTAGCCTCAAAACTTGAACCACTTCTTTAAATCTGATCAGTAGTTAACAGGATTATATGGCTGAACCCACTTCCGCTAATTCTAACAACACCTTCGAGATCAAAGTTGGTCTGGCACGCATGCTCTGCAACGGCGTGATCATGGACGTAGTCGACGTCGAGCAAGCGCGCATAGCAGAGGATGCTGGCGCAGTGGCAGTCATGGCTCTGGAGCGTGTTCCGTCTGATATCCGTCGGGATGGCGGGGTTGCGCGCATGAGCGATCCACGGATGATTGAAGAGATTAAAGCAGCCGTGAGCATCCCGGTTATGGCCAAGGTGCGTATTGGGCACATCGCTGAGGCACAGATACTTGAAGCTATCGGGATCGACTTCATCGACGAGTCAGAGGTGCTGACACCCGCCGATCCACACCTGCATATCGACAAGCACGAGTACAAAACTCCCTTTGTATGCGGAGCCAAGGACCTCGGAGAAGCACTGCGGCGTATTAAAGAAGGCGCAGCGATGATGCGCACTAAAGGCGAAGCTGGCACCGGCAATATCATCGAAGCGGTGCGGCACCTACGTGAGATCAATCGTGGCATCACTGAACTCACGACCCTCTCCGACGAGCGACTAGCAGAGAAGGCCGAAGAGTTTCGGGTTCCAATCGCGCTGGTTAAAGAGGTGCGCGAATCAGGTCGGCTGCCTGTACCCAACTTCGCTGCTGGTGGCGTGGCGACTCCTGCGGATGCAGCGTTATGCCGGATATTGGGCGCCGAGTCGGTGTTTGTGGGGTCTGGGATATTTAAGTCTGAGAACCCGCTTGAGTTTGCTAAAGCAGTGGTGCAGGCCACCTGCTTCTACAACGATCCTAAGAAACTTCTGGAGGTCTCACGTGGCCTCGGCAAAGCTATGCGTGGCATCGAGATAAGCACGATTCCAGCTCAAGCACAGCTCGCCAACCGAGGGTGGTAACTCCTGTGTCCACTGCTCCCTCAGTAGGCATCTTGGGCTATCAAGGTTGTATCGAGCCACACGAGGTGATCTTCAAAAGGCTTGGAGTGAGCTGTATCAGGGTACGGACCCCTGAGGAGCTTTGGGCAGTGGATCGGCTAATCTTGCCAGGCGGCGAGAGCACCACCATGCTCAGATTCATTAAACTTCACGGCATGCTTGAGGAAATTGTGCGCTTTGCCAAGCAGCACCGCGTTTGGGGCATCTGCGCAGGGGCGATCCTCGCTGCCTCAGAGGTGCACAACCCGGCTCAGGATTCGCTCAAGTTAATTGATATAGTAGCCCATAGAAATTTCTACGGCTCTCAACTCGATTCATTCACAACGGAGCTACAGATCGAAGGGATCGATCTGTGCAGCGCCCCAGTGGAGGCGCACTTTATTCGCGCTCCTCTGCTCAACCTGCGGCCTGCTGCTGCAACTAAATCAAATCAACCGGTTCGTATACATGCGCGCCACAACGGTCAACCGGTATTCTTCTCTCAAGGAAACGTCTGGGCCTGCTCATTTCATGTGGAGCTAGGAAGCGATGTATCGCTGCACAAGGCCTTCCTGGCACCTGGCGCGTAATTCCAGCCCCACTGCGGCTAATGCAATAGCCCCCGCGAAACACCAGTATTAAGCAACTTTTTTCGAGTCCTGGTACACTTCAGCTTCCGCAAACAGGCACCCCTTTGCATCTTTCGCTGACAGTGTGGGGGCACCAGTAATCGGCCAATCGATCTTTAGCGTGGGATCATCCCAGGCGATCGAACGCTCGTAATTTGGGAAATAGTAATCCGTTGTTTTGTAAAGAACCTCTGCCGTTTCCGATAAGACCAGGAAGCCGTGTGCAAACCCTGCTGGCACCCAAATCTGCCTCTTATCGGCAGCAGAGAGTCGTAGACCCACCCATTTCCCAAATGTTGCTGAACCGCGCCGAATGTCAACTGCAACATCGAATATCTCCCCTGCAACCACTCGAACTAACTTACCCTGAGGATTTTGTATCTGGTAGTGAAGTCCCCGCAGAACCCCCTTAGAGGAGCATGAGTGGTTGTCCTGCACAAACACCACCTCACGACCCACAGCATCATTGAACTGTTGCTGATTAAAGCTTTCCAGAAAAAAGCCTCGATCATCCCCAAAAACCCTGGGTTCAAAAACAAGCACCTCTGGAATATCACACTGTACTACCTTCATATCCTACCGCTCTCTGCCTAACTGTTTTACGGCCTATCCTAAGGGCCCTACAACTCCACCGACCCTACCGTTCTAACGACTGGTATACCCAAATCCTCAAAAAACTTCACCCTCTAAAGCGGATCATATCCCCAGAACCGAATGTCATGAGAGCTTAGCGCCGCCTGGGTACCTGCTACATATGGGTCACTGAGCCCGTATTTTTGCAACTGTCTGATTACGCTATGTTTCGTGTTGACCTATAGCGAGTGACAAAATTCCGTAGCGAAATGGATTCAACGCTGTAGCTGAGCCCGCACTATGAAACTATCAGAACGCATCCGTAAAGCCGTCCTCACGTCGCAAAAGAGCCGCTACGCCATCGCTGTGGGGTCCGGTGTAGACCACGCTGTACTCAGGCGATTCATGCGCGGCGAGCGAGATATAAAACTAACAACGGCCGAAAACCTCGCCGAATATCTCGACTTAGAGCTAGTTCAAAAGAAGAAGAAAAAGAACGGGTCACGAAATCAACCGTAAACCCTGGTCGTGTCTCCGGGCGGTCGCGTTTTCCACCGTCGATGCATCCAGAACCACCCCTGCGGGAAGGAACGAATCATCTCACAGTAGTGTTCCGAAATGGTTCGTGTTACTTGCTCAACTTTATCAGCATCGCTAATTGCGTTATCGCGGTACAAAGCCGAAAAATCACATTCGACCGACTCAACTCGGTATCGATCATTGCCGCAGTAGATCATCGAAGCTACAAATACCGGAGCCTGAGTCTTAATAGCTGCAAGAGCAAAGGCACGCGTTGTGGCCGCCGGCTTACCGAACCAATCAACAAAGATGGCGTGATTGATCTTTACATTCTGGTCAAATAGCACAGCCACCGAAGTGCCTTCGGAGATAGTTCGCACCATCTCTCGGAATGCCCCCGTGCGATCAATAATCCGATTACCACTAGCCTGACGAAGTCCGGTCCACCAGCTGTCTAATCGCGATGATTTAAAACGTCGAGCAACGGCTGCAAGGGGATAGCCCCATAAACCCATGGAGTGCCCAAGCAGCTCGAAGCTTCCCAGATGGCCTGTAGCAATCAGCACGCCTCTTTGCGAAGCAACATTCCCATAGCGTTCAAGCGCCGGGATACTCACATGACTGCGCACCCACTCTGCATCGAGCGACGGCAGGCGCACAGTATCGGCGAGCAGTCTTCCCATCTCGACGGCATTTTTCCGCACCATATCGGCACGCCAGCGCTCATCCTGGTCCGGGAACGCTATCCGTAAGTTGACATCAACTGTGCGCTTTAGTCTGGGAATCAGCACGAAGGCTAGTCGCCAAAGAGACCCAAATAACGCTACGCACAAACGATGAGGCAGCAAACCCACTAATGCAAATATAGCTCGGACGGCGTAATAACTGATGAATCCCCGCACTCTTACACCCCTTTATACTACTGACCGCTCCTGCAACCGTAAATCAGAGCATGCCATAACTTAGCCTGCGATCGCCACCACATGCGACTTTACCCAATCTGCTTTCTTTATCCTCGTTGCAGGAGTAGAATCATGAAATGGACCGGTCCAGTCAAAGTCACCGTTTAGCTTTTAGCGCCGAACAAAAAAAGCTACTATCCTTACCGGAACTTAATCTTTGTTCACACCCTTTTGATTATCTTAACGGCATAACTCGAGCTCATTTAGAGTTAACAATTAGTTCAAATAATGAGCATCTTGCCCTGCCGATAGAAGAAGGCCCTTTTGACGAACTAGCGGGCGAAATACTACACCAATACCGAGAGAGAATAGCAGAAATATTTGGTGCCGAGTGCCACACGACCCTTCATACGCACCGGATAGTCAGCGGCATTCACGGCGTTGAGCCACAGCTTGCTTTTCTTGCCGAGGCGCACACTATCTTACTAAACCAAGAGTTAAAATGGTGCTGTCTCTCACCGTACGGAGCATTCCAATATAGCCGAGGAGCCGTGGCAACCCATGTTCAAACAAGTGCACGAACGGATGAGGATCCGGATGCTGTGCGCCACTTCTCACAGACACCTATTTTCACGGGCGCGGCATTCTCAGAGGACCTCGATCGTATAGTTGAATACGGTGTTAGGAGCGCCTTCCAAGTCCCGAATATGTCGTACACCCTAATCTTGGCCATCAATAAGTTTATTGAGTTTAGCTCACAACTACCACCGTTTGAACTAAGCTCTCTGAGGGAGGTCAATCTATTCAATCAAGATCCGCACTCGGCCCGTATTTTCATCTCCACCACAAATTCAGGCCAATTCACCGCGGAGATCCAGCGCAACAAGCAGGGAGTCTGCACAGCATCGATAAAAAAGGGAGCTTTAGAATTAAGCTCTAGTCTTAATGGTGGCTAATC
>JBKCMS010000105.1:0-26029 GCA_046300175.1 Pseudomonadota bacterium | reverse complement strand
TCAGTTGGGCTTACCCTAGGGGATGTACTAGCTGGGCTGCTTAGTCAACTGATGCGCAAGCGGAAAATGCCGTTGGTGATCCTAGTTTTGCTTAATTGCATAGTAGCGGTAACGATTGTCAGCGAGGTGTTTTCCACAGCGTTTGCTTATTTAATTTTAGTTGGGCTGCTTGGTCTCACTGCGGGGTATTGGGCTTGCTTGATCACCACTGCAGCCGAGCAGTTCGGAACTAATATCCGAGCTACAGTTACCACGATGGTGCCTAATTTGGTGCGCGCCACTGCTATCCCAATAACGATTGCGTTCGTTGAGCTTAAATCATACCTCTCAATCCAAAATACTGTATGGGTAGTAACAACAGTTGTATTCGCCTGTGCCTTCTGGGGTCTGTCGCACCTACGTGAGTCGTTTCACACGGATTTGGATTTTTACGAGAGATAGGCAGGGCTGCGGTTAGGGCGATGGTATTTAGGAAAACCTGGACCGAGACTTTCCAGTCCGCTGCTGCAATTAGCCTCGATAATTGAGGCGCTAACTTGGCCACCTGATGTAGCTGGGACTCGCGTAGAATCAAAAGCTTAGTAGCCTAATAGTTGAGATAATTGGCATTTGGTGGAGGCCTTGCAGGAATTTAGATCTGCTGAAATTAACTTAACTTTTTTAAATAATGTGCCGTTATTTGACCTGGGGTGAAGAGGACAGCTCGTTACGCCTTTGGTACATCCACCCCGCTGAAGGCAGGGGTGCGATTTGCCGGCTGCTGGCTAGTGGAGAGTTCAGTTGCGCTTAAAATTTACAATTTTATCGACGGCTATCATCGCAGTTGTATGTTTGCTGCTCTGCACGGCAGAGGTGCAGGCAGCCACGTACTACTGGGTTGCTAGTGTCTCGGGCAGTACGGGTGATTCTGCAAATTGGAGCACTTCTAATCCTAGCTCCTGTACGGGCGGCGGAGCGGGAGTGCCTACGTCGGCCGATATAATCGTTTTTGATGCCGACTGTGATGGTTCAGCCAACATCAACACTAATCTAGCAGCCGCAGGCTTGGTGATGCAGCCGGGTTATACAGGCACAGTAGCCCAGAGTAATTCCGTAACGATATCAATCGGGACCGATAACTTTCTAATGAGTGGTGGAACATTTTCTGGCGGTAATTCAACGATTGACATTGATAGCGACCTAACGATCAACGGCGGAAGCTTCACTGCCACTTCAGGGACCCTATCCGTCGCCAAAGGTATATCCATATCAAGCGCTACCTTCTCGCATAACTCAGGAGTGCTGAAGTGGGATGGTACGTCGAGTGCTACCTTCAACGCAGCGAATATAGTGTTTAACTTGGTTCAGATCGAAAAGAGTGCTGACTCCTTCTGGGGTGGTAGCTACACAATCTCGGCAAACACCACTATTCCACTTGATCCGAGCGTATCCCCGATCGTTCATAATGCAAGATCTAATGAGGAGTTTAAAATCTACAACTACGGCACGATACGGTTTGGTGCGAACAACCTCAATTTAGCGATTGAACGCCTGTACAATTATGGAACGATTGAGGCATCTGTTGGCACCACAATAACCAATATTACTGTTCAAGGTGGTGTGTTTAACTACGGCACCCTAAATTTCCCGGACTTGACCTCGTTTGTAGTCTCCCTCGCTGCAGGAGACTCTAATCGCTCAGAAAATGGTAGTTTTACAAACGGAAATGCTTCGTATCCGAATGCAACTTTCACTACAGCTGCGCTGCCTGACATTAACGTCGCCGCTAATCTAGTGGTCCATAGTTCAATCCGCTTTCCGAGCGTTGATGTTCTCACCCTTGATGGAGCCTATAAGGATCAAAATACCGAAATAAATGCCCCAAACGTCTCATTCAATTCAGTTGTGATCAATCGCACTGTGAACACAGGCGTTTCAAATACTCTTACCATCGCCGCTAATACAGTTATTCCTCTCAGCACTAGCGTGACGCACTTACTCAAAAACACAGAAACGTCAGCCCAGATCTCACTGGTCAACAACGGAACTATTCGCAGTGCAGCATCGACTCTCAATATAGAAGCGGAGGTTTTTACCAACTACGGCACATTTGAATCGTATCCGGCAAACTCTGTAACTGCGATAGCGTTTAAAGGAAGGCTTTTGAATTACGGTACCGCGTCATTTCCAAGCCTCACCTCGCTAAGTGTTGGGTTGTCTACAGGAGGCACATATTCAGAGAATGGGCATTTTAACAATGGTTCTGCAAGCTACCCAAATGCGACATTCACAACTGCTTCTTTGCCCTCTATCAGCGTCGCAGGGTCATTTGTTGTGCGTGACCACACCAAGTTTCCAGCGGTCAACGTTCTCACTCTAAATGAGAATGCAAACGCTGATACATCAATCGATGCTCCATACCTTACGATTACCAAAGTTGTACTTGATCGATACGTGGCCGTGAAGTCGCAACAGGATCTAACAATCACGGCAAATACGACGGCACATCTTGGGGATAATCCCTCGGTTCGCCTGCACATAGGTAACGCCGGTATGGTGATTAAAAACTATGGAACTATGACGATCGGTTCGGGTGTGATGTCGGTTACCACTAATACGTTAACGCTGAGGAATTACGGAGCCATCACCAGTAAAACGGCGACAGTAACAAGGGTCAGTGGATCCTTTGGAATAGAAAACTACTCCGGAGGAACGGTTACCATGCTTGGTGATGGTGATGGGCTAGCTGATACGCAAATAGTCGACCAATTCGTTGGCTACTGTCAGGGTAATTTAGTACTGAACGCAACTGATGGAGCTATCGATAAATTCACGATATCTGGGGTATATACCATATCTAGCAACTTTTCATTGCAAGCTGGTACCTACCTAACCAGCAATAAAGCTTTGAACGTGAGTGGAACAGCGACGGTGTTTAGCGGTGCAGTCTTTGAGTTGTCTGGGGATGAAGCGGTGCCCAATCTGGTGCTTAATGCGGGAAGCACTGTTAGGTACAAGGGAGATGGAGATGGATTGACTGATTCGTACACTTTGAAGAGTTGGTCTTTTCATCACCTCGATATAGCATTGACGGACAGTAACGATACAGTAACGGCGACCGGTACGGTATCGATAGGGGGTAACTTTTCGCAAAGCGGAGCCGGGATATTTTCTGCGCCCTCGACTCTCTCCGTAGCCGGCGATTTTACGCGCAGTGGTGGGACATTCACTCGTAATACAGGAACGGTGTCACTTACAGGTACTAATCAGACAATATCTGGCTCGACTACTTTTCATAATCTTTCAAAAACAGTAAGCAGCGCAGCTACCCTGACCTTTGCTGCCGGAGCAACCCAGACTGTTGCCGGAGTTCTTACCCTTACCGGAGCATCAGGACAGTTGTTGTCTCTTCGCTCATCAACGCCTTCGTCGGCTTGGTCAATAAATCCAACTTCAACGAGTGTGTCGTATGTAGATGTTCAGGATGGCAGCAACCTGGCAGCCACCGCGATAAATCCCTCTAACTCAGTTAACTCAGGTAACACCATAAATTGGTTTTCGGCTCCTACAGCAACACCGACAGATACACCAACAGTGACGCCGACGATTACACCCACCTATACACCCACGCATACTCCGACGATAACTCCAACAGTGACACCGACTACCACTCCCACCGATACGCCCACGATAACCCCAACCATTACACCAACGATTACTCCGACCGACACGCCAACAGCATCCCCAACGAACACTCCGACGAACACACCAACAGCGACTCCCACCGCAACACCAACCGCAACTCCAACTCGCGGTGGCCCCCAGAGTGCTTCGATCAGTGGTGAGCAGCTTCTAAATTACGATGCCTCCACTGGGATTATGGATATTGGATTCGACCTATCTTGGAACTATTCGTGGCGATTAAGTACTGGAGCTTCTAATTGGGATGCCATGTGGATATTTGTCAAATTCAGGCGCAACCAGGGTAATTGGCAGCACGCCTCATTAATGGACTCAGGACACATTATGCCCGATGGTAGCACGATCTCGATTGGACTTGAGGATCCGAGCGCAGCCTTTGATATCGGTACTAATCCAGGAGTGGGGGCATTCGTTTACAAGAGCGCCCCTGGGTTCGGCAGTAATACCTTCAATGGGATTAGGCTCAGGTGGAGCTTCGGACAGGATGGAGTTGAAGTTGGAGATCGAATAGATCTGCAGGTTCACGCGATTCATATGGTCTATGTGCCGGAGGGATCGTTTTATGCGGGTGATACGTCCAGCACTAATTCGTTTGTTCAAGGTAGTAGTGATACTGATCCATGGTACATCACAAGCGAAAACGCAATTGGCACCACTAATACTAGTAGTAATGGGTTTTATTACCCAGGCGGAGGAGACGCTGCAGGTTCGTTGTTTACCATTCCCACTGCTTTTCCTAAAGGTTATCGAGGTTTCTATGTAATGCGCCATGAGATATCCCAGGAGCAGTGGAGGAATTTCTTCAACTCCCTTGCGGCGAACGGAGCCTCACGTAGCAATCGAGATTGCACAGCAGGGAGTGGTAAGAGCTCAGATGCGTTGCTAGGTCGTAACAACATTGAATGGTTAGATGTTGGATCTGCAGCACTTCCGGATCGAGGCGCAGGAGCGACATATTGTAACGTGCCGATGAACTATATGAGCTGGGAAGACCTTACTGCTTATTTAGATTGGGCCGGGCTACGTCCTCTCAGTGAACTTGAATACGAGAAGGCGGCGCGTGGAGCAGCAGATGCAGTCAGCGATGAGTTCGCATGGGGCTCCAGCTCCGGTACTAACGCGAGTGGAGTTACAGGGGCAGGGCTAGTGACCGAAGTGCCGTCAAACGCAGGTGCTAATGTCAACTGGAGCGGAGGAGTTGCAGGACCGCTTAGAGTCGGCAGCTTTGCATCTTTGAATTACGGGAATGCATCACGAGTGAACTCTGGCGGAAGTTTTTATGGCGCGCTTGAATTAAGCGGAAATCTGAGAGAGAGGGTAGTAACCGTAGGAAACGCGGATGGTCGCAACTTCAGCGGCGCTCATGGTGATGGCGAGACCGATAGCGATGGTCGTAGTAATGTAAGTGGATGGCCAGCCCCAACAACCGCAAGTGGTGCTGGTTTCCGAGGTGGCTCATGGAACGATGCCAGTAGCCTAGCGCGCATATCAGACCGCAGCTTGGCGGCAGCAGTTGATACAACACGCGCTGACACCTTCGGCGGGCGTGGTGCCAGGCGAGCGCCAAATTAGTAGGCACGGCCGGCATAAGAGCCATAAAGAAGCAGTTGAGAAAATTATAAATAGTGCAGGTGCTTGGAAGCATAAAGGATCCCATGCTGTTAAAAACGCTCGAATCATAGCGCCGTCAGAGAGACACCTAAAAAGCGTATTAATTTCAGACGTGTGTACCGTTTTGGCCTGCAATAGCCGAATGAAAGTTTATTCTTTTAAGCCCGCGATAAGCTACCAAAAGCCGGCACTAGCCAATAACCCTCTCTGTATTAGCCGGGAAGTAATCTTGCTAGTGAGAGAGGATTTATGGATCGAAATACTAGAAATAAAAGTGGAAATTTATTGGGCATGCATCAGGGCCAGGCCGTTATCAACTCTCATAATGCGGAATTTAGTGAAGAATTTCGATGGGGTACCAATCACCCAACGATGTATTGTCAGCCTGTAATAAAGCTATTCTTATCCTAGAGGCGGATTTGGACAGAGGCAGGCCCTTGCATAATCTGCTGCTTGACCGGAATCTCAAGCCTAAAGATATGCACCTTCTGCAAGGTGGTCCTATAAGTGTTATTGATCGCTTTGATCAGCTTGTTACGCAGATCAAAGGCACAATCAATACACCTGGATTTGAGGCCTCTGGTTGTTTTCGTGATCGCTATCGGTCTTCTAAGTGAAAAAATCATAAAGCTAGAAGACGCAGCACGTGCCCAGGTAGATCGGCAGATCTCTTTCTGGGAGCCTCTAGGAGATGCACTTGGTAAGCTCTTAAAGCCGGTAGGCGTGACTCCAGTGCAAATCGCCAATTTTGTGAATTTAAGCTGCCAGCTGATTCGAATTCCTCCCCTAGTGACATACGATTTTGGTCTGAAACCAGAACAGAATCAGTCTAGTCTCATGGCGCGGTACAGGGGCGTCAGCATTCTGAATAAGCTTAAAGGTGAGTTAAAGTCTGTGACGGACGGGCTGACTGCCGAAAATAGGCCCCCTGGTAGTCCTGAATAATAGACCTCTCGATGTACCCCATTTAAAGAATTCAGAATAGGAATCTGATGTCGCTGCTAGCAGCGCCTTTTGCTTGCTTGAGATATGCCGTTTTGGTACCTCTGCTGAAGGGCGAATGTGGTAGTGCTTCAGGAGAAGAGTAGTAGGTAAAAAGGAGCAGTGTTATGCAAGGACCGCGACAAAGTAATCGAGATAATGAGCAGGTGGTTTCAGGCTCGCGATCGCAGCAAGGAGCGGTGTCGCGGTGGTCAATAGCGCTACGGCTATTGGCGCTAGTGATGACAATCGGGGCAGTTTTCGGAGCAGGTTATTGTAGAGCTGCTAACGCAGACACAGAGGGACAACCATCCAAGGGACAACCATCCAAGGGCCAGATGCTGCGCACTCTTCAGGCGGCTGATAGCGTCATTGGACGCCGTAACCTTCGTCGATCATATACCAGCCTTAGGCAGTGGAATGCACTCTCTGGGCCCAACTTTTCTGGTACATGGTACGGCAGATATTCTCTAGCGCGGGCTAACTGTTCAACTAACGTGCGTACAATTAATTTTACGCATGCGCTCTATCAGGTTGGGGGGCGAGCAGCGCTTCGCACATCACATGATGGTGACTTCTCAGGGCAGTCGCGCGACCGCGGTCGTCGACTTGAGTTTTTAAAAACGGTGCGGCTGTCAAATGGGGCGGTATGCGCCGTAGGCGTAGTCTACAAAGATATTACAAATGATCGACGCGCAGCAAACACTGGCTTAGCTGCCTCTTGTGGCAGGTGTACGTTGGTTTGGGCAGCTAGAGCAATGAGGTAGACGCAGAATGAAAGACAGAGTTGATCAAACAAAAAATAAGTTAGCGCTACTTGCCACGCGAGTGGTTGGGGTTCTATTTATCTGTGCGGCGTCCGTTTTGTCTGAAGCACGGGCTGATGCTGTCGAGGTAGCGGCAGACCGTTACTTAATTACTCGTAAAACTGGAGTTAGTTCGACCAAGCCACCTACGGACCCGAGCTACGTAATCAGCCAGACCTCAGGTTACTTTGATTTAGTTATTCCGAAATCAGCAGCACAGTCCATAGCCAATGCGGGGATTGATCGCGAGCCACTGAATTGGGCTAAGGTTAATAAAGATTGTGCCGAAATTCTGCAGGATGAGTCGGTAGCATCGTGCGAGCCGGACGTGTTGCTGCCTATCGCAGCCGTGCCTAATGATCCGATGTTCGGTGAGCAGTGGGGGCTTTCCTCAAATAGCTCACCACTCGCCGATATCGATGCGCCACAGGCCTGGGATCGCGGTGTAGGCTCAAAATCGGTATTGCTGGGGGTGATCGATACTGGAATTTACTCATCTCATCCTGATCTAGCTCCGAACCTCTGGTCAAATCCGTTGGAAGCCATCGATGGGGTCGATAATGACGGAAACGGTTATATCGACGATATACATGGTGCCAATACCGACGCTATTAACAACGATATAAACGACTGCCAAGGTCACGGAACGCACGTGTCGGGGATTATCGGGGCGAAGGGTAACAACGGTATCGGTGTTACTGGGGTGAATTGGAACACCACGTTAGTAACAGCAAAAGCCAATCAAGGGTGCGAACCATGGTTTAGCACCTCTGGACTAGTTAGAGCCTATAATTACTTTTATGATCTCAAGCTGCGAGGAATAAATATTCGCGCGGTGAACGCATCGATTGGTGGGACTGTCTATTCAGAGGCAACTTACGAAGCCATCGTGCGTCTTAACTCAGTGGATGTGTTGCTAGTCGCGGCTGCCGGAAATAGCTCCAAAGATATGGATGTAACGCCGCATTACCCAGCGTCGTATGCAGTGCCGAATGTCATATCTGTGGCAGCGACCGGCTCAGCAGGACAGCTTGCGCCTTACTCTAATTTCGGCTGGAACGTCACTATCGCTGCTCCAGGTGGAGATAATTCCACGAGTGATGCAGGGGACATTATGAGCACCAAGTCTCCAATTACCGGATCGAGGGCGTTTTATGGCGGATTTTCCGGAACATCCATGGCTGCTCCGATGGTTGCAGGAGCCATCGGTCTAGTCGCCTCGCAAGCTCCGCACCTATCGGGTAGCGAGCTCAAGGATATAGCTAGTGCTTCTGCCAGGCAGAGATCTAACTTGATCGGGAAGGTTGTCGGGGGAAGATTTTTGAATGTAAAGGCGATGTCAGATATGGCGCTCGGAGTGGTCGATAACTGTCCGAGCGATCCTGAGAAAACAGAGCCGGGCATCTGTGGTTGTGGAGTAGCTGATGTTGATTCCGATGGCGACACAGTACTTGATTGCCAGGAGTCATGTCCAAGCGACCCTAGTAAATTGTCCGCAGGAGTCTGCGGTTGCGGCGTAGCCGATTCTGATTCCGACGGTGATAGTGTGGTTGACTGTCAGGATGCTTGCCCTAGCGACCGTGGTAAGACGACTCCTGGGGTTTGCGGATGTGGGATCGCCGACTCTGATGCCAACGGCAATGGAGTAATCGACTGCCAGGACAGGGGTCTTTCGCAAGTTATTCCGGTCAAACCTCGCATCCAAGCATTCAGGGACAGGATGGTAATCTCCATGCAGCCAGGTTCTGATGTGCGGCAGTATGTGCAGATATCTCTTATTCCACCGCTCAGTTCGCGGAGGCGTCCGGTGACGAGGTATTTCATCACCGACAGCTATGCGATATCCATCTTCAAGCCCGCCAGAGGGTCAATAATCATGACCCGCTATGCGTATCTAAGAAAGGGTACCACATCAGACTTCTCCTATTGGAGCAGCTTTGCTATGGCCAAGGTGAAGAGGTAAGTAATTCTAACGACCATAATTAGCACCTGGCACTCAGCCCAAAATCTACGGCCGCGGCGGTTTCTGACCGGTCGCATAGCAATTTGGCGCTGGCGTATAGGCGCACGTTTTGCAATCTAACTTTCCCCAGTTGCCTTGCACCGAAATTGACTTAGGGCCGCAGGTAATCGTCCCAGTACCTCTGCTGTTTTGGTAGTTACACGTATACGTAACTGAGCAAAGACCGGTAGATGGTGGGCCGGACTCCGAAGGTGGGGCTGCCGGATTGGTGGGATTTTTTGGTGTTCCATCGTTAGGCGGCAGCTGGTCGCTGTCACCGCAGGTCACCTTTCCATTTCTATCAATAGTACATTGGTCATCAGAGGGTCCACCCGAATTGCCTGGCGGACTGACCGGTGGAGGATCGGTCTCAACGGGCCCCTGAGAACAAATTTGCCTGCAATGATTAATCGCTGCGTTCATCGCACCCGCTCCATTTCCACTCCCCCCTGGCCACGAGACTCTTGGCCAAGTGCCACTAAAGCTGGCAGGGCGCGTATCTAACGCGTGGATAATCTGAGGGCACGATTCTGTTGTTTCAGGATATGCTTGCTTGAGTCTATCGCATGGAACACACCTAAATGGCGCGTAGCCGATTGTGATCGGACAGGTCGCTGGGGCAGGATTGGGCTGCCCAGTAGCGGGTGTGGAAGTGTTTGAGGATCCGTTAGGTGCATTTACCAAGGCAAACAATTTCATATCCGAAGTGGTGGGGGCCCGCTTCTCTATTCGACGAACCGTATTGAAGTTCTTGTTAAACAGGGCCTCGTGGACAGCAATATCTTCTAAATTTTTGACCACCAGCAAGACAGTCCTTTTGAGGAATATGCCATCGACAATACGTTCCTTGGGTCCTAAGGTGATAGGAATCGATAGCTGCCTAAAAAAAGCCCGTTCGCCTTTCGTTGCTGGTTCAGCCCTAAAAGTTACAGTTTGTTTTTTATCGGATCTGCGGTCCCAGCTAGCCAGTCGGTAAGGACCTGAGAAGCTATCTCCAAAAGCACTATGTAGTCCAACGACCATGAATGCGGTAATAACGAATAAGGTTGTCAAGAATGGAGATGAGACCCTAAGTTTATTTTCAATCATAAATCTCTTAAAAGCGTTGGATAGCTGTGAACAATGGATAGGCTCTTTCTTGAGCTTTTCAGTAAGATGCCGCTTGCAGCCGGAAAGTTGCATCTAAGTGAGTCTATGGCGAGCTAAGAAAGCCAGAGGAAAAGCAGCGGATTAAGTAAAGGAAATCGAGTTGCTCTTCCCAAAGACGTTCAGAGAGTTTTGCTTGTTATTCTGTGTAAGTAGGCAGTTAGAGCGACTGACCGGGACCGCATTAGAAGGCTACCTGGCGGCTTTTCAATAGGTTAACAAGCAATTTGCCTATTTGATTTGCTCCAGCTTTAAAAGATCAAACTGCGCTATTGTATACCAAAACAGTGGAGCGTGAACATCGCAGCGTAGGTATATTCTGGCGGGCCTGTCGTCACAGCTATGAGAATGATGTCGGAAAGAATACACATCTGCTGCTTTAGCAAGCAAAGGAGCATCCCACCTATGACTCAAACACAGTAGCTGATTCAATTAGCTACAGCATCAAGAGCCCCCCACCCACCTTCACCACGGCAAAATCGAAAACCAGGTATTCCCCTCGACGTTTTTGAATTCGTTTAGCTGGATTGCTTGAGCTAGCTGACGCGACCAGTGAGCTATGATCTCGCGCGCGGAGCTGCGTGCACGGAGCTTATTTAAGTCAATCAATCGCACTGGAGGAAACCGCCGATCCGCGGCGGTAGCGATCAGGGTCTTTCCGTCCGGTGATGTAAACCGGGCAGCAAAAGAGACGTGTGGGTCCGATATCGTTGAAAGGGCTAGGTCGACACCAGGAAACGGAACGGCAAGAGCGGCTGCACGAATGATCGGTTCAGAGAGGACAAGCTCGGTAATCGCAATTTCGAGTATCAGAGATTTGCTGTCTGGTGTGTCAACGACCAAGAAGCGCTGAGATTTGGTTGATTTTAGTTCGCTGAGTAACCTAATCCTGAAATATCGGGCGATGATTTCGGCATCTTTCTGGAACTCTTCGGCAGATGAAACAGCGAGTCCGCGACTGCGCAGCCACATATCCTTGGGGAGTAGATCAGTGCGAACCGGTTTGATGTATATACTCCTATAGGGAATCGGCGTTGGCTGAGGAGCGATCCAGGCGTGCAGAAAGGGGATGTCAGCAACGGTTGACTCGCGCGGTGCGCCATCCAAAAAAGTATCAACAACAGGTTCTGTGCGTTCCTTTACGGCACATGCCATCAGCAGTAAAGCTGTGAGAGCAGCGGTAAAAAATCTTCGTGTCATAGATTCCTCAAGGTATCTTGGGCAAGGCTCAGGTGCCTATTTAGGCTCCTCTTCATCCCACCCGACCCGCGCCTGGGAGCCCATTTAAAGGGGCACCAGAGTGATGGCAGCAGAGTGAGAGACCGAATTTCGTTATGGAATTAGGTCGAGGTTTATATACCCTCATAGCCAGGGTAAAGGATAGGGGGGTTATTAGGGGGGGCAGAAGTTAAGCCGAGCGGGCAAACAGTTGTTTGCATCGACAGAGACGGTTATAGTTTTGATTCGATAGCACGGATCTATAGAATTTTCCAGAAATCCGGATCCCGCCGCGGAATTTTGAAAAACGCTACAGGCTTATTTAGTCATCTTTTATGGACACATCCGCTGCACTGGTATTTGATCCACGACGCAACGGCTGGCTCAGCTTCGGTGATCCTGCGCATGTAGTCAGCTGTACGAGGGTCGATGACGTTAAAGAGGTGATCCGCCAGGCGCAAAGAGTTGCGGTAGATCGGGGCGAATGGTCGGTAGGATGGCTGTCATACGAAGCCGCGCCGGCATTCGATAGTGCTCTTGAGGTCCAAGGTCATTCAGATATCCCACTGGCATGGTTTGGCTTCTACAAGCAGCCAACTTTTCTGGACCACCTACCGCATCCCAGTACCGCATATCAAGCTCAATGGCGCGCAGGTATAGACCAGACCGGCTATGCGCAAGCGTTCGCTTCTGTGCACGACCACATCGCCAGAGGTGATACATATCAGGTGAATCTCTCATTTCGATTGCACGCAGGCCGGATTGATGATCCTTACTCGTTGTTTTATTCAATGGTGTCCAAGCAAGCTGGGCCCTACAGCTTTTTTATCGATACTGGACGTTTCGCGGTGTGTAGCGCATCTCCTGAGCTTTTTTTTGAATGTATCGGAAGAGAAATCATCTGCAAGCCGATGAAGGGTACCGCCAAGCGCAGTGGCGTGACTGAGTCTGATAGATCGCAGATACATCACTTGAATTCCTCCCCGAAGGAGCAAGCAGAGAATGTTATGATCGTTGACATGGTCAGGAACGACCTAAGTCGTATTGCGTGCGATCGCTCGGTCCAGGTTGCTTCTCTGTGCGAGGTGCAGAGCTTCCCGGGTGTGTTCCAGATGGTGAGTGAGGTGCGTGCCACGACCCAAAGTGATCTGTCTGAGATTTTGTCGGCGATGTTCCCTTGTGCCTCAATCACTGGTGCTCCTAAAGCCAGTACGATGCAGATAGTAAAGATCTGTGAAAATTCTCCGCGTGGATTGTATACCGGATCGCTTGGGATTATTACCCCTGAAAATCGTAGCTGGTTTAATGTGGCCATCCGAACAGCTGTAGTGGATCGCGAGTTGCAAACAGCAGAATACGGAGTTGGCAGTGGTGTTGTTTGGGATTCGAAATGCGACCAGGAATACAATGAGTGTCTTCTCAAGGCGCATGTGGTTAATGGGGAGAATATACGTCCCGGTCTTTTTGAGACGATTCTTTGGGATGAGATACGTGGGTACTGGCTTCTCGACCACCATCTAGAGCGCCTCTCAAAGAGTGCAGCACACTTTGGGTATCCATACGACGAGGAGCAGCTAAGGTGTCGACTTGTTAGCGCCCTAGAGTCTAGTGGCAAGGGCAGCGATCCTCTTAGGGTTAAGGTGGTCCTTGATTCCCAAGGATCGCTGGCGATTGAAATGAGGCCCGCTCCACAGATAGACAGAGAGTATCGGGTCGCTCTTGCGCGTAGTTCGATTAGCTCCAACGATCCACGTCTATTCCACAAAACTACCGATCGGTCTCTGTACGAATCAGCGATAGCAACCGTTGAGGGAGTTGATGATGTATTGTTGTGGAACGAGCGGGGCGAGATAACCGAATCTCGTATAGCAAACGTCGTCGTATCGCTCGGAGGGCGCCTGTACACTCCACCGGTATCAAGCGGCTTGTTGCCGGGATGCCTCCGCCGTGAACTGCTCAGAGTAGGGGAGGTTGCCGAGCGACCGATTACGATAGCAGAGTTACAGCGAGCTGATGCCGTATATTTAGCAAATTCCCTGAGAGGGGTATGGGCAGTGCAGCTTCAGCATGAGTCTCGGTCTGATGTAGCCAATTGCCCGCTACAATTGCTTCTCGACACCGGGTGTGGGACAAACTGTTGATATGACGAAGCATCCCAAAAAGGTATACGTGGGGTTCGGGGCTAATTTAGGCGACCCGCTCGCTACCTATGCCAGCGCCAAGAGACTTTTAGAGCAGCGGCTAGGGCCTATCTTAATGGAGTCTGCTGTGTACGAATCGGCAGCTTTAACGATCGAAGGAAGTGAGTCTCAACTTAATTATTTCAACGCAGCTCTTGTTTTTGAGAGCTTGCTGGAGCCCCAGCAGATTCTCGAAGTGCTTTTACAGACTGAAACTGTCTTTAAGCGCAGCAGGAGTGACGCTCTAAGGTGGGCACCGCGCCCGATCGATCTCGATATTCTATTTATGGAGGATACGGTAGTAGATCAGCCGGGGCTTACGATCCCACATCCAGAAGCTCACAACCGTGATTTTGTGCTCTGTCCGCTCTGCGATGTTGCACCGGACTTGATACATCCGACCTATGCCAAAACTATTAAAGAGCTAGAATCATCCCTCTCCGCACGGGGGTGTAAAAGGTTAATAATTGGCGTCAAAAAGAGTTGAACCGCTCTCAAGAATATCTTCTGCTCCGGTTGATGAGATACGGGCTGCGACTTCGTCAAACTTCGGTAAAAAAATCCTTGAGTGTATCTCAGTGGCTACTATAGCGTTCTCCAAAAGTCCGTAGTGAAATCCCGAGTTTTGGAGAACGCTATCGATTCGCGGATGCGAATCAAAACAACAACCTATAGTGATGTCCAGCAAAAGCCTTGCCAGTTTTACTGGCACGGACTTTTGCACGTCACTATAGACTCCCGGTTTTTTCGCTCATTTTCCTCGTCTCGCCTCGCATCTAAACCCAGCCTCATTCATTTTTGAAAAAAATGAATGAGGCTGGTTTTATTTACTTTTAGCTTAAACGCTGTGTTGCGCCCTCAACTGATCAAGAAGTCGACGGTGCAGAGATACGTTGTGAATCCTCAAGAATAGAGTTGAGCCCGGAGGAGTTGAAGCGCTTACGCGCATACCCAAATGCGCGGATGGTAGATCACGATCGAGAATTGAAAGCTCGTTTTTTTGTCGCAGAAAGCCTTTGCGTGAGCATCCAAGCATTCGCTGTGAGATCGGCGATTGAATCTCCCAAAACCGCTCGGCGACTGTGCGCGACACGTCGGCATCAGGAGAGAGAAAGCCCCCCATGCCTGGATCTAAGATCTGCCGCTCAAATGGAATGCCGTATTCGCTGATAGTCTTAGCCTTTTGCTGCGCCCAGAGGGATAAGGTCGATATGCACGTTTCGACGCGGAGCGGCATAGCAGTTTGTGTGAAAATATGAGCAGCACCGTAAGCATTGAACATGTAGGTATAGAGCACTTGGCTCTTGGCAACCACCTCTAGAAGCTCGTTCTGGTTTCCACCTGTGATATCGTTGATCATAAAAGCGCCCGAGTCGATCGCTCGCCGAGCGATCTCTGCTTTATGGGTATCAACCGATACAGGCAGCTTGCCAGCAAAGCGTGAAATAACCGGCGATATTCTTAGCCACTCTTCCTCGTCCTCGGTGCAGAATGAGCCGGGTCGGGTTGAATCGCCGCCGACTTCGATCATCTCGGCGCCTTGATCAATAAGGGCCTGAGCGCGTTCGCAAAAGAGATCTGATGAATGAGATCGGTCACCAGTTTGTGGGTCAAAGAGATAGCCCACGCCATCAGAAAAGCTGTCGGGTGTGCAGTTGACTATTCCTAGAAGAACTATACGTGGAACCATAAGCTAATTGTTATCTAGAACCTCACCAAAGCAAGCTTTGAAATAGCTGTACAGAATGGCTCAGCGCATAGTAGATACCTTCAGGACTAAAAGCGATTTACAGCTCTCTGGTAAAAAATAGATCAGCGCCCAGAGCTAGTGTAGTGTTACTTCTTTCTACCAGTGGCAGAAGAGATGAGCAAACCGATTCCTTATAAAACACTTCAGAATAAGTTGATAACTCCTTGGCGGCTACTTGAGTCGAGGTACATTCTGCAGGATGAGTGGCTCACCTTGCGGGCAGATACATGCGAGACTCAAGAGGGGATTAAGGTCGCCCCATATTACGTTCAGGAGGTGTGCGATTGGGTTCACATCGTTGCATTAAACGCCGACGGCGAGGTGCTGCTAAACCAACAGTATCGGCACGGCTCACAGAGAATCTGTTTAGAGCTTCCAAGTGGCGGAGTCGAACGGGGAGAGACACCGGCTGCGGCCGCGCAGCGTGAGCTACTTGAGGAGACCGGCCACCAAGCAGCGGAATGGGTTGCCTTGCCCTCGTTCTATCCCAACCCGGCTGGCCTCACCAATAAGATTTACCCGTTTTTGGCGTACGGTGTTGAACAGGTGCAAGCCCAGGAGCTAGACCCTGGCGAGGAGATAGTTTGCTCATTTATGCCGGTGGAAGAGCTGTGTAATCTGATCTGGCGGGGCGAGTTCCCCCAGGCGCTACACGTTGCAACCTTGATGGTGGCGCTTGAACGAGCTGGTTTTCTAAAGCCAAGTGAAAAGGTAAGGGCCCCGTGAAACCCTCCCCTGAGCTTTTAGAGAGCACAAGTCAGCGGGCTGAAGGCATCCGCCCCATTTTGTTTAAGACTCGCGATTGCTCTATAGGCCGTTTGCTAATTCAGATGGGGGAAGCCCGTAGCTAGCGACGATCAATCAAACGGTGGTTGTTGAGCTGGTGTGGTTATCTGGAGGCTTATAAAAGCTTAAATAATCTCAGGCAGATGTAAATTTTTTAGCTCATTGCTGGCAGATTTAGCCTTTAGCATCTGCCACTTAGCGGCTCAGGCGACGCTTTCCGTCGGATGCTATTTGAGGCCACCAAGCTGTTCGGCGCATCAAAACTCTTGTTCAGCCTGTAACTGTGGCTTTTTCAAACAATGCCACCGGCAGTAGCGGGTAGGAAGATGAGTATTAGTCTTTAGGGTTACCGTATGCGGATCATAGTAGGCGCTTGCGCACTGCTCAGTGTCCTGGGTGGTGTGTTGTTAGGTGCTCCCGGCGTTGCTTTAGCGGGTGAGGCAAAGATCTATGTTATTAGGGAGGCTGATGGAGCCCTGCGCTTCACTAATAAGCCCCCGTCACACGGACAAGATGCCCAGATATTCACATCAAGTGGCAGGGGGGGGCGATTCTACCGTACGGTTACTCCAATCAGTGTCAACGGGGGGGGGCGGCTGTTTAGGGGCGACAGGGCATCGTTGCGACTACCGCTCGGTGGTCGAATAGTCTCGAACAGATTGTCAGATGGGCATAGCTACTCGGTGAAAGTGCGCGGAGTCTCGCTGTTTCCGGACCTCTACACCGATGAAATCGACCGCGCATCGAGCGATCACGACGTAGATCCGGCGTTAGTGCGTGCGGTAATCCACGCCGAATCTGCATTTAATCCATATGCTGTATCACCAAAGGGAGCTCGTGGCTTAATGCAGTTAATGCCGGCAACTGCTAGGATGTTGGGCGTCAAGAACTCATTCTCTCCGGAGTCCAATATTCGGGGAGGCACAAAGTACCTTGCGCAGCTGCTAAAGAGATTTCGTAACGAGGCTCACGCAATCGCCGCTTACAACGCAGGAGAGGTCCCAGTAAACAAGTACAATGGCGTGCCTCCATATTCTGAGACCCGAGAGTATGTTAAGCGTGTACTCAGCCTAAAAAAACAGTATACTCTCCAGTCGAATGGCTGAATGGTATAAAAAACTCCCGAATTGGTTGACCTTCATCCGACTGGCTTTAATACCGGTCTTCGTCGTGTTTTTGGTGGAGCCAACGCGCTCCTCATTGAACATTGCGGCGGTGATCTTCGTTCTTGCGGCAATCACCGACTATGCCGATGGAATCCTCGCCCGGCGATACGCGGCGATCACCGACTTCGGAAAGCTATTTGATCCATTGGCTGACAAGATACTGGTCATGGCGGCGTTGGTCATGCTTGTTTCTGTGCGCGATGACCAGTGTGCCTCCTTTATACCTGGCTGGATGGTAGTTCTTATTCTTGCGCGTGAATTCTGGGTGACTGGGCTGCGGGCCTATGCAGCGAAGGATGGGAATGTGGTAGCGGCCAAGTCGGGCGGAAAGGTCAAGAGTTTCTTGCAGATGGTGGGGATTCTAGCGCTGCTTCTACACGATTATTCCTTTCCTCTTTTTGGATTCACGGTGACCTACCAATTTATTGGTCTAAATATATTACTAGTATCTCTGGCGTTCTCTTACGTATCTGCTTGCGATTACTCGCTATCAATTCTAGCTCCCCAGCGAGGGAGCTTAGCTGAGTGTCTCAAGGGGCTAGGCCAGTCGGTGATCGGCGAAGGTGACCAGAGCCAGCCCGGCGCCACAGGCGTAGAGGTCAAAAAATTAGAGGACCGCGAAGGTCAGAACCCCAACAGCGGCGGTGACAGCTAGCCCGGAAATTTCATGAAGCCTGCTACTACGATCGCCGATAACGGCACTTTTTTCGGTTCAAAAATCGATTTTCGGACCGGAATGTATCACGATACGATTCCGCCCCAAAAATCGATTTTTGAACTCGCCCTACGGGCCCGAAAAATCACCATTCCCGGCGCTCTCGCGACGCAGTTTCGTGAGATATCAGGGCTAGGGACGAAAGTTAATGTAGCCTAGTTTCCTGGAAGTAAGTTGCCCGCTGATTTCCGCGTAGAGCCTTTTTCAAAGGGGAGATTGACCTAATTAGTTGGTCGTTGCAGCCAGCAGTAACGGTCCTCAATGTGGTGTTTTGACCCAAATTCGGCAGTAGCGGGTCTGAAAATGGCGCAGATGACTAAAATCACTTTGTCTTTTGAATTTTCCGTGCTCACCCTGACGGTGCCAGGATTGCGCCTCCGAAAAGTTCAAAATACCTCGTGCTTTTAGTCATCTGCACCATTCTCATCCGCCTTAACTGCCGATTTTAGGTTTAACTGACAAATCAAATGAGCGCGCTCGTCACCTGCGGACTGCAGGCCGCGGCTAGAGATGCGGCGCTCGACAAAAAAAGGGCGTTTAGGGAAATTAAGCTAATAGTCAGGTGCTTTCTTGTTTTAAGAATGTTAAAGTTAGGCCACTTGGGTTGTAACTGCCTGTGCTGTCACCGTGAGCTTCCAGCCCGCCGATCAAACAACGTGTAGTACCGATTGATAATATAGCAAACATGAGAGTTGAACGCTTAGAGGTATTCGGATTCAAGTCATTCATGGAGCGGCTTGTGCTCCCACTAGAGTCAGGTATCACCGGTGTGGTGGGGCCAAATGGATGTGGAAAATCAAATATCATCGATGCCCTAAGATGGGTGCTCGGAGAGACGCGGGCCTCACAGCTGCGCGGAGGGGTGCTGGAAGACGTCATCTTCAACGGCACAGAGTCGCTGCGCCCGCTTGGACTCGCTGAGGTTTCGATCGTCATTCGCGCCGAGAAGGAGAACCTCCTTGAGGAGCTGCTGTCATACTACGCAACAGCAGAAGGTCTATCTACTCGCGCTCTAAATGACGACACTCTTGAGGTAGTAGCCACCGAAGTGGGTGCGTCAGGGGAAGTTGTCGCCGACCAGGAGGCTACTGCGGATGGAGCCTCTTTGGAAGTTATAGCTGAAGAGCAAGCAACGGGGGCAGGAGTTGTTGAGCAGTCCGTAGTTCCGGAGCACGTGATCAATGATTCTGCTGCGCAGCCTTCGGAGAAGAGGGAAGTGACTACGGAGTCGGCAGGACTTGATTTTATGTCCGACATCCGCGCCTCCCTCTCTAAGTACTCGTGGCTGCGCTCGGTGAGCGAAGTTCAGGTTACGCGACGCCTCTATCGGAGCGGCGAATCTGAATTTTTCATTAATAAGGTCCCGGCGCGTTTAAAGGATATCAAGGAGCTTTTCAGGGTGCTGGGGCTCGCCTCTCGCGGATATACGATCATTGCCCAGGGGGAGATCGGTCGAATTATCTCGGCTAAGCCAGATGATCGTCGCCAGGTAATTGAAGAAGCTGCCCACATCGCTGGTTTTCGAGAGCACATCAATGCCGTATCGAAGCGTCTAGAGGATACCAAAGCCCAGGTCTTGCGACTCGACGATGTGATCAAAGAGGTGACCAGGCAGGTGGCGCACCTCAAGCGACAAGCAGCGCGAGCAGCGACACGAGCAGAGCTCAAGGATGAACTAGTGCAGGCAGAGAGAGAGCTTTTCGCCGATACCTTCGCACGGCTTCAAGCGCGAGTACGTGAAGTTTCAGATCGCGCAGAGACGTTTGCTCAGGAAGAAGCTATGGCAGCTGAGGCCCTCCGTGTTGTAGAGCAGGAAGAGCACGAGGCTCGTGACAGGTCGATGCAGTTTGATGTTGAAATTGAGCAGCTGCGAAGACAGTCTGATTCGATCAAAGAGGGACTTAATCAAAGAAATCGAGAGATCGCGCAGAGGGAGTCCCGTCATCGCGAGCTACAGTCGCTTGTGCAGGCGCGCAAGACAGAGGTTGCCCGCCTTGAGGAGCGTCGGGCAATGTTGAGCCAGCGGTTGCAGGAGTCAAAAGATTCTCTGCAGAGGCTTGAGGCAAGAGCCTCAGAGCTTGAGCAGGGCGTGGGAGCTCTAGACCTATCGGGAGAAGAGGAACAGCGCTCGATATCAGCAGAGCTTACCACGCTGCGGGACACTCAGCGACAGCTTGACCGGGCTGTTAGAGAGGTACGAGATGCTCTGGTTTCAGCACAGAGTCGCCGAGATGCGCTGCAATCCCAGATGACTGCAGCCTCGCCTATGTCCCAACTCAAAAGAGCGATCGGCAGTGAGAGTCAGATCCCCCAGGAGATTCGCGGTGACTACAAGCTGCTAGTTGATGGTATTAAGGTGGGCGACCGCTACTCAAAGGCTTTGCAGTCAGTGGTGGCAGAGCGGGCGACATTCCTGGTAGTCGATGAGGTTGCAAAGGTAGCGCAGGCATTCCAAGAGCTGGTGCTCAAGGCAGATCCTTCAAACAAGCGTGGATTAGGTATCGGTCTCTTTGCCTCTATTCCAGCCGAGTCCTTTAGTGTGCCCGTGAGCGATATGGAGGGAGTATCTCATCTGCTCTCACACGTTGAAACGCTTCCATGGTGTCAAGGAATCGTGACCAGATTACTCTCCAAGGTATGGGTATCAAACGACCTAGACACGGCTCTGCGTTTTATTGAGAGCAGGGTGGCGACTGGAGTTCTCGACGAGGATACCGTGGTTGTAACAGAGAGCGGTGATCTGCTCTCGAAGTGGAGCTTCTATAGCTTGCGTCACGACGGGGGAGTCATTCAGATAAAGAGCAAGGTAGATGAAGCGGGACGGATCATAGCCGAAAGCCAGACCAGATACGATGCGGTTACTCAAGAGCGTGACGCCGTACTGCTGTCGATAGCTGAGAAAGAGCGTCGGCACTCCGAATTAACTAGACTGATCCATGAATCGCAGAGACGTTTGCGCGAGTTGTCGAATCAGCAAGCCGAGGTGAGGGGACGCATACAAAGCGAGACCAAGATGTTCACTCAGCTTGAAAATGACATTGAGCGGATCGAGCCTCAAAGACAAGAGATCGTAGGGCAGGTCGCGTCCCTTGAAGAGGCAGCGCGTTCAGTAATGAGCGATATAGAGCAACTACGGCAACAAGATCACTCGGAGCTGGAAGGAGAATTGCAACAGGTAGCAACGTCGCTCCGAGATCTAGAGGATAAGCGCCGCGGATTGCGAGATGAGTTTGCTCAGTTGTTGCGAGGAATAGATTCAAAGCGTAGGGCCCACGAGGATATCCGTAATACGGTAGTGCGTGAGCGGATGCAAGTGGAGCGGATCAAAGGTGAGGTCCACAGCACAGAATCGTCCGTGCGTGAACGCTATGGTGCGGAAGCTCTCGCCTCGTTGCTAGAGATAGCTAAGCAGGCCGAACTTTTGGCAACCGATCTGCGCAATCAGTTAGAACAGAGAGTGGCCAGTATTCGAAATAGGCTGGAGCGAGAGGGTGAGGTTGACCCGTCGGTAATTGAGCAGCATGAGGTCGAAAGCAAGCGACTAGAAGAGATTGAGGCACAGCGCGCCGACCTAGTTAGCGCTAGTGAGACCCTGCAAGCGACTCTTCAGGAGCTCTCGGAGGCTTGCACGCGTCGGTTTGTGACTACTTTCGAGGCCATTCGTTCAAACTTCGCTGTCTTTGGACCTAAGCTGTTCGGAGGTGGTACTGCCGAACTCCGTCTTGTAGATGAAAGTAATCCGCTTGAGTCTGGTGTGGAGGTGCTTGTTCGACCTCCAGGCAAAAAGCCAAAGAGTATCGATCTACTTTCAGGAGGAGAGAAGGCTCTTTGTGCGATAGCTCTAGTTTTCAGTATGTTTATGGTACGGCCGAGTCCAATCTGCGTACTGGATGAGGTTGACGCGCCACTAGATGAGGCAAACGTGCAGCGTTTCGTTGCGTTTATCAAAGAGATGAGTGCACGTACGCAATTTCTGATGATCACGCACAACAAGGCCTCTATGGCGGCTGCCGATACCCTTGTAGGAGTTACGATGCCAACACCGGGGGCCTCTAAGGTGCTATCAGTCTCGCTGCAAGAGGCGGAGAGGCAGGTAGCATAACGAGTATGCAGCTGTAGCTGCGCGCAACGTGGATCGCGATGCAGGTCGCAATGTAAAATGTTGTGCAGTTAGGAAGATCAAAATGTATCAAGACATGGTGGAATCCATAGTAGCCCTCTCTAAATCATGGGAGAGAGTGATTTTTAGTGAGCCTGAGCTTGTTATCAGCAGCCTTGGCCTCGCTCTCGTATTGGTGTTGTGCTTGCTACTTCTTGTGCTGCAAGGGCGACGTCGCGCACAGGAGCAAGTGCGATCACTTTATGCTCAGATCTCTCTGCTTGAGCAGCGCCTATCCGACGTTGGCGAACAAGGCGCGCCCCCAGCAGAAACCACATCGCCTAAATCCGGCCCTTTGGGTGTAGTGCACGAGGAAGCGGCTGCATCGCCAGTTGCGGAGTTGGTTCCAGAGGTAGCGCAGCAATCCGCAATAGCGCAGGAGACTGCAATATCAAGGGGTCTTAAAAAGAGTCGTACGGGTTTTTTGTCTCGGCTTGCCAATCTGTTCGCAGGACGTGAGTCAGTTGATAGCGCAACTCTAGATGACTTAGAGGAGCTCTTGATCCTAAGCGACGTAGGAGCGCGGTGTGCAGCGGATTTGGTTACAGAGGTGCGCCAGGCTGCGACTTCCTCTGGAGGTGATGTTGGGCCAGAGAAGCTGAACAGTCTCTTGAAATTCGGTATTCGCAATCGGCTAGTAGCGGCAGCAGATGACCACCAGATGTATCATCCGACACGAACCCCACTTATCGTTTTAGTGGTTGGAGTAAACGGTGTTGGGAAGACAACAACAGTGGCAAAGCTTGCCACCAAGTATATCCAACAAGGGAAAAAAGTTGTCGCAGTCGCGGCCGATACCTTTCGTGCAGCAGCTGTTGATCAGTTGGCTGAATGGTCAAATCGCGTCGGGTTTACACTGGTCCGAGGTAGTGAAAACGCAAAGCCCAGTGCGGTGGTTTATGATGGAATGGTGGCCGCCAAAGAGGGCGCCTTCGATGTAGTGTTGATTGACACCGCTGGGCGCTTGCACACTAAATCAAATCTAATGCAGGAGCTTGAAGGTGTGCGTAACTCAATTCGCAAACATTTTCCGGATGGTCCGCATGAAACGGTGCTGGTGCTTGATGGAGTGAGCGGGCAAAATGCTCTTAGTCAGGCGCGCGAATTCAATCAAGCCGTGTCTCTAACCGGTCTTGTTGTGACCAAGCTTGATGGCACCCCCAAGGGTGGAATTATTGTTGCCATCTCCCAGGAGCTACAGCTACCGGTATTCTTCGTAGGTGTAGGAGAGAAGGTAGAGGATTTGATCGTCTTTGACCCAAATACGTTCGTAGACGCCCTGTTTGAGGAAGATGTGCGACTAGTTTCTACTACGCACCCTTCCGAATCACTGGCAAGCAGTCCGAAGGTAATGCATCTATAATTCCGAGGGGAGAGCAGTAGCGCTTGATAGTGGTGGACTTCTATTCATAGACCAGAGAGGGTTTCATGGAGCAATCACGAACGATCCCGATAGATGTTTTAAGTCAATTCGACATCCCTGGTAAGTTGATCAACATCGAGGAGCTTAAGCGCGGGCACATCAACCGTACATATGTGGCAGTATGGCAGAAGGACGGTATCCGAAGGCGCTACGTGCACCAGGTGGTAAACCACCGCATCTTCCAGGATATACACGGTCTGATGCGAAATCTCGATCTCGTCACCACGACTTTGCGAGCTAGGAAGTCTGGCGGAGTACTACGCGCCGACGAGGTTACTTTGGAGCTGATTAAGTCTCGTTCCGGCGAGCGATTCCTTCGCGATGAGGCGGGAGAGTACTGGCGCACATTTGCTTTTATTGAGGATACGATCTCGTATGATGTTTGCCCCTCGCGTGAGGTTGCCTTTGAGTCCGCAGCGATACTGGGGCGCTTTCAGAAGGCGTTGCTAGGAGTTGATCCTGGACTTTTTGTGGACACTATACCGTATTTCACAGACGGGGGTCGACGCTACGATAGTTTTCTGCAGGTAGCCGATGAGAACGCTAAGGGGCGGGTATCAGGGTGTCGTAGCGAGATCGATTTTGCGCTTGAGCGCCAGGATTTTGGTGCTTCGCTCGTACAGGCCGTAAGGGACAGGATCGTGCCGTGTCGTGTCGCCCACAACGATATGAAGCTCAACAATGTGCTCTTTAACTCAAGCGGTGAGAGGGCGGTCTGTCTGCTTGATCTTGATACCTGTATGGCTGGTACAGTGCTGTACGATTTTGGCGACTTGGTCAGAAATACAGCAGTTCCCTGTGCTGAAGACGAGCAGGATATTTCAAAAATTGTATTCGATATGGATCTCTATCGCGCTATTTGCGAGGGCTATTTATCAGAGACCCGTGAGTTTCTCACATCCCAAGAGATTGAGCGGCTAGCAACAGCCCCAAGAAATCTCGCTCTTATTCTCGGTGTAAGATTTTTAACCGATCATCTGCAAGGCGATACATATTTCCGCATTCATCGGCCTAACCAAAATCTAGAACGCGCTCGCACACAATTTCAAATAGTACGTTTGATGGAACGGTTGGAAGAAGAGATGAATGCTGTAGTAAGGTGAACGATCCTCAGGGTTCCTCTCCTTCAGCGTCTATGTCAAGTCCATCATCTACTTCCTCTGCCTGCTGACGCTTATAGTGGCGGTAGATAAAAAAAGCTGCAATCAATCCGAGTCCAACAAGGATAAATTTCAAGTCGCGAATCCATTCCAAAATCGACTGATAATTATTGGCAAAAACGTACCCGATTCCCATCATCAGTGGGGTGGTAATAAGTGCTGCGATTGCATCCATGACTACAAATCGTACAAAGGATATTCGGACAGCTCCACACATTAGGAATGTAGCGGTGCGGATGTAAAACAGGTGCCGCGCAATGAGTATAGTAAGCATAGTGCGCTTATGCAGGTTTGTTCGCATGGTATGCAAGCGCTTGGTCGATATGTGTCGTCTAAACCATTTCTTACGAAACAGGGTCGGCCCGGTCATCCAGCCGATCCGGTAAATGATCAGGTCGCCTATAATTAAACCAAGGTAGCAGGTAATGCCCATAACCCAGGTGTTAACCTGCGAGAGGCTACACAGTACACCTGCTGCGATTAGCGTTAAGTCCTCTGGTGCGGGTATGCCGACTGAGCCGGCTAGCAGAGCTACCAGGACTATGAAGTAGGCAAAAAAACCGTGGGCGCCAAGAATAAGATCAACCATTTCGTTACTATATATACCCAGCTTACAATTACCGGATTTAGGATCAACTATTTAGGTCGGGAGTGAACCCTCGGCGCATAGTATTCTCTGTAACCACCCTTGGCTCCATAAACTGCAAAAGATAGTCCCGCCCCCCGGCCTTTGAGCCGATACCTGAGAACTTAAATCCTCCAAAAGGCTGCCTGCAAACGAGAGCACCGGTTATGCCACGATTGATATAAAGGTTGCCGACGCGGAACTCAGACCTGGCTCGTTCGATATGGAGAGGATTACGGCTAAACAAGCCGCCTGTTAGAGCATAATCGGAGTCATTGGCCATTTCGAGTGCAGCTTCAAACGAGTCAGCATGAGCGCAGGCGACAATAGGACCAAATATCTCATCCCGCCAGACGGGGTGAGACAAAGGCACATCACGATAAACGGTCGGTGGAATGTACCATCCTGGAGCGCTTGCGCCATCGGGTATGTTGCCTTGGACTAGAAGGTTTAGGTCGCTCGATTTAGCAATCAAATCCGAGATGCGACTGTGAGCTTCCTGATCGATTACTGGTCCGAAAAAGTTAGCTGGATCCGATGAGGGGCCGATGCTGAGGTCTGCGGTAGCGGCCGCAAGTCGGGCCAGAAATGGTTCATAGGCCGAACCAACTATAATCAAT
>JBKCMS010000104.1:0-41546 GCA_046300175.1 Pseudomonadota bacterium | reverse complement strand
CTCAAAAATCGATTTTCGGACCGGAATGTATCACGATACGATTCCGCCCCAAAAATCGATTTTTGAATTCGCCCTACGGGCCCGAAAAATCACCATTCTCGGCGCTCTCGCGACGCAGTTTCATGAAATATGCGGGCTAGGCTCTATAATTTTTTCGGAGACCAGCTCTAGTAACGTAGGGCGTAAAGCCGGCGCTACTTTCTAAACCTTTCCATGTCTTTGGCGGTGAGCATAGTAGCGTAGGAGAAACCCGATGTGTTCCATGGATAGTGGTTAATCGAGTAGCGCAGGAATTTCTTCAAGGTAACTTGAGAAAAGTCCGGCACCCACCAGCCACGAAGGTTAACTCTGCGCTGTATGTACCCCTCAGGTATCTCTGCGGGATCGTGCTTCTCCTTCCATGAAAGGAAGATGTAGGCAAACTCCTTGAGCTCCTCCCGGTCTTTTACCGAGAAACGGTACTCTTGAGGGATAACACGGAAGTACCAGGTGAGAGGCCAAGTTGATTCTCCAGTCGCGTATACCCTAGGTTTAAATCCATCACGTTCGTAGAGTACCTTGTCGATAATGTCTTTTGCGAATTCGGCAAGTTCATACGTCGTGTGCACCTGGCTTAAGTACTCGGTCTCTTTGCCGGCATAGAGGTAATTTGTCTGTACAGCAGCCCTGACGAGAAAAATAGCTGTAATGATAGTTGCCCAGCGACCAAGGTGCATGGTTCCTAGGAAGGTTTCGCTCCAACTACGCCCGGCAGCATCAACGCGCGCTATCAGAGCAGCTCCGATCAGCAGCGCACCGAATACGATAAAGGCTAGGTTCTCACCGGAAAATCTCTGAGCTGCATCTCGCCACTGCTCGGCGATGAATATCGCTCCTAGTAGAGTAGATGCGGCACCTACCCAGATAAATACCTTGGGCACAGAGCAGCTCTTGTAGTTGAACGGATATTTCTTGAAGTAGTCTTGGTAGAAGAGAGCCAGGTATGGCAGCGAGTATACTAGTGGATACACTGAAAGCCACGGGACCTTCTCGCCTAGATAGCTATATACAAAAAACGTGGCAGTAAAAAAGTATCCTGCGGTACCTAGAACACGTTCGCCTCGCAGGAAGTGCTGGATAGTGACTATCGGTGCATGGAATAGAAGAACGAAGAGTCCAACTATATCAAGATGGTTTTTGAGTTTGAACATCTTCCACACTGGATTGCTCTCAATTGATCTAGCCTCAGTGGCAACACACGAGAGGATAATCCCCATAACGATCAGGCCAGCGATAAACTGAATCTGCGGCATGGCGCGTCGATAAAAGAGCACTAAGTGGGTGATAAACGCCGCAAAGATCGGCAGCTCATACCAAGCAGTTACATAGATATGAAAGTTAAAGGGGCCCTTAATACGCTCCATCTTGTGATGCGCTGCCCAGTAATCAATCGCTTTACCGCCTAGTCCATCAATAATGCCCTTAGGATAGCGGAAGCCGGCGCCATAGAACCATGAGTAGACCATGGCGGCAGCCACAAAACTAACGCAGAACAGGGGTAGGTTGCGTCTGATAAAGCCGCCGATGCGATGAAGATATGTATCACGATTCCTCATGATGAAGAGTTGGAAGGCGGCCTCAAAAACAAAGAAACCTGCTACCACCGCGACGGTCACAAAAACATTCTCTTTGGTGCACCACTGGATCGTTAGTCCAAGCATCACCAGTAGCGCCTTCCAGCCCCGGGGAGCGATGGTAAACCCGAAAAACGACAGTAGCATTCCTGAGATAACCCAATAGTCTTCGCGCAGGAATCGCGACCAATAGATCATCGTTGGCGACAGGGCGATGTAACCGGTAATTAGCAGGGTCGTAGTCGGATAGAGAAAACGCCGATAGAGAAACGGCACAAGCATAAAGAGTGAGCCCATGATGCACACCGGTGTTCGGGCTGCCCAGAGCGAATCACCGAACATGGCGTAGATGAAACGCATGCAGTTGTAAAGCATAGGACCATGCAGCATCGGGTCATACTTATAGTAGTTACTATTAGGAAAGTCGTAAAAGTAGCGACCATACATTCCGTGCAGCGACTCATCGTGATGATATGGACGCATGTCGAGCATCAGCCAGCGCATTATAAGCCCGAGGATAACGACTCCGACAAATAGCGACCACTGAACCGGAGTGAAGTAGCTTGTCCAATCTTTGGTTAATTGGCTTGAGGTGGTTGCAGCAGAGTTTGCTGGCCGATGTTTATCGAGCGAGCCCGAATCGGCGCCATGCGAGGTCGCTAGGTGTTCGGTGTTCTTAGAAACAGGTTGAGTTGATTGCTTTGACATATAATTATGCTCCGGTGCCCCGATTGCCCACAAGAAGTGTTTGGGGCTCACTACAAGCGTTACTTGTATAAAAACGCGCCAGTATCTCTTTTGCAACCCGTCTTCCGTAGCGCACAGCATAGTTAGTACCACGGTCCTCAGGGTAGATCTGGGCCATGGTGCAGAGCCACAGGCCGCTTATCGGGGTCTCAAGGGACGGTATCAGCTGGGAGTACTTTTTAGTGATTACGGGCTGACTAAAGTGAGCCTTCCAAACATGGTGTGAGAGGATCCATGATCGATCAAACTCAGGAAATATTCTCTGAATAAATGGGATGCAGTACTCAAGCATCTCATCTGGTGTGAATGAGAAGAGTTTTTCGGTCGTCGGAAGATACTTGGAGAGATAAACTATATGGTCGCCGCCGTAGTTCTCCTTGGCATCAAGGTTGGTGTGTTCGATAATGCCTACGAATGGAAAACTCGGATCGGCTACATTGAGCCAATAAGTGCTCGATAGCGAGCGTGATAGGCGCAGCACGAGGCAGCTGTTTCCCAGAAACCGGATATGCTCGCACTGAGCGCGGTAGTCAGATGGTAGGTCTGGTGTCATCTGAACAAACTGAGGAAGCGGTACGGTGCACAGAACGCAATCGGCCCTGTGAGTTCCACGCTCGGTCTGTACTCCGACCGCACGATTACCCTCAGTGATGATCTGCTGTACTCCAGTGTTTAGTACAATAGAGACCCCAAGGGCTTCAAGCGACTTCCGAATGCCGTCGGTGAGAGCACCGAAACCGCCACCGAAATAGACCAAACTTTCGCCCCCTTTTTTATCTCGACTTGACCCACGCAACTTTAGCTTATTCCACATCCAAACTGCCGAGACGTTAGGAGCCTCCACCCCAAATTTACCCTGCATCAGCGGCTTCCAGATGGCGTTATAGGCTTTCTTGCCGCCGATCTTAATCAGCCAATCCTCTGCTGATATATCTTCCAGAGGTTTCCAGTCATTAATCTTTCTTGCTATTAGCGCCATGATCCCAGTACGAATTCGATCGATCATTGGGATACCAGGAAATGAGAGTAGATCGAGAGGGCTGGCAAGTCGGAATATGGAATTGGTGAAATACAACCCGGTGTTAGAAGCGCAGTATTGCTTTAAATGCCCTAGCCCAAGTTCGTCAATTAGTCCGAGAATATCAACATCATTTGTAAACCAGTGGTGATAGAACTTTTCGACACGAACGCCGGGAGATAGTTCAAAAGTTCCCGCCAGACCGCCGATATCGGAGTCCTTCTCGTAGATCGTTACTTTACATCCGGCCTTGCATAGGTCGAATGCCGCTGACAGGCCGGCGTAACCAGCGCCAATAATTATAACCTCACGAGCTTGCGTATCGGCATGTTTCATCGTTATTCCTCCGACTTTTTAAATTTGGCTAGTGTGCTCACATCTAGATGGCAGGTTTCCTAGCGAGCGCTCCCCATAGCTGAGTTCTGCTGATGGTCGAGCGGCTCTCCTTGAATAGTATCGATTAGGTAGAGCGGGCGCCCCTGACCCTGTTCGAAGATTCTGCCGACGTATTCACCAAGTATTCCAAGCACAGTAAGTTGAACGCCGCCCAAAAGCAGGATCGATGCCATAATAGACGTGTATCCGGGAAAGTTGATCCCCAATATCTTTAGTAGAACGACGATAATTATGTAGGCAAACGCCAGGAGTGAAGTTGCCACGCCCAGGTATGACGCCAGTCGTAGAGGTGCATAGGTGAATGAAGTGATTGCATCGATCGCCAAGAAAAGTGACTTGCGAAATGGATACTTAGTCACACCAGCAAAACGTTCAGGACGATCGTATGGAAGGGCTTTTTGGTGGTAGCCGATCCACGACACCATTCCACGAACAAATCGGTGTCGCTCGCGAAGAGATTGTAGAGCGTCAACGGCGCGGCGATCCATTAGTCGAAAATCTCCGGTATCTCGCGGCACCTTCAGTCCGGCAATCTTTTCGAAGATTCGATAAAATGAGAACGCAAAGAACTTTTTGGCGAGCGACTCTCCGTGACGAACACGGCGTTGTCCATAGACTACATCATAGCCATCACGCCACTCTGCAATCATCGCAGGTATTAACTCAGGAGGGTCTTGAAGATCGGCATCGAGGATGACGACCACCTCTCCACGTGTCTGATCAAGACCGCACGTGATCGCTGTTTGGTGTCCAAAATTACGAGAAAGTCGTATTGCTTTAATAAATCCGTCTTCGCGAGCGTAGTGCTGTATTAGAGACCAGGTGATGTCTTTGCTGCCGTCGTCGACTAACACCACTTCTACTGGGCAGCTATACTGACCTACCACATCGCGAAGACGCCTCCTAAGCTCTGGCAGCACATCCTCTTCATTATAACACGGGATAACGAGCGAGATGCTACGCGGGTCCCGATTACGAGGGGTTCTCACGGCTGATGCTGGACTTGTCACGACACTCCTACTCCAAAGACGAACAACTTAACGACGATTGACACACTACTGTATTAGTGGGCTCTTCAAGTAACTGATGCAAGGCTTTAATCACTCGGTGCTGGTAAAACCGCGTTCATTTTTGCGGGTTTTTTTTACGCCACGCAGTTAGTGCGCTGTAGAGCTTCGAGCACGCCGCTGCTCACGGCTGTATCCTACCGATATTGTTAAGTTACTGAGGGTGTTTCAGGTTTCCAAAGCCGCAGACTAAATTTAACTATGCAGAGCAGATCGTTAATCGGGCGACATGGGCAGGTATGTTTGTGCCGACTGAGTCTATAACAGTGTCTATGACGAGCGCTAAGGGTAATGAGTTGTTTTACATTCGGTACAAGTTCTATAGAACCGGTCTCAAAAATATCTTCTGCTCCGGTTGACGAGATGCGGGCTGCGACCTCGTCAAGCTTCGCGAAAAAATCCTTGAGTGTATCTCAGTGGATGCACCTCCGGTTTTTATCGCTGGGTTTCCTCGTCTCGCCTCGCATCTCGTCAGCTTCGCAACAAAGCTTATTTTGAGACAAGTTCCAGTTTAATCTGTGTGTGCGGTGGCGTACCCAGCTGTTTTCTATGATAACTCCGTCTATAGCGTTCTCCAAAAGTCCGTAGCGAAATCCCGAGTTTTGGAGAACGCTATCGATTCGCGGATGCGAATCAAAACAACAACCTATAGTGATATCACGTCACTATAGATTGCGTGCTTTTGAGAGAGGGAGCCTGCAGGTTCCCATACGAGCAGCAACTTAGAGCCTAGCTCAAGTAGTTGATATTCAACGACGGGGAGAGTGGACGTTTAGGCAAATATAGTTGATCATTAGGTCAGAGCGCTTATCAAAATGACCCTCTTGGCGAGGTATGGAAAAAGCGCAGAGGCATTTTGTTATGCTCTCTAAAGTATAATAGTTTACTTGGAAGTAACGATGGATTCTATAGCAGCGTGTGGTAATTGCGGAGCAGGTGTCAATCAGCAGATGAAGTTTTGCTCTGGTTGTGGGAGACGACTTGTCGCTCGACCAGCCGGTTTTATGGTGTCTGGGGCTGTCGGCGCAGTCGTATTATTGGCAGTTGGTCTTGGGTTGCAAATGCTTGCGCGTGATGGACGTTCAAAGCCAGCGGCTCATCCAGCAGGGCAGGCACAAACAGCTACAGCGAAGCAGCAAGGCGAGGAATCAGGAGCTTCTCAGAGTCCGCAAATTGTTGCAATGCGAAGCGAGGTCGAGCGTGCGCCGGAGGACATCTCTAAGCTCAAGGTGTTCGCTGGGATGCTAGGCGATCACCTGCGGAGCAATCCGAACTCTGATCCGCAGCTGGTTTTTGAGGCGATCGATGTGTTCGGTCGGATATTACAAAAAGAGCCCAAAGACCCAGCAGCTTTGGTGATGATGGCAGATGTTTCGTTTGATCAGAAGGCATTTACTAAAGCACTTGATTTTTATGAGCGCTATCTATCGGTGGAGCCAACTGACTTAGGAGCTCGCTCGCGTTATGCTAGCACCCTTACATTTCTTGGTCGCTATGATGATTCAGTAAGAGAGCTTGGTAAAGTTCTCACGGATGATCCGCAGAACTTCCCAGCGATGGCTTACCTAGCGATTACTTATGCCCAAAAGGGTGAAATTATAAAAGCCAAAGCGATTGGAAGCGATGCTCTGAAGATGGCTCCATCGGAGGACGCACGAGCGAGGTTTTCATCTTTTGTAGCATCGCTCGACCAGGCTGCCGTTGGGGACGCATCCCAGCCTGTTACAGCTCAACAAGATAACTCCTTGGGTCTCGGAGGCTTTGTAAAGGCAGTGCAATCTAACCCGGTAGCAGGTCCGAAATTTGCTGGGTACGAGCAGGCCGGTCCGAGCACGCTGCGGCTCAAGTTTAAAGATTTTCCGATGGGCCAGATGCCGCCTTTTGCTAAGCAGAAGTTCTTTACGGGTCTAAAGGAGTCGCTTGCAAAGAACAACCTGGCAGAGATCTCAATGATAGAGTTCATCGATGCAACAAGCGGAGAGATAATCGAGCGGCTAAAGGTGCAAGGCTAGGGCCACCTGGTAGGGAGACTTTTATGGTAAATCAAGACGCGCGCGGCCAAGTCCTTTCGCAGCTAAGACTCTCGCTAGAGCGGCAGGGAACATCCGGTAGTGAAGATGCGAATATTTTCGCCGCACTTGAGCGCTTGGCACTAACCCAATCAGAGAGTAGTTCTACTCCTAATTTCGAGGAATTCAGAGGCTCGCCTGTTATTGATCCGGTATTGGATGCGATAGCAACTGAAATTTTAGATGGTTGTTCGAAAGCTCTTACAACAGCAGAATATACGATCAAGATCCCGGCGAATGTCACAGATGTTTGTGCAATACGAGCGCTTAATCAACGCTTCAGGCAGCTTAATCCGAAGATGGAAAGGGATGCTGTGTTTGCCAAGGACATTGACATTATTCAATTATTGCCAACACTAGATTTGGATTGCTGCAAAATACGCGACTATTCACTGCCGCGTACCTTCACCATCCGGGGAATAATCGAAGAAGCCACGGGCCTAAGTTTTCAAGATCAGCAGCAAAAGCTTAGAGATCAGAATCTACTTTTTGCTGACCCAGCAGAACAAGCGATCGCTGCGGCCTTGCACGCTTGCAGAACTAATGGAGGTGATTTTTTTAAAGGTCATCTGGCGCGAAGCTCCTTTCCTGGGATAGCTCTTATTTTTAATCGATACTTTGGAGTGCAGCTATGCGAGTGTCTTGACGCAGGCTCCCCCAAGCTTTCGGCATCTGGTGTGTATCTTGGTTAGGACTGCGGTGTATTAGGACAGCACTGTGTTGTTAAGACGGTAATTAAACCCTACCGTTTTGCCTCAGACTGGTCTTAAATTTTAGATGAATGAGGATGGGTCTGTTTAGATTGTTGCCACTCTTTTAAGAATTAAGCACCTGCAGTCAGTTGCCTAACTACCTGAAATCACTGCGTTTAGGTGCATAGCGGCGCTTGCGTTGACCTGAGTGTATAAAGGTTGTTAGAATCCCGCTTCTGCTTTCGCGAATCTTTCCCGGAGGCGTCCTAGAGATGTAAGGGTCAAAAGATACTGGTATTAAGTAGGCATTAGTCACATTAGAAGTTAGGTAGTACTCACCATGAAGCGCACGTATCAACCAAGTAAGAGAAGCCGCAACACGACCCACGGATTTCGTAAGAGGATGTCGACCAAGGGTGGTCGTAAGGTGCTTAACGCTCGCCGCGCTCGCGGTCGCAAGCGTTTGGCAGTTGCTGCGCCTAAGAAGGGACACTACAAGTAAGATCACTCCGTAGGGAGGGGAGGCTCTATCATTGAGAGTTCCTCACGGCGACCGTCTCGCATCACAAATGGATTGGGTCCAGCAGCTCGACTACGAAGGAAGAGCGATATTGAGCGTTGTCAAAAGTCTGGCCAGAAACTGCACGCAAAGCATTTTTTAATTTTGGTCCGTGTATCAGACGGGCCAGAGAGTCGCTTAGCGGTGGCAGTCACCACAAAGATCGACAAGCGTGCCGTGGTACGAAATAAGATAAAGCGGCGTATCCGAGAGGTGTTCCGGACCATTCGTGCGGATTTATTGCGACCAATCGATGTAGTGGTCATTGCTCGCCGTGACGCGCAGATTTGCGAATTAAACGATTATCGGCGCGAAATAGTTGGCGCCTTGCGGGCTAAGGGGTTTCTAGGCGCAAGGGAGAATTGTTGATATGGCCACAGGGCGGCTAATCACCTCTTTTCATCGCCTTTACAAACTCTGTCTGTCGCCGCTTTTTGGCAACTGTTGCCGATTCCATCCGAGCTGCTCCGACTACGCTCGTCAAGCAGTAGAGCTCCATGGGTGGATTGGTGGATCGCGGCTGATCGCCAAGAGGATTTGCCGATGTCATCCGTGGCATCCCGGAGGGCACGACCCGGTGCCAGAGACTTTTAGAACCGGTCTCAAAAATAGCTTCGTAGCGAGGTTGAAGAGATGAGAGGCGAGACGAGGAAAACGAGCGAAAAAACCGGAGGTGTATCCACTGAGATACACTGAGGATTTTTTCACGAAGTTTGACGAAGTCGCAGCCCGCATCTCGTCAACCGGAGCAGAAGATACTTTTGAGACCGGTTCTACAACCGGTCTCAAAAATAGCTTCGTAGCGAGGTTGAAGAGATGAGAGGCGAGACGAGGAAAACGAGGGAAAAAACCGGAGGTGTATCCACTGAGATACACTGAGGATTTTTTCACGAAGTTTGACGAAATCGCAGCCCGCATCTCGTCAACCGGAGCAGAAGATATTTTTGAGACCGGTTCTGGTAACAAGTCGTCCGCTGGAGTTGATCGCCTCTCTAAGTGAAGACTTTTGGATTACTCTGTAGTACAACGACCGGGAGTGTGCCCGAGGGTTTTTTTAATTAAGGTGGTGCTGTGAACGATACCTCAAACGATTCCGAATACAACCAACGTGCAATGCGCGCGATCGTTCTCTGTGTGCTTGTAGCTATCGTCTACACGCAGTTTTTTCTTGCTCCTAAGAGGCAGGTACAGCAACAGCAGCTTGCCCAGCAGCAGCAACAACAACAAACACAGACCACGTTGCCGGTTGGCTCGCAGGCGGCTTCGCCGCAGCCGATGGTTGTGTCGCCAGCTCCAGGGGCGACCGCCCCGTCTGTGGCCATGCGTCCAACAGTAGCAGAGCTTCAGGCAGCGCCACACTCAGTAATTAACGCAGGCAGGACGACCGTATCGCTAGTACATCTAGGGGCGCGTATAGAGCAGTACGGTCTGCGAGACTATAAGCGCGATCTTAATGGCGATGAGGCGCTGAATTTGGTTGATAGCTCGACTACCGGGGCGCTTCCGCTTGGACTCTACATCGGCCAGGAGAGTGATGAGCGAGTAATGTACACTCTGACGTCACTTAATGGCGCTCCAGTAACCTCACCAACCGCAAACTTAAATCTTGAACCTAACTCGCGGGTCGTTCTTGAGTTTAGAGGTGCTCTACCTAGTGGTAGGCAGATTACCAAGAAAATAACCTTGGAGGGTGATTCCTTCCTTATTGGGGTCGATGTGGCTCTTGATCGGCCGATTGAATCGGGCCAATCAGTGTGGCTTGAATGGACGCACTACTATTCAAGTGCAATCGAGAAGGAGTTGCGTATAAAGCACTCGCTTACGCTGCTGGACGGTGCTAACAAGATACAGCTCGTGCCGATAGAGCAGATGCTTCAGGGGCTTCAGGATCGCGGGGTGAATCGCTGGGTGGCGTTAGGGGATACATACTTCGCCATGGCTCTTGTTCCAACAGTGACCACAAGGAATACGATTATCGGTCGCGAAGGAGATGTGTTCTTGACCCGTGTCGCTGGAACGCAGTCGGGCGGGCAATTCTATGCCTACGCAGGGCCTAAAGACTACAAGATGCTCGAAGCTATAGGTGATTTTAGCCTTGAGCGCACTATTGACCTGGGGTGGTTTTCTTTCCTAGCGCTGCCGCTACTTTGGCTACTGCGCTTTTTGTACTCGCTGGTTGGTAACTATGGGGTAGCAATTATAGCTCTTACCTTGATCGTTAAGGCCGTTATGCTTCCTCTGTCTAAGGCAAGCTTTGTGTCCGCCAAGAAGATGCAGGACCTGCAACCTGAGATTAAAGCGCTTAGAGAGCGAGTAAAAGATCCCAACCAGTTAAATCAAGAGATGTTTGCTCTTTACAAGCGCAAAGGGGTAAACCCAATGGGTGGGTGCTTCCCAGTGTTAATCCAGATACCAGTATTCCTTGGCCTATACAACGCTTTACTAAATGCAATAGAGCTGCGACACGCGCCGTTTGCCGGGTGGATTACCGATCTATCGGCTCCTGAGAGTTTGCAAATATTAGGCATTGGGGTGCCGGTAATGGTGCTCTTGATGGCAGCAAGCATGGTGTATCAGACCTGGACAACTCCGACCCCTTCTGCTGATCCGGCTCAGCAAAAAATGATGATGATTATGCCGCTCGTTTTTGCCGGAATGTTTATCATTTTTCCAATGCCTGCAGGGCTTGTGCTCTATTGGTTAGTTAATAACATCATCTCTATTATACAGCAGCTTTACATGCGTAACGCAGAGAGAGGTTCAGTGTACGTCGGAACGGCGGTAGCAAGTGTGGTAATCTTCGGCATTGGCTATCTCTTAACGATGATCTGAAAAAATTTGCCAGATCTGGGCTAAGGGGCCCTAGGAGTGATGGAGGGGACAACCATAGCGGCGCTAGCAACTGCTCCAGCGCCGGCGGGAGTAGCAATAGTACGGGTGAGCGGGCCTCGATGTCGACTGGTGCTGAAATCAGTATTTAACGGCAAGAAGGACCCTATAAAACTGCCACGGACCCTCGTATTCGGCGATATTCTTGATTTCAATAGTGGTGTCTCAATCGATAAAGGGTTGGCAGTCTTTATGCCAGCACCGTGGAGCTTCACGGGCGAGGATGTTGTTGAGTTTCAGTTTCATGGAAGTCCAGTGCTAGTCCAGCGCGTCTTGCGATCACTTTATGCCTATGGAGTTCAGCCGGCAGCAGCTGGAGAGTTTACTAAGAGGGCTTTTCTTAATGGTAAGCTCGATCTCGCTCAAGCTGAAGCTATCGCCGATGTCGTACACGCCAAAAGTGAGGAGCAGCTTAGATTTGCTGGAGAGCAGCTACGTGGACGACTTAGCCAAGCAATAGAGCTTATCGGAGAGCCACTACGTGACGCCCTTGCGGAGCTTGAGGCAACGATCGATTTTCCGGAAGAGGACATCAAGCCCGATGCGCTAGATGCGATTGCGGCGCGAATCGGAATAGCTCGAACGAAAATTCAAGGGTTAGTGGCAACATACTCCTTCGGATCGCTGGTAAGGGAAGGGGTGCGTGTACTGCTTTGTGGCCGGCCGAACTCAGGTAAGTCGAGCCTATTAAATCTCTTGCTGGGTAAACGTCGAGCTATAGTTTCGGATATTTCGGGTACAACACGGGACTTAATAGAAGATGAGGCAACATTATCCGGCCACAAATTTGTTTTCTGTGATTCTGCCGGAATTCGCGAGACTAGTGATCAGATCGAGCGTATAGGAGTTGAGTTAGCTAAGGAGAGGATCCCTTGGGCTGACCTTGTGCTACTGGTAGTTGATGCAACTGATACTACCAATTCATGGCAACATACTCTTGACCTCTTGGTAGCTCAGGGGAAAAAGATATGGATGATTGTGAATAAGATCGACCTGAATCGAGATGCCCTAGTGCAGTTTTCGGAGAGCGCATCTCTGTGTGAGCAGAAGTTCTTTATCTCAGTGAAAACGGGAGATGGTCTCAACGGTCTTTTAGAGGCGCTCGTTGATGATGTGGCTAAACAGATGCCTGAAAAGAACGAGGCGGGCGAAGTCGTTACAAATGAGCGTCATCGTGATTGTCTGATCCGCGCAGAGCGAGCACTGACAGCTAGCGTTGATGGTTTACAAGGACGAGGTGTGCCGCTCTCGATAACAGTGGCCGACTTAAAAGATGCCCTGGTAGCTCTAGATGAGGTTATCGGGAGAACCTATACAGAGGATATTTTGGGACGGATATTTTCCAAGTTCTGTATCGGTAAATAAAGTTATTATTCCAGTTAGTTGCGTAGTCAAGAAAGTGTCACTTGGCGCCCAGTAGAGCGGTACGATCGCTCAAGTTATGGCGTTTCCTAGCCGAAGAGTTTCAAAAGAGAGTGCATCATGAGGGTCGCCACGATCTAGGGGTGTGCCCTTAGAATGGCACTCACTTCAACCTCCATGAAAGAGGTTGAACCGGGGGTCTCTCGGTGGTTGCTAGGGGGAAAGAACAAGGGGCGGGGGATGAAGCTAGGCATTTCAGTCGGTATACCAAAAGAAACAACGGCCGGAGAGACTCGAGTGGCAGCTACGCCTGACTCGGTAAAGCGTCTGGTGAAGGGTGGCTTTGACCTCAGGATTGAGCAAGGAGCCGGCGCACTAGCTGGTTTTCGAGATGAGGACTACGAGGCAGTTGGAGCTGAGATCGTTTCGTGTCAGCAAGCGTGGCAGAGTCAGCTTGTGGCAAAAGTGGCCGCACCTACGCCTCAAGAATCTGCAGTGATACCGTCAGGAATTATGTTGGTTTCATTGCTTGAGCCATTTCGCAACGCTGCGTTACTTGAGAAATTCGCGAAGGGGCACGTTGATGCGCTTGCGCTGGAGGCTATTCCTCGCACCTCTAGAGCACAGGCCATGGATGTGCTCTCATCACAGGCAGGTATTGCAGGGTATCGTGCTGTACTAGAGGCAGCACAGCACTATGGTCGATTTTTCCCGATGATGATGACGTCGGCCGGATCGGCTAAGGCAACGAAGGTGACTGTGTTAGGGGCCGGAGTCGCTGGTCTGCAGGCTATCGCCACGGCTCGTAAATTAGGTGCCACGGTTGAAGCGTACGATGTGCGTCCTGAAACTCGTGAGCAGATTCAATCCCTTGGTGCCAAATATATCGATATTAAACTAGATGAGTCAGGCGTAGGTCAGGGAGGATATGCAAAGGAGCTGTCAGACGAATCCAAAAAAAAGATACAGGATGCGCTTGATGAGCGACTCTCAAAGAGTGATGTGATTATTACTACAGCCAACGTGCCCGGCAGAAAAGCCCCTATCCTTGTTTCTGAGTCAGTAGTGCGCAATATGCGCTGTGGTTCAGTAATCGTTGATATGGCGACGCCGAGTGGTGGAAATTGCCCCTTAAGTGTGGCTGATCAAGTGGTGAGCGTGGGCGGGGTAAAGATTATTGGTCACACAAATTATCCAGCGATGATGCCAACTGATGCAAGTAACTTTTTCGCGCGAAACTTGGTCTCTTTGCTCGATTTATTCGTTAAGGAGCGTGAGCCAGGAGAGCCAACATTTATCGTTAATTTAGAGGATGACATCATTGAGTCGTCTCTTTTAGTGCACAATGGGGTTTTGAGGATCAAGCGAAGCTAGTGGTCGATCCACAAGCTATGAAGATAGAGAGAGGAGGATTTATGTCAACTACTATGGTGGCTATCTACGTATTCACACTGGCGTGCTTTGTTGGATACCACGTCATCTGGGGAGTCACACCAGCACTGCATACTCCTCTCATGGCGGTTACTAATGCTATTAGCGCTATTCTTGTTATCGGGGCCATCATAGTAGCTGGCTCCGAGCAGGCTGGTAATTCGATCTGGATACAATCTCTTGGATTCCTTGCGGTGACATTAGCGTCCATCAATATCTTCGGTGGTTTCGTGGTCACCAACAGAATCTTAGCGATGTTTAAAAAGAAGTCGTAGGGGAGGAACTGGCTATGAATCTTAATCAGGATGCTTTAGCACTAGCATACCTCGCGGCAACTATCTTGTTCGTTTTTGGCCTCAAGGGTCTCAGTCACCCCAAGACTGCTCTTAGGGGTAACTTACTCTCCATGGTTGGAATGGGACTGGCTGTAGTCGTCACACTTTTGCGCCCAGATGTGCACAATTACGGAATCATCATCGGCGGGCTTCTGGCAGGGGCGGTGATTGGAGTGCCACTAGCCATGAAAATTCAGATGACGGCAATGCCACAGCTCGTAGCTGCACTTCATAGTTTTGTTGGCCTAGCGGCTGTTTTAGTTGCGGGCGGCACCTACCTTATGCACGCTCAAGAGGGGCAGGTAAGCTCTGTTCTGCTGGTAGAGCTAGTAGCAGGTAGCGCTATCGGAGCAGTAACTTTTAGCGGCTCCCTGGTCGCATTTGGTAAGCTTCAAGGGCTGGTCGGCTCAGCCCCGCTTGTCTTTAAGGGGCAGCATCTGCTCAACGCAATTCTAATCGGAGCTATACTTCTTCTATCAGCGATATTCGTTGGCGCCCCAAGCAGCGCGCTATTTTGGTGTGTAACGGGTATAGCGCTCATCCTTGGATTTCTGATCGTTCTACCGATCGGCGGGTCTGATATGCCAGTAGTTGTCTCGATGCTGAACTCGTATTCCGGATGGGCTGCATCAGCTACGGGTTTTACCTTAAATAACCATCTGTTGATCGCAACAGGCGCTTTAGTTGGGTCAAGTGGAGCTATCCTCTCGTATATTATGTGTAAGGCGATGAATCGTTCGCTACTCAACGTAATCCTTGGAGGCTTTGGCACCACAGCAGAGCAGGCAGCGGCTGCAGCGACTGATAAACCCTGTCGCGCCGCAAGCACAGAGGATGCAGCATTCGTGTTTGAGAATGCAACAAATATTATAGTAGTCCCCGGCTATGGTATGGCTGTGGCACAGGCGCAACATGCAGTTAAAGAGCTATACGAAGCGCTGCATCACAAAGGAGTGGATGTTAAATTTGCTATCCATCCGGTCGCAGGCCGTATGCCAGGACATATGAATGTACTCCTTGCAGAGTCAGAGATTCCATATGATGACGTGCTTGAGCTAGAAGAGATTAATCCTGAATTTGCTCGGGCCGATGCAGTGCTAGTAATAGGCGCCAATGATGTGGTGAACCCAGCAGCGCGTAACAATAAAACTAGCCCACTTTATGGTATGCCGATTCTAGAAGCTTATAAATCCAAGATGGTGTATGTCGTTAAGCGCTCGATGAATCCCGGCTATTCTGGGGTTGAGAACGAGCTGTTCTACCACGATAACTGCTCGCTAATCTTCGGAGATGCTAAGAAGGTCTGTGAGAGCATTGTCAATTGCCTCAAAGCCGATTAGCTTCTAAGGAAGGTGAGTCGCTGTAAGCGACGCTTCATAGCCCTAATGTCTCACCACCGCGTGAGCAATCATGGCTTGCCTGATGAGTAGTAGAGTATAGGAGAGCAGAGGATGATCTCTGGTGATATTCTTTCATTTATAAGAAGCGATGTGATCGCCCGCTTCACGCGTTATGTTCAGGTATCCACAGGCTCGGACCCTAATGCTGAGAAAAAGCCATCAACACAGAGGCAGCACGACCTCTTGGGTGTTCTTGCGCAGGAGCTACTCCATTTGGGCATTAGCGATGTAACCCACGCACAAAACGGTTTTGTCTACGCAAGGTTAGACGGAGATTCTGACTATGAGCCATTTGGGTTAATGGCTCACGTGGATACATCCCCCGATCAAGAAGGGGCGGGGGTAAGGCCTCTTGTCCGAGAGGGCTATAATGGTGGAGTGCTGCGTTTTCCTGATGATCCAAATCTAACTCTATCGCCCGATGATTCTCCGCAGCTAAGTGACCTAGTCGGTGACACCATCATTACAGCATCAGGTTTGACGTTGCTGGGAGCTGACGACAAAGCTGGAGTAGCGGAGATAATGACCGCACTGGCTACATTCAAGAGGTTTCCTGAGCTTAAACACGGGGCAATCTATATATGCTTCACCACCGATGAGGAGATAGGGCACGGTGTTGATGGAATTGATACCTCACGCTTACCGGGCCATATCTACACCATGGACGGAGGATATCCTGGAGAGCTACAGACTGAATGTTTCGATGCCTACGGTATTACTGTTAAGATACTTGGGAGAGGTGTGCACCCAGGATATGCCTTTGACAAGATGGTAAACGCTGCACTTGTAGCGGCGCGCTTTATAAATTACCTGCCAGATAAAGAGCGCCCTGAAACTACCCGTGATAGAGATGGCTTTTTCCACGTATCAGATGTTATTGGTGGTAATGAAAGAGCAGAGATTCGAATGATCGTTCGCGATTTCGAGAACGCGACCAACATTAAGCGAGTTGAGTATTTACGTGAGATAGCTGCAAAGTTACAGCACGAATATCCAGGCGTTGCTATCGAGCTGTCAGTGGTGCATCAGTACCAAAATATGCGCGAAGTTCTAGAGCAACACCCGATGATAGTTGAACGCGCCGTACGAGCTATAGAAGACGCTGGCCTCTCCGTAGAGCGACATCCGATTCGTGGCGGGACAGACGGTAGTCGACTAACAGCCATGGGCTATCCAGCTCCGAATATATTTGCAGGTGGCATGTTGTTTCACTCGCGCAAGGAGTGGATTTCTTTGTCTGCTCTGGCTAAGGCCGTGCAAACGATCGTGCACCTAGCACGGCATCACAGGCAGAGCTAGGCTTCTGCACTCTGAAATCCTGCCGCACCAGCTTGATGCTCAATTGGCTTTTATCCCTATCGACATATCGCTGATTTGTCTGTAGATAGGAGGGCTGAAACCAGGGAGTAATGTAAAGATGAAAAGGACTCTAACGCTAAAGCGCATATTCGCGGTGCTTGTATCGTTCACACTGATCTCGTGCGGAGGCTCTGATCCTCAGGAGGATGTGAATTTTGGAGGAGGGCCACAAAGCCCTGCGCCATCCCCAACAGCAGTAGTCGATACTGGTGGACGAGTCTGGACCCTGTCAGAGGTTCTCAGTGAGCCTCGCTTAGGGGGAGCTGGTGGTACGCCAACGTGCGGCGGCGAATTTGGCTTTAAACGATGTGTTTGCCCTACAGATGTTCCGAGTTCGCTGCGCTATCGCCCAGCGTTAGTTGAGTGTAACGGTAATGCAGCTATACTTCTCGATGGGGAGTATTTCGGGGCTTTTTCCGTTGTTGTGCGCGATAGCCAAAACCGCGATCGCTGGCCGGTTTCTGGTTTTGGAGGGTGTAGCTATGACCTCGCAAACTCGGATTCGCCCCCGAATCGTTGTAGCGCCTTCAAGGTGCAGGATAAGTTTACAACTCCAGACGGAACCGCAGTTGTTCATTGTTTCGGTGCATCTGGTTACTCAGAGCTATTCAAAGACGTGGTGAGAGCTACGATAAAAAACTCCGACGATCCTAATTCAAGCAATGATGACATCGATCGCCTGTGTCTTGTCTCAGGCGATAAGCCACTGAATTAGGCTATTCTTAGGCGATTTGTATCGAACTAAAACGGTTCATAAAGCACTTGCTCAAGCCGTTACTACATCGGCTGCATAGTCGGCTCTAGACCAAAATGTTTTCTACAGAGAGGTAAAATCTATGAAGTTTGATAAGTATGCTGTTTACACCACAGCAGTGCAGTCTCCCGAGTACGACGCTAAATTCCTGCGCTCAGTGTATCGCGATCTGGTTGGTAGAGATCCTAAGGTGCTGCGCGAAGACTTCTGTGGGGCGCACGCACTGGCACGCGCTTGGGTGCGGATGGATTCAAGCTTGCAGGCAGCAGGGATTGATATCGACTCTGAATCCCTAGAGTATGGTGAGCATCGGAGCGAAGAAGAGCTAACCGAGGCAGAGCGCAATCGTCTGCGCGCTGTGCAGGGTGATGTACTCACATCTCGCTTGGTTAAAGCTGACGTCGTATGTGCCTTCAACTTTAGCTATTTCTGCTTTAAGTCGCGGCCTACACTTGTACAGTATTTCTCTAGGGTAAGAAGGTCGCTTAGATCGCAGGGGCTTTTTGTGGTCGATGCATTTGGAGGCCCAGACTGCATGGAAGCCTCAGTGGATGTACGCAGATCAGCAGGTCTGCGTTACTACTTCGAGCAAGATGGGTTTGACCCAATCACGAATCAAGCCAAGTTCCACATCCATTTTCATCTCCGAGGCGACCGTAAGCGTAAACGAGTTTTTAGCTACGACTGGCGAATGTGGAGCATCCCAGAGATTAGAGATGCCATGATTGATGCTGGCTTCAAGAATACTGCTGTGTACTGGGAGGGGACAGCTCGCAGCGGGCGTGGCAGTGGTCGCTATCATCGCCGAGAAAAAGGTGAGTCGTGCCGAGTATGGACGGCTTATATCGTTGCCTTTTGATCTGGTCTAAACCCAGCCTCATTCATTTTTGAAAAAAATAAATGAGAATTGCTGGGCGAGCGCACTCTTGGTCCATGAAGATCAAGGGAACAGCCAAGTTGCGCCGTAGAAGACAACAAACTCCTATGCGCTTAAGCGTGTGAAATTTTAATGTCATCAGAGACTCTAGCCCGCAAATTCCATGAAGCCTGCTACTACGATCGCCGATAACGGTACTTTTTCGGTTCAAAAATCGATTTTCGGACCGGAATGTATCACGATACGATTGAAGCCCCAAAAATCGATTTTTGAATTCACCCTACGGGCCCGAAAAATCACCATTCCCGGCGCTCTCGCGACGCAGTTTCATGAAATATCCGGGCTAGCAGCAGATTATAGCGTTCTACAAAAGTCCGTAGCGAAATCCAGAGTTTTGGAGAACGCTATCGATTCGCGGATGCGAATCAAAACAACAACCTAAAGTGATGTCCAGCAAAAGCCTTGCCAGTTTTACTGGCAAGGACTTTTGCACGTCACTATAGCTGTTCGCGCTTATTTGCACTCAACGATGATACGTGGCAGCTTTTGCAACTCACTGAGCCCTTCTTGCTCTAAAGCCTTAGCTTGCCTAACCAGGCTGTCGTTGCGCTTGGTTCTGCTAGTGTTGCAGAAGTATGAGCGCGCCACTGCCCGTGTTGTGGTATTACGCTGGTTAGCATAGAGACCCTTGAGGCCTTCTATCACCGATGTACGATCTGCGCTTACGCAGAGTGGCGGAGCCTGCGGGCAGGTTTTGACCACTGCTGGGAACTGGATCGTTAAGGTGTTTGCAAGCACCTGGTACTCATCAGCCTTGCGCCGCGCGTTTTCCGCATCTCTGCGGTTACGGCGAGCGGTTGCTCGAGCACAGGTCTTTGAGGAAGCTAGGAGGTCTGCTGCCCGGTTCATTACGCCTGACAACTCACCAGCGATCCTATCAAGATTGCCCGTAACAGCTCCGGTTGGGGTATCCGTACAGAAACCATCACAGGTCGGCAAATTGGGGCTGATAGCCGCGGATGTGCCGTTAACAAACCAGCTCGTGAGCTCAGAGTCGTTGGCGAGTGAAACCTCGAACACCGACTTGTTAAGGCCGGCGAAGAACTGGTTTGGCTGGCCTCGATCGGTTGTTCCGGCAGTAAAGCGGTTAAGTGCTCCGACTGCAAACTGCTGGACAAAGGCGTTTGGATTGCTGTATCCCATACGAACCTTCATCACCCCGTTAGAGTATCCGCGACACTCTGCAACTGGTGCCACTGCAGCACACCGAGTTGTGTTGGCGTTAGCTGATGCCTGTGAGAGAGCGCTCTTTGGCGCGCGCACTACCCATGTAAGAGCCGTGCCAGTGAAATTCACTGCCACTGTGCCCTTGGAAATTCCAGGCTTGAAGGCCGTTGGCGGTTTAGTTGAAGTTGTGCCAGCCACGAACTCGTTTAACGTACCCGTTTGAGCATTCGTAGAGAAAGCAAGCTCTTGGTTAGAGGTGTTGTTGTAACTAAAGTACGCCGTTGTTGAATTATCGGAGTTCTTTGTTACGCACTCTATACCTACGGTGAACAGAGATGGCTCATCACTCTCATCGTTGTCGTTGGCATCTGCGCAACCTGGATCGACCAGGTCGATAGCGTTGTCGTTATCGTTGTCGATACCATCAGAACACTGAGTGGACGAGTTTGTCTCGTCGTTGTCAGTAGGACCGGTACAACCAGGGTCCTTCATATCAACAAGATTGTCGCCATCGTTGTCCTTTGTATCCTGACACTGTGTTGTGGCAGCGCCTTCGTTGTTCAGAGTTGGGTCGTAAGTTGAAGGGTCTGTTGGGTTCTTCCAGCAGCCGGGATCATCCTTATCTGAAACGCCATCCTTGTCGTTGTCGATCCCATCTGCGCACTGCGTGTTACCAGCCTCGCTATTACGAGTCTTGTCGTACGTATTTGGATCAGCTGGGTTGGTCCAGCACCCTGGGTCCTTCGCGTCGATCAGGGTATCAGCATCGTTATCCAACGTGTCCTGACACTGAGTTGTTGCCGCCCCTTCGTTGTTACGTGTTGGATCGTAGGTGGCCGGGTCTAGAGGGTTAGTCCAGCAGCCCGGATCCTTAGCGTCCGTAACGCCGTCTGTATCGTTGTCAGTGGTATCCTGACACTGAGTAGTTGCGTCCTTCTCGTTGTTGCGAGTTCGATCGTAGGTCGTTGGATCCTTAGGATCGGTCCAGCAGCCAGGGTCCTTGGAATCGATGACCTTGTCGCCATCGTTATCAAGAGTGTCTTGGCACTGAGTAGTAGCTGTTGACTCGTCGTTGTCGGTTGAGTCATAGGTTGTAGGATCTGATGAGTTCTTCCAGCATCCTGGATCGGCCTTGTCAGCAACTCCATCCTTATCGTTATCAACTGCATCGCTGCACTGGGGTTTGCTGCCGCTCTCAGTGTTATCCTGAGCGCCGCTGCAATCAGGATCAACTAGGTCTATCAAGCCGTCGTTATCATTGTCGAGGCCATCTTGGCACTGTGACTTAGGTAGCGACTCGTCGTTGTCTGTAGCACTTTCACAGCTAAAGTCAGCTGGGAAGTCGATCGCCCCATCCTTATCGTTATCGACAGCGTCGTTACACTGCGGCTTAGAGCCGCTCTCAGTGTTGTCCTGACCGTTTGCGCAATCTGGGTCAGCTAGGTCAGTTAGACCGTCGTTATCATTGTCGAGGCCATCTTGGCACTGCGACTTAGGCCAGCTCTCATTGTCGTCAATCAAACTATCGCAGCTAAAATCAGCTGGATAGTCGATAGCGCCGTCCTTGTCGTTATCAAACTTGTCGTTACACTGCGGCTTGGTACCCCCCTCGATGTTGTCCTGGCCGTTAGCGCAGTCTGGATCAGCTAGGTCAGTCAGTCCATCGCTATCGTTGTCAATTCCGTCTTGGCACTGCGATTTGGGTAGCGACTCGTCGTTGTCTGTAGCACTTTCACAGCTAAAATCAGCTGGGAAGTCGATTGCTCCATCTTTATCGTTGTCGACAGCGTCATTACACTGAGGCTTGGAACCACTCTCAGTGTTGTCCTGACCGTTTGCACAATCTGGGTCGGCTAGGTCAGTCAGTCCATCGCTATCGTTGTCAATTCCGTCTTGGCACTGCGACTTAGGTAGCGACTCGTCGTTGTCGATAGCGCTTGAGCAGCTAAAATCAGCTGGGTAGTCGATTGCTCCGTCATTATCGTTGTCGACAGCATCATTACACTGAGGCTTGGAACCACTCTCAGTGTTATCCTGACCGTTTGCACAATCTGGATCAGCTAGATCGGTAAGCCCATCGTTATCGTTATCAATGCCATCCTGACACTGGGATTTAGGCAGGTTTTCATTGTCGTCAGTTAGGCCTTCGCAGCTAAAGTCTGCTGGGTAGTCGATGGCTCCGTCGTTATCGTTGTCAACTTTGTCGTTGCACTGCGGCTTACTACCACCCTCGATATTGTCCTGACCGTTTGCACAGTCTGGATCAGCTAGGTCAGTGAGTCCATCGTTGTCATTATCAATGCCATCCTGGCACTGCGACTTAGGTAGCGACTCGTCGTTGTCTGTGGCGCTTTCACAGCTAAAGTCAGCTGGGAAGTCGATAGCACCATCCTTATCGTTGTCGATAGCGTCATTGCACTGAGGTTTTGAGCCGCTCTCAGTATTGTCCTGGCCGTTCGAGCAGTCTGGGTCAGCTAGGTCGGTTAAGCCATCGTTGTCGTTATCCAATCCGTCTTGGCACTGCGATTTAGGCAAGCTCTCGTTATCGTCAATTAGGCTTTCGCAGCTAAAATCAGCTGGATAATCGATTGCTCCGTCTTTATCGTTGTCAAATGAGTCATTACACTGAGGTTTTGTGCCCCCCTCGATATTGTCCTGTCCGTTTAAGCAGTCGGGGTCATCAAGGTCTGTTAGTCCATCACTATCGTTATCAAGTCCGTCTTGGCACTGAGCTTTAGGCATCGACTCGTCGTTATCTGTTTTGCTAGAGCAGCTAAAGTCTGCTGGAAAGTCGATCGCTCCGTCCTTGTCGTTGTCAACACCGTCTGTGCACTGCGGCTTTGATCCGCTCTCTGTGTTGTCTTGCCCACTTGAGCAGTCTGGATCGGCGAGGTCGGTTAAGCCGTCCTGATCGTTATCGATACCATCCTGGCATTGAGAGAGGGGTAGCGACTCGTCATTATCGACTTTGCTTGAGCAGCTAAAGTCGGCTGGGTAATCGATTGCACCATCTTTATCATTATCGAGCAGGTCTCCGCACTGAGGCTTTGATCCACCCTCAAAGTTGTCTTGAGGATTAGCGCAGTCTGGATCGTTAAGGTCTGTTAAGCCGTCGTCATCATTGTCGACGCCGTCTTGGCACTGTGACTTGGGAAGTGACTCGTTGTCGTCGGTACGACTTTCGCAGCTAAAATCGGCTGGATAATCGATTGCTCCGTCGCTGTCATTGTCAAGGCCGTCTCCACACTGCGGTTTGGAGCCACTTTCGATGTTGTCTTGGCCATTGGCGCAGTCTGGATCGTTAAGATCTGTTAGGCCGTCGTTGTCGTTATCGATCCCATCCTGACACTGTGACTTTGGAAGTGTCTCGTCGTTGTCAATCTTACTTGAGCAACTAAAATCCGCCGGGAAATCAACAGCTCCGTCAGCATCGTTGTCGGCTAGGTCTTGGCACTGAGTGGTAGCAGCTCCTTCGTTGTTGCGATTAGGATCATAGGTGTTGGGGTCGAGTGGGTTTGTCCAACAACCGGGGTCGTTGCGATCTGTTACGCCGTCACCATCATTATCGAGACCATCCTTACACTGCGCCGGCAGCGGAGTTGCTGTGGCTGTGGGAGCTACGAGTCTGTCACGGCAGGTCATAGCAGAGAGCCAGCGATTGTCGCTAGTGGCAGGCCGTCCCAAGAATCCAGAGCCCGTCCATTGCCACAACACGTTGTTGCCCGGTGTTGTGTAACCGCAACGTCCGTCGGGGTGCAAGCAGCTAAGTTCCGTTGCTCTCTGGTATCCGCGCCATTGGCAGATTAGATCAGCATTTTGCTGACTAAAGTACATAAAATCGTAATTAGGTATGGAGTATCCGCGCTTTGGAGCCTCAGACAGAACGTACGCTTTGACGATGTCAGGCGTACCGCCGAATCGCTCAGAGTCTTGAGCTGCCACTTGAGTTGCAAGCCCTGTGATCACCAGAAGCGTCGCCAGGAGATGATAAAAAACGGAGTTAATGCGATTAAAAATTGGTGATGTTGTGCTCTTGATACGGATCGAAGTGCTGTAATTCATACGAGTGAAATCCCGATTATTTTTACTGAAGCTGACACCAAAAAAATCAGTACTGCCGGAAGGCAAGTCATAGCTACCTAAGCTGCTATCTCGTCCCGTCTTTTTTAGATCGCTGCTAGAGCACTATACCCAAAAAGAAGTCTAACTCAACTTTTCAGGTAGCCCTGTTTTGCCCGCTGCATAGCTCAAAGTAAATCAAACGAAATCGAGAGAAATGTCAATAAACACCTGAAAAGTGGGAGTTTTATCGGTATTGGGGCTTAGAGAGCCGATCTAATTACTACAGTACCGACCTTAAAACGACACCATAAAGGAAAGGAATTTTTTTTGTGAGCTACATAACTGTTTCGCTCTCTAGGACGCAACTTTTTGTGCGGATGGAACGATTTGATTAGGAAAAGAGGTGGGGGGGCTAATGCATCGTTTTTCATTTTACCTGATCTGGTGCGCGGCTTATCTGTGGGGATATCACCAGACAAGCTACGCTGTAGAGCCGTTTGAAATACCACCCACTGGGGAGTTGTATGAGCTTACTCTAAATTCTGTAAGCGATCGGCAGGAACCTCTGATTCTCTACTTTGTATCCCCCGGTAGTGTTTCTCTTGCAGCGGGTTTGATAGTTGAGGGACCTCCGGGTTTGAGAGTGGACGTGGATAGTATGCGTCTAGCGGGGGACGCTCCGGTGTCCGATAAGCTGCTACGAGGAGATCGTACGTATGAGCCCTCATCCTTACTTCCCAGTGAAATATCCAACCGAGGTGCCGCGGGCCACTTTGTCATCGACCCTATGGGTAAAGGCGGGCGCGTTCATCGTCTTTATCATTTGCATAAAAACGCCTGTCTTGCCGATAAAAGTGCCCGCTACATCTCGCGAATTACCTTCTGGCTTTCGCAGGTTCCGGTCGAATACCTTGGTGAGGGCTCGCTATTACGAGTAGCAGTAAAGGAGTTTAGGTATCCTGGTTCTGAGGCAGCCTCAGTGAAGCCAGTTGCCGAGGGCAGGTATCGTGGTGAGCCGTTGCTACTAATGAGTTCGATTCAATACGGAGGAGAATATGTTAATCTCCACAGGCGTGCTGGAGATAGAATCCATGTGCGCAGGCGATTGCCGGTGGTAAAATATGTCTACCATCGGGGTCGGACGTTATCGGTCGTGCGGTTGCGGGGTCTGCTTACTGGGGGAAGGGCAACATTTGAGCTTTCAAATGGTGGCTATGTATATGGTGTGTGCTTTAGCCTCGTTAGGCGCAGGCAGATGGTGAATGGTTATTGAAAATTAAGGTTTATAGACGTAATTAGTGAGCGACCAAAGGTAATAAACCGTCTCTATGCGTTGTTCTAAATAGCAAATCACGTGCGATAGCACGCTTCTTATAGTGACGTGCAAAAGTCCGTGCCAGTAAAACTGGCAAGGCTTTTGCTGGACATCACTATAGGTTGTTGCTTTGATTAGCATCCGCGAATCGATAGCGTTCTCCAAAACTCGGGATTTCGCTACGGACTTTTGGAGAACGCTATAGTGACGTGCAAAAGTCCGTGCCAGTAAAACTGGCAAGGCTTTTGCTGGACATCTCTATAGGAATTTTCTACCGGCATGCCGGACACTGAAAAATTAGTATTCTTGTTTTTAGAGCTTTTTTCGTATTGATAAACTGCGCGCGTAGCGAGAGCCATAATTGAGCTACGAAATTCTCTTATTTGCAATAATTAACGCAACCATTTGCTCGCTGAGGTAAGGTAGCGGCATGTGCGCTCTGCCATCACAGTGGGCACCTCACTAACAACTGTATCTGTCTGAAATACAGTGGTGGAAAATGTTTGAGTTGAGGACTTAGACTTCAGCACTTCAAACGATATATCGATCATCGGGAAGTGCCGCCCTTCTTTGGGGAGGTCCCAGGTTATTGCGCGACTGCCCTTGGGGAGACTGACTATGGTGGCACCTGCACATCGATATGGACGACGATTAGCTGAGTAAAGAACATACTTGAGCGACACGACCGTGGCTGCGGTGCGCCCGGCTGAGATATTGAGCGTAGTCTTGGTTCCTACCGGAAAACGGGATGGTTCTGCAAAGAGGTAGCCCGTCGTAGGGAGTGGCGACGGAATAGTAGTCGGGGTGTGAGTAGGTGTGGGTGTTGTTGTCGGGGTGGGGGTCGCCGTATCCGTTGGAGCACTCGTTGCCGTTGGCGTCGGAGTCCCTGGAGGAGCTGTGGGTTGGCCTTCAGGCGGCTGAGTTGCGGTGGGTGTTGGTGTGAGCGAAGGGGTCGCAGATGGCGATGGCTGGAGCTGTGCGCAAACTGAATTGGCCACAGACACCGCCCCTACAGCACTTGCACTAGCTTCAGTGACTAATTTTGACCTGAGGGATTCTCGGCGTGACCCGTTATTGAGAATCATATCTTTGATCTCAAGCATGGAGCTGCGAGGACACGCTGCGTGTGTCAGCGCTGCGATACCCGCCACATGCGGGCATGCCATTGAGGTTCCAGAGAGCGTTCCATACGACGCCGGTAGCGTTGTACTGTATATTCTTCCACCCGGAGCAGCGATGTGCACTGTTCTTGCACCGTAATTGGAGAAATAAGATAGCGAGCCTGAGCTATCAATAGACGCAACGGAGATTACATTTGCAAGTTGATAGCTCGCCGGGTAAGACGGACTTATATCGTTATTTCTTGCATCGTTTCCTGCGGCTGCCACAAAAAGTATCCCTGCATCGCCCGCTCGCTTAATCGAATCAAAGAGTGCCTGAGAAAATCCGGGCCCGCCCCACGATGCGTTAATTGCAACTATGTTGTGACCTTTCTTTTTGGCAGCAGTCACGTATTCTACTGACCGGATTGCATTAGCTGTACTTCCACTACCTGAGGAGCTTAGGAATTTAACTGACATTAGACGCACATTCCAGTTGACTCCAACGACACCAAGAGCATTATCCCCAGTTGCTCCGATGGTGCCTGCTACGTGGGTCCCGTGACCGTTGTCATCGCTTCCGCTACCAACCCGAGTTATCGCATTTGCTCCATGGTAGTCATCAACGTATCCGTTTACATCATCATCTCGTTGATTTCCTAAAACCTCACCGGGATTAATCCATAGGTTTGCCTTCAGGTCGGGGTGAGCATTGAATATTCCTGTATCGATTACCGCAACGATCGCGTCGTTTGTACCTGTAGTGATGTCCCATGCCGCTGCTGCGCCGATAGATTCAAGGCCCCACATGGTTGAGCTGTATCCGGGATCGTTAGGCACGCGATCAACGAGCACTTCAAAATTCTGATCGCACCTGATGAAACCACGAGCGCGACGCATCATCACCCGAACGCGCGCAGTCCGACATAAGTTACGCCTACCAAAAATCGGCCCATCAGCGAGAGCTGCGAGTGCTCGCTCGCGCACGAGGACCGCTCCATTGCTCAGCGGTTCTGATGCAAGTCCTGCGATTTTACTGGTGGCCACTGTCTCTTGTAGAGCCGCTTGCCTTACCGTTGTGCCATTTGTACTCAGTATTATTCCAGGATATGTGCTGCGAGGCTGTGCTTTTACTTCAGGCGACATCAACACCAGGATTACTAAAAGAAATGCTACTCTAGAACCGATCTCAAAAATATCTTGTGCTGCGCTTGACGATATGCGGGCTGCGACTTGGTCAAACTTCGCGAAAAAATCCTCTGCGTATCTCAGTGGATGCACCTCCGGTTTTTTCGCTCGTTTTCCTCGTCTCGCCTGGCATCTCTTCAAGCTCGCGACTAAGCTATTTTTGAAACCGGTTCTAGTCACTTCTCGCATACGAACTACCTCTAGCGTACACACCGCAGCTAGGTGTCAGCATAGAGCGTGCCATCCGGAAGCACTTTGGCAAGCCACGCTGGCTGGTCACCACGACCCGATCTAATGTCGAAATAGCTTGCAGGCCAAATGGAAGCACGCAAAGAGTGTCAGTGGTCCGCAAAAATTACTGCGCTTTAGGAGGGCCCTCAGTAGATGTTTTTCGTAGACCGGACAAAAAGGATGCTGGGATGGGCCAGTAAGTACAAGCGCTCAGGCCGGGCCGCTCTTTTTAGCTGTCTACGCCGTTGATTTTAACCCAAAGCTCCGCTTGGCAAGTCAGCCGCGAGATGAGTCTGGGATACGAAGGGAAGAGCGCCTTAGACTTGAGGTGGTCACAGTCCGGGGTTACGATACCCGTGGGTGGGCTTAACTCTGGCCAAACTGAAACGTGCTGCACCGTGATTGATGGTTTCCAGCCAAGGCGTTCCTATTTTTGAGGCGTATGGGTATAATAACCAAAGCGAACAGCAAAGCGTCGCTCGCTTACAGAGGCTTTGCCCTTGAGTTATATGGATATTATCTCGCACGGCTGCAAGCACATATCACCAGATGGGGATGCTAATCCTGAGGTCCGCCGCTTGCGGGAGGAATTTGGTAAATTTCAGCTGGGCCGCTTTCTATTACAGAATCTGGGACTAAATGGGTTTTGGACCTCGTATGTTCTGATGCACCCTGACAGGGGTCGTATCACAACTGTGAGTAGCGACGGCAACCCCTTCAGTGAGCTTGAATCATGGCTGTTAGACCGGTGTCCGATATTTCTTGCTACCCAAGAACGGTTTCGGATATTTCGCGACTTGACCCAACCACTGTTGCGTCCCGGCATGAGTCTTGCGTCCCTGCCTGCGGGCTTAATGGATGATCTTCTGACTCTTAATTACTCGGAGACCCCTGGGGTAGTGCTCACTGCTGTGGATTTAGACCCTGACACGCTGCTTGAAGCCGAGAAAAACTTCCGCTGTTTGCAGCCTCCGGTAGAAGTTATCTTTGAAAGGAGAGACGCATGGCAGCTGAACTCCTCCAAGCGCTGGGATGTTCTTACCAGTAATGGACTCAACATTTATGTTAAGGACGACGAACGGTGTACCGAGTTCTATCAAAACGTAGCGGCGGCGCTGAAGCCGGGTGGTAAGTTTATACTCAGTTTTATTACCCCTCCCGATCAATGGGTGCCGAAGAATCAGCAAGATCTTGAGTACCAGAGATTCCTATTCAAAGAGGTAGTTCCGGTGACATGGAGCTGCGTCAGAGACGAGATTAAAACTCGCGAGCAACTAGGCAAGGCTGGACTAGAAGTGGTCACCATACGTTATGACTCTCAGCGAATGTTTCCGGCTGTCGTCGCCAGGAAAGTAGGCGAGAAATAAAAGATAAACCCTGCGCGCGGGAACCTCAAAAGCATGACGTAAACACCCTATTTAAGCCATATCGGGGCTGGTGGTGCATTTGACTTGCAAAGACCTACGCGCTATTATGCGCCACGACTCTTATCCAGAGAGGCAGAGGGACCGGCCCTGTGAAGCCTCGGCAACCGTTTGGTGTGCAGCGTTAGTGCCTAGAGCAGTGCCTAGAGCACGATGACGCGAAACACGAAAAGTGGTGCCAAATCCGGCAGAAAAGCGAGCCGCTTGTAGCGGGCTTGAGAGATCTGGAAGATGAGAGAAGATTCCTATGCCGATGATAGGTTGACTTGCTTAGTTTCGAGTCCCGTTAATTACTCGGCCCACCTGGAAACTCCTCCACCTCAGCAATCTCTCAAGAAACACACGGGGTCTTATACTGACGTGCAAAAGTCCGTGCCAGTAAAACTGGCAAGGCTTTTGCTGGACATCACTATAGGTTGTTGTTTTGATTCGCATCCGCGAATCGATAGCGTTCTCCAAAACTCGGGATTTCGCTACTGAGTTTTGGAGAGCGCTATAGGACCACTGGAGACGTTTTTCTCATCCACGTAACGCTAAACGCTTTGGCTGCGCGTTGTTGGACACTATGGATAGTTAGTAGTCGAGAGGAAAAAAGAGATATTTAATCTGGTGTTTATTAATCATGTCGATTGCCCTAGATCAAGGAAAAAAATCTTTACAAGATCCCCAGTCACTCCAGCCCACCGATTTTGTTACATGGCAAAAAGCAGTTAGTTCAAATGCCAGTTCAAATCCCATGGTCGACCGTGATTGCGTGGACGCATTGCATCTTGAAGCGGTGACTCTGTTCCAGAAATGTCTGATAAAAACCCTTCCTCAGTCAATCGCAGCTATCGGCCAAAACATCGCTATTGCAAACTCAGCTAAGGCGCAAATATTAGACGAAATTAAGAAGGTGAATGTAGAGAGGCATCCGCCACTCTATCAACAATTTGAGGTCCACTCAAAGCGGATCGCCGAACTCACTAAATCGCTTAACGATGCAGTAGCGCTTAGCACTCCAGATGCTCTAAATGGCACAGTAATACGCCGCGACCTAAAAGAGAATCATCACGCCATTAAACTTGAGCGCAACGGATATAGTTTCGCTACTATAGTCCTGGAGAAAGACAAAAATGGGTGGAAAGTCGCGGATATGTTTCTATTTGTTCCACCTATTGAGGTTTCACAGCAGCTGATTGCTTTAAGTCTTCACTCAAACACCCCTGGTATAGATAATCGCATCGGCGTTAACCAGCCATGATGTTTTGCGATCACTCTAACCTACCTGGATACCGGCACAACACCCATGCAATCACTTAACTTCCCTGTAAGCCCCCACCCAAGTCTTATAAGCCCCGCTAAGGTTTCTGCAGCGGAAGCCGTGCTGCATAAGCAACCTACAAGCGTTGTATGAACGTTGTCCAGATTGGCAGAATACGAGTAGCTCTCTGTCTATGGAGAGCTCGCTGAGGCGGCTTCGAAGCTGATTAAGCGGTATGTGTTTGGCTCCTGCAATGCTACCGCGGGCATACTCACTGTCGTCTCGAACATCTAGAAGCTGCATCGAATCAGAGAGCTCAGAGATCTCGCTCCACTGCGCCGTTCGTACACGCTCATGGCGTATATTGTCGCCGATCATGCCTGCCATGTTTACGGGGTCTTTTGCTGAACCAAAAGGCGGCGCATAACACAACTCCAGGTCGACAAGCTGTTCAACTGTCAGACCGGCCTGAAGTGCAACGGCTAAAACATCAACTCGCTTATCTACCCCATCCTGACCAACACACTGAGCACCTAAGAGCTTTCCTGTTTCAGAGTGGTAGAGCACTTTTAGCGCTAGAGGTGTTGCCCCTGGGTAGTATGAGGCGTGCGAAGCCGGATGGAGGTGCAGGGCCTGATACGGAGTGTTACTCTTCTTTAAAAGCTTTTCGTTGGCACCGGTACACGCCGCCGTTTGCTCAAAAACCCTGACTATCGCCGTACCAAATGTGCCGCGAAACTTACTGCGGATGCCACAGATGTTATCAGCAGCTATCCTGCCCTGACGATTGGCTGGGCCTGCAAGAGGGATGAACGCAGGAGCACCAGTTACACCGTGAATCACTTCTATGCAGTCACCAACTGCGAATATCTTTGGATCGCTTGTCTGCAAGTACTCATTTACCTTCACGGCGCCAGTTGTGCCCAGCTCTAAGCCAGCTTCCAGAGCGAGTTTAGTTTCAGGGCGAACGCCTATCGACCAGATAACGATATCTGCCTCTACTGCTGATCCGGATCTAGTGCGCACTTTTAACGACACCCCTTCTCCGCGTTCAACTGCAGCTACCGGGTCGCTCAAGTAGAGCTCAACCCCACGCGAGCGCATCTCACTCTCAATCGGTGCCACCATCTCGGGATCGAGCGGGGTCAGTATCTGCGGATTAGACTCAAAAACCGTACACGCTAGCCCGCGTCTGTGCAGCTGCTCCATCATCTCTAGCCCTATGAATCCACCTCCGGCGATAGCGGCTCGCTTAACACCGTGAGTAGCTACCCACTCTATGATGCGGTCCATGTCAGGTACATCACGAAGCGAAAAAACCCCGGGTAGATCAAGCCCCGATACGGCCGGTTTAAATGGCGCAGCGCCCGGCGATAAGACAACGTAATCATAGCTCTCCCGATAGAGCTTATTATTGACGAGATCGAGCACCTCCAACTCACTAGCAGAGCGGTCTATGCGCTCTACCCTATGAAGCGGTCGGACATCAACTCCGAACCGCGCTCGCAGCGACTCTGGAGTGTGTTGCAGCAACTTTTGTCGCTGTTCTATCTCTCCACCTATGTGATACGGCAAGCCGCAATTGGCAAAAGATACATACTGTCCGCGCTCAAATATGATTATCTCTGCAGCTTCGTCGAGACGCCGTAGTCGAGTTGCAGCGTTGGCTCCGCCGGCGACACCGCCGACTATAAGTACTTTCTTTTTCATCTTTATCCTCTCGGGCCGATCATCGGCGTGATTGTATCGCACCGCCCTGCATTCTCCAACTAAGTAAACTTGTCGTGCTTCCTGATCTTATGCTCTAATCCGATCCATCTCATGGACAACATCCCCTACCTGACTCTGGCTATTTTTGCATTTCTTGCCGGACTCATCGATGCAGTCAGCGGTGGGGGCGGACTAATCCAGCTACCAGCGTTGCTGGTGTCATTTCCGTCTGCTCCGTTGGCCCTTCTTTTTGGCACAAATAAATTCGCCAGCTGCTTCGGCACATCAGTTGCACTAGCCCGCTTTTACAGAGCGCAGTCGCTGCCCCTCCGTACCATGGTTATTGCCGCCGGGATGGCATTTGTATTTTCTTTTTTCGGAGCGCGCTCAGTGTCGCTTCTAGACCCAGCACTGCTACGCCCGCTAGTGATTCTGGCTCTGCTTCTAGTGTTGATATACACGGTGTTCAAACCTTCACTCGGTGATAAACATGCCCCGCGTCTCACTCCGAGTAAGGAGCTGGTCGCTGCTGGAGCGATAGGCGCTACTCTTGGATTTTATGATGGATTTTTCGGACCCGGTGTCGGCAGCTTTATGCTCGTAGCCTTAGTCACATTCCTCGGCTTTGATTTTATGCGGGCCTCAACTCTCTCCAAAATGATGAACGTAGCCACAAACCTCGCGGCCCTTGCGTACTTTATGCCCACAGGTAATGTGCACTATCCACTGGGCGCAGTCATGGCTGTCTCCAACATAGCTGGAGCCCTGATCGGATCGCATTTAGCCCTCAAGAAAGGGGCCCGATTCGTTCGATTCGTGCTGATAATTGTAGTTCTGGGATTGTTGGCTAAACAGGTACAGCAGCTGCTAGCTGGATACGCGCAATAATCTTTAGCATTGGCCCTTAGTAACAGCCCCTAACATCACTATAGGTTGTTGTTTTGATTCGCATCCGCGAATCGATAGCGTTCTCCAAAAGCCCGGATTTCGCTACGGACTTCTGGAGAACGCTATAAACCCTGCGCGAGTGATTTTTTTCAAAAATGAATGAGGCTGGGTTTAGCCCGAATACTGCACGAGAGTGCAATGTTCGGGCTAACACGTGCATGGATGCACTTGCAAATTCTCCAAGCGCAGCGTAGGAATTTGGAGCCTACTCTTTGTGTGGGCACTATTGGTCCCACACAAACTGTAGGCGATAAGCAAACAGGCCAGGGACGGCCTGTTTCCGCACATTTTTCACGGCGAGCGTAGCGAGCTTCGTGAAAAATACGGATTAGAGGGGCTAACCGGACTCCAAAATTTACCACCAACGCAAAAGTCAGAAGAGCCGGTTTGTTACTTCCCGACCACCTCTTGCATCTTTGCACCTATCTCGTGCGGGGAACGTACTATGTGAACTCCGGCAGCTGCGAGTGCTTTGAACTTAGCCTCTGCCGTATCATCTCCGCCACTAATGATCGCACCGGCGTGTCCCATGCGTCGTCCTGCTGGCGCAGTTGCTCCAGCGATGAAGGATACTACCGGCTTCTTCAGGTTAGCCTTAATCCAGTTCGCTGCCTCAACCTCGGCGCTTCCTCCAATTTCGCCGATCATCACGATCGCATCAGTATCAGGATCGTCCTTAAAGAGTTTAAGACAGTCAATAAAGTTTGTACCGTTTAGTGGGTCTCCACCGATACCGATACAGGTGGATTGGCCCATACCTAGTCCTGTTAACTGAAATACAGCTTCGTAAGTCAAAGTTCCGCTGCGCGATACCACTCCGATGCGACCCGGCTTATGAATATGTCCAGGCATAATTCCGAGCTTACACTGTCCAGGCGTAATTACTCCTGGGCAATTCGGCCCGATCAGTCGGGTTCTTTTGCCCTCCATGAAGGTAGCAACTTTAAGCATATCCAGAACCGGGATACCCTCGGTGATACAGATTACTAGATCAAGGTCAGCGTCGACCGCCTCCATAATTGCATCCGCCGCGAACGGGGGCGGTACATAAATAATAGAAACGTTCGCACCAGCTTGTTTCTTTGCCTCATGAACCGTGTCGTACAGCGGAATTCCCTCGAAGTCCTGTCCGCCCTTACCGGGCGTCACCCCTGCCACCATCTGCGTGCCGTACTCGCGACACATACGGGTGTGAAACTGTCCTGTCTTACCGGTAATACCCTGCGTTACTACTCTTGTGTTTTTGTCTACCAATACGCTCATAGTGATCCTTATAGTCTATACGTCGAGCCCTTCCGTTACTTAGCCAACGCCACAATCTTCTTTGCAGCATCATCCATCGTATCCGCTGGAGTGATCGCGAGCCCCGACTCAGCGAGCATTTTTCGACCTAAGTCTACGTTGGTTCCCTGTAGTCGCACAACGAGTGGCACCTTGAGACCTACTTCCTTGGCAGCCTCGATAACACCCGTGGCGATCACATCACACTTCATAATTCCGCCGAAAATATTGACTAATATCCCCTTAACCTTTGGATCAGAGAGCAAGATGCGGAACGCCTCGGTGACATTCTCCTTAGTTGCGCCACCACCTACATCCAAAAAGTTGGCTGGCTCTCCACCGAAGGATTTAATGATATCCATCGTTGCCATGGCCAAACCAGCTCCGTTGACCAAACATCCGATGTTGCCATCAAGACCAACGTAGCTTAGACCATACTTTTGTGCTCGCAAGTCACGCGGGTCTTGCTCATCGTAGTCCATCATCGCGCGTATCTTGGGCTGCCTAAACGAAGCGTTATCCTCAAGGGCCACCTTGGCATCAAGCACCACGAAGGTGTTCTCTTTCGTCAATACCAATGGGTTCACCTCCAGCATCGCCAGGTCACATCCAACAAAGGCTCTGTAGAGTCCACTGACCACCTGAGTAAAATGTTTACGCGCCTCAAGAGGAACGCCCAAGTCGATCGCCAGTTTGCCCGTCTGGTAGGCTTGTAGTCCGACCTTTGGGTCGATCATGACGTTGAGAATCTTTTCAGGTGTCTTGTGAGCCACCTCTTCAATCTCCATGCCGCCCTCTGTCGATGCGATGATCACGATGCCGCGCTTTGCGCGATCGACGAGCAGGCTTAGGTAGTACTCCTTTGCAATGTTACAGCCAGCTTCGACATACACCTTGCGAACTAGCTTTCCAGCGGCACCGGTCTGAGGTGTCACAAGGGTCATGCCCAAAATCTTCTCGGCGTGTGCGCGCGCATCGGCCGTATTTTTAGCAACCTTAACACCGCCTGCTTTACCGCGGCCGCCTGCGTGCACCTGAGCCTTAACAACACAGACTCCACCACCTAAGAGATCGGCGGCAGCCTCTGCTTCTCCCGGAGTGTAGCAGATGTGGCCTGCTAAAACTGGAAGCCCGTACTCTCGTAGCACCTGCTTTGCTTGATATTCGTGAAGGTTCATAGGTTGTTTCCGTTATAAGTTTAAAAATTTTACAAGATTGCAAGAAGTTGACGTACACGCTCGGCCGACTCATTAAGGGCCTTGCGCTCTTCTGAGTTCAGCTCGATCTCAACTATCTTCTCGATTCCCTTACGACCGATTATCACCGGCACCCCGATATACAGCCCTTTCAGTCCGTATTCACCATTGAGCATCGCTGCAGCCGCAAGCACCCGACGCTGGTCGAATAGGTATGCCTCTGCCATCTGAATTGCCGACGCCGCGGGTGAGTAAAACGCCGAGCCAGTCTTGAGTAACGCAACGACCTCTCCGCCTGCCCCTCGAACACGTTTCTCGATCGCATCGAGTCTGTCGGCCTTAATCAGGTTACCAACTGGGATACCGTTGCAAGTTGTATACGAGCGAACCGGCACCATATCATCTCCATGACCGCCGAGTACAAACGCTGAGACTGAAGACACAGAGACATTAAGCTCTTCTGCCAGGAATGCCTGGTAGCGCGCGGTGTCAAGTACTCCTGCCATACCGACCACTCGTTCTGCTGGGAAACCGGTTTCCTTCTGCATCAGATACACCATCGCATCGAGCGGATTGGTGATAACAATTACAAACGCGCTCGGAGCGTGCTGCTTAATGCCCTTGGCGACATTGCGTATAATCTCGGCGTTTGTCTTGACCAGATCATCGCGACTCATACCCGGCTTGCGTGGAAGACCAGAGGTAACGATACAAACATCTGCGCCAGCGATATCAGCGATGTTGTTGGTGCCAGTTACCTTAAAGTCTAGGCCAAATACCGGAGCCAGATGCGAGAGGTCGAGCGCCTTACCCTGCGGCATACCATCGACAACATCAAACAAAACCACATCACCAAGATTGCGTTGGCCGCATAAAAGGGCCAAAGTGCCGCCGATCTGACCTGCACCGATTAGGGCTACTTTTCTTCTACGAATCTCTGCTGCCATGCTCTCCTCCCTTACTAGTTCATCTTTTGCTTCATTGCCTAACGGCTCTCACCAGACTTTTCTTGAGCTGATCCTGCGGCCCCTGCTATTACGGGCTCCTTGCGGTCGATAGTTTGCGATGAAGCTGCGCGCGCTGCAAGCCCCTCAGCTATACCTAATTGCTGCAGAAGCTGATTCATATCAGTCTTCGATAGATCAAGAGTTCCAGCTCCTCCCGGATTAACGGCAACAAACTTAGGATCCGCCTTTCCTAGTTGCTTGGCCACCTCAAGCCGCAGCATAGCTTTTCCTCCTTTACCAGAGAGCGCTGCGATCTGCTTTCTAAGCCCCTCGATCTCCGCGTTACCTTCAGCCGCTATCGCTTTGGCCTCATTGGTCTTTGCGGTGTAAAAGCTGTCTCCCTGATAGGTCGATTGCTCCTTGTATCCCTTCGCTTCGGCCACCCGCGAGTTATAGAGGCTCTCAGCCTGCGAGTACTCGGTCTTTTTCTTGGCTCTAACCGTCTCTATGCGCGAGCGCTCTCCTTCGATGTCCTGCTCCTTCTCCTGAATATCGCGCAGCCTGTCCTGATAACTCGTATCCTCGTTACCATCCTTGAGTAGACGCACAAAACGATACTGCTTGAGGTTAATCGCCTCAACGTCTATACCCCACGGGGAAAGAGTCTCGCGGGTGGATGCTAATGCATCATCTACGGTATCGTTTCTTTTCTTATCATCGCGAAACTCGGCCGTGCGCAACTTGTTCATGTGCGTTCGTATCTCTGAGCGAACTACCGAGATCACTAACCGACGCACCTCCTCATTCGATCGCGCAACCTCCTGCACAAGTTTGACGAGATTTTGCGGCTCAGAGCTGATTCGGTATCGAACGGTAAGCTTCAGAGCGGCCTCGTTTCCATCGCGGGCCCTGGTGTGCACATCCTCGGCTTGCACTAGCTGCCCGGCACCCTCGCCCATACCACGCCCCCAGCTTAAGTACTGCGGTGATGTGTCGAATCGATAGATTGACTCCCACGGCATAACCACTACAGTCTCAAGTGGTGACGCCACGCTTGACGGGCTACCAACACCCCCGCCAACCAACGGCGGCAATTTTCTAAACCTTACCCCGTACTCGGTGGTACCCATATGCTGAAAGCCGGTATCACAGCCGCTCACTGAGAGTGCTACTACTAGCGCAATCAACCCTGAAAATAATGAGTTACTTGGCATTTGAAACCTCCACGCTATCCATCCGTGCTCGACCCTCAGCACCAGAAAGCTTCTTTACCCACTGGTCAAGATCGTAAGGGTCGATATTGGAAACCACTCCTCCCTTTAGCGTCTGGATTACCTGCGCCAACTGCAGGGCAACATACACATCGCTACCAACTTGCGAAAGAACATCAGCGCGCATCTTATCGACTGCTGCTTTAGCCTCCGCTACAAGGAGATTGCCCTCGGCCACTTTCTGGCGTTTATAAAGGTCTCCCTCTGAACGAATCTTCTCAGCTTCGCTCACACCTTGTTTATCGAGATTTTGAATCGCCACATCCCCATCAACCGCAACCTTATTGACATCACGTTGAGCGGCAGCAAAATCTCCAGCTACTTTATTGTATGCCGACTCAAGCTCTTGCAGATTCTTCTTGAAGATAGCTTGGTCGATCTCCTCGCGGTAGGTGTAGCGCCTCAACAGCACACTCTCAACTTTTATTCCAAGCGGTGCCAGAGCATTTTGCAAACTTAGCTCAGCGTTAGTGACGCGCTCCTCGCGTGCCTTTGGGTCATAAAAATCAACCGTTGAGAGAGCTCCAAGCGATCGCTTCAACTCGTTATCTGCCGCCTGTGCCAAATACTTGGACCACTGAGCTTCAGTTGCACCAACTTTGTTGATTAGGTCAGCCGGCCCACCGTGAATTTGCTCACCATCAGTTCCTGATTTAGCAAAAAACCGGTAGAGGATTGAGACATCGATGTCCACGGTTGTACCATCGGTTGTCGGCACGTCTAGCGAACCAAAGCTACTCGGATTTCCTTGAACATCGCGGTCGAAATCCAACACTCGCACTGCTTGAGGAACTGGGTAGATCGTTGAGTACCCTGGTATAGTCCAATGATACCCAGGTGGAAGAGATGTGGTGAGTAACCCCTGCTTTGGACCAAATGCGATCTTACGCACTCCGACTGCCCCAACTGGCACAACGGTTCCGAAGAAAAACGCAATCGCCACAAGCGCTGCAAGTAAGGATAACACCAGGGTGCCAAACGCTGGCAGCCAGGCACCTCGCTCGGACTTGCCGCGGAGCGTCTCCCTAGACCGTAGATTAAAAATAGTGAACATGACTAATTCCCCTAACGACGGTTACTGTGGCGAAGTACAAAAGTGTGGGCCAGAAAAACTGGTAAGTCTTTTACTAATCGCTACAACCATCCAGTGACGAGGTGGACTATAGCCCGTTTCGGCACCTGAGAGCGAGAGCTTTTGGGTGACAAAAACACCGCCTCTTGGAGAGTGGAATTCCCTGTTGAACTGCCCTATACTGTGACGCTGGTAGCCGAATTTCGCGCCCTGTTTTTTCTAAAGGACCTAAAAATGGACTCCTCAAAGATCTCCCTGTTCATGCAGCTTGCTGGCCAGACCGTTCAAGACAAGTTAACCAGTGGCTCTCCCTCTGACAGGGCCCTAGGAGCCCAGTTACTGCTCTCTGAGGTGCTTGAGTATGTGATTCACGGTCTCGGCGTAGTCCCTGAGTTCGCTGGAACTAAGATTACCTCCCCCGACGCCCTTTGCTACCACGCCGCTGAGGCACCGGACCATGAAGAGATGGTCGATGGGCTAGCTGATGTGGCTTACACGATGTTTTGGAACGCGTGTTGCTTTGGCGTCCCGCTGCAGCAGGCTTTCGAGCTAGTATGTGACAACAACTTAGAGAAGTTCGTAAAACTTTCAGGGTGGACTCGTGGCGAGTGCAACCTCGAACAAAGCGAATGGGGGTGCGGCGGCGATGTTACCTGGCCGCCTGAAGTTGTCTCGGTATCTGTGCTCAATGTTGCCGGCGAGTTCTTCGCCGTTGGTAAGGACGCTCGCGGTAAAGTCCGTAAGCCATCCACTTACAGGCCTGTCGATTTAGCTCCACTAGTAGCTAACTCTTAAAGAGACTTTGCCAGCACCCATGCCGATTGCACCACACATAGTTCTAGTGCACGGACTGGGGCGAACCGGTTTTGACATGGCGCTTCTGGCTCATAGGTTAGGTCGTCGCTTTCCTGAAAGCTCCGTCCATACATTTAGTTACCCATCCCGTCGTTTAACCCTAAGTGAGGCGACTACGCGGCTGGCTGGATTTGTAAATCAGATAACTTCTTCAGAACCAGTTTCGTTCGTTGGTCACTCACTCGGCGGGATCGTAGTCAGGTCTTTGGATATATCGTCACAGGCGCGCGCCCCGCTACACCGCCTAGTTACTTTAGGTTCGCCGCATAATGGCGCAAAGATCGCTAGAATCCTCTCTCGCTACAGCTTTCCAAGCGCTATCTTCGGACCTATACTCAGTGAGCTTGGGACCCTTGATTTAGCTGAAACGCCCCGGCAGATAGAGGTTGGCTGCATCGTTGGCGCAACAGGGACACGGATCGGGTTTCTACCTCTATTCCTTGAGGACAACGATGGGCTAGTGCTACGCAGAGAGGCGAGCTTTGCCGGTTGTCGCGACCAGGTAACGCGATTATCATTTCATGGGACGATGCCGTTTAGCGCTCGACTAGCCAGGTTAGCTGGTGATTTCTTGCAACAAGGGCGATTCAGCTGATCTGCAGGCCGACATCCTACCCAGGGGCGCCGGGTGCTTGGATAAACTCCCATAAACCATGACACATTTTCGCATATTGGTGGCCGTCTCCCGGCTTTTTTGATACCATAGAGAAAACGTTCTTTTATGTCCAACGGCCTGATCGCCATCACCGAGTATATCCCGAAACGAGAAGCTCTTCTTGTTCGAGTCGATCTGTCTGACTATCTGATAGATTACTATCTACACCGAAAGGATTTTGCACCGGATACACTCTACGAACACGATTCAAAGCTCAAGGAGCTGATCACCTGTTTTGCCATCCACCTCTCGGCGCGCACCGCTACGGAAACGCACGCCTGGACAGCACATATCGCCGCTAATCCAGCCTACTCTCTCTTTGTTACCGGCAATACCGGGATCATGGATGACAGTGGAATAGCCCGAGGCTTCCTCGTCGGCCACGTCCTGACCGATAATATCCGGCATGCAGACGTTCATTCGATCCATGCGCAGCTAAGCAATCGAGGAAAGACCTTTAACAGCCACGTCCTGTGCGACTCAGCAGTTATCCCAAACATGGTGACGCAGTTCTACGATCAGAGCGAAGGCTATCCACTAAGACTGCTCCTGTCTGAAAACAGCGACACCGCGATCGGACTCGTTGCCCTTCCGGAGTTCGACGCCGATTGGATCGCCAACGTTGATCTGGAGGAGTTAGCAGGGTCTAAAACAATCGAGAAGAGTTTGATGCGTACCTGCCATTTTGCATTCTCATGCGATTGCTCACCTGCAAAGCTACTGCCGTTCTTCCGCTCCATGAGCGTTGACGAGTTGGAGGATCTCTACGAAAACGACTCAGAGCTGCAAATTACCTGTCCCCGCTGCGGCAAACAGTTTGGCATCTCACGCGATGAGCTAACGACTTAGCCCGCATAATCCTAAAAAGAGCAGTTGCGGGTTTCAGAATCGCGCATCTGGCGAAAATCACTGCGGCTTTTGAATTTTCGGTGCTCACCCTGACGGTGCCAGGGTTCCGCGCCGAAAATATCAAAATCCTTTGTGCTTTTAACCTGCTGCACCATTCTGCCCCGCCTTAACTGCTCTTTTTAGGATAATCCCTGCGCCATTGATCCTTGGAAAATGATTTTTGAAAGAGATCACTCGCAATAGCCGGGCGAACGCTATAGCGATGTGAGACCTCCGGGAAACCTCTGTAAAGAGGTTGACTCGGAGGGATCTCGGTCGCCCGGATGGCGACCACAGGCACGCAAGTGCCTGGAGCGACGCGCAATCGCGCGCCGGTTTGCGCGCGATTAAGCTTGGAGCGAGCC
>JBKCMS010000103.1:0-32275 GCA_046300175.1 Pseudomonadota bacterium | reverse complement strand
CGGCTCGCTCCAAGCTTAATCGCGCGCAAACCGGCGCGCGATTGCGCGTCGCTCCAGGCACTTGCGTGCCTGTGGTCGCCATCCGGGCGACCGAGATCCCTCCGAGTCAACCTCTTTACAGAGGTTTCCCGGAGGTCTCATCACTATAGGTTGTTGTTTTGATTCGCATCCGCGAATCGATAGCGTTCTCCAAAACTCGAAATTTCGCTACGGACTTTTGGAGAACGCTATATGCTGCACGGCGACATTGCATGTCGCAGCTTTAGCTACTCATCGCAACGCCCCCACCTTTAGGGATTGCACATCTCACATTCAGAAGAATCAGCAACGACTATTCCATCGCTGCGTGGTTGCTCAATGCCGGCATAGCACGATACACAGGTGTGCTTCTCCAGCCGCACTCGCGCAGTTGGATGGCCGCAGGCCTCACACGGGAGTCCAATAACCGTTCCTGTAATACCAAATCCTCCACTGCCGCAGTAAGGACAGGTGGTAGCTAAGCGTCTTGCGAGAAGCTCACAACAAGCTGAAATCTCCTTCATCCTTGTTGGATTGCAGTGGGCGCGCATGTCGCTCATCGCCATCACTCGGTTCAATGGCGATGCATTAATGCACTGCATAAAAGCCTCTCTGGCCTCCGAAGTATCTAATATACCCTTAAAAAGGCTCGTACCAGGTTTAATTCCGCTCGGATAAAGCACCAGTCCATGGGCGCCGAAAGAAATCTGTAATAGGAACCGGTCTAATTCCTCTAGATTTGAAAGCTCTGTCGATAGGTAATTTGTATTCCACGAGACATGCTGTTCAACAACCTGCACGCCAGTGGCACAATCATCTAATAGAAGCATCTCGATTCCCTGAGCGATTATTCCGAAGCCTCCGGCGGTACTGAAACTACCCTCACTAACAAGAATGAAGCGCTCACGAGATGACTCACGTGCTAGTCTTACCTTTCCCCTTAAAGCGTCAAGCATCGAGCCGGGCCGCTCGATATCTCCGGAGAATGTTCCCAGACGGTCGGATTCAATCAGAAGCTCTTCTACCTCCGCGTTAAGAATTCGCAGAAACGGCTCACGTGCGGCGATACTCTTACGATGTTGAGTGGCGAAGAAAACCTTAGTATCTCGAAATGAGAGCTTGCCCTTCATGTCAAATACTATAGTCCTTCACTTAACACATCAGTTCCCATTATGCCTTCGCACCAACTCGATAAGGGTTGCGGCACAATCAGCAACACTTAAAGACTCTGTGTCGAGCACGATTGTGGGGTCTGACGGAACCTCATAAGATGAATCAATACCAGTAAACTGAGAGATATCACCGGCTCGTGCGCGTGCGTAAAGGCCATGCGGATCACGCCGCTCGCATTCCTCAAGCGAGGCCTTAACATATACCTCATAAAATGCATCAGCTCCGATTATATGTTTTGCCAATTCACGTTGATCAAGAAATGGCGAAATCAGAGAACAAACTACTAGGATCCCAGAGGCGTTCAATAGTTTCGCGAGCTCAGCCGTTCTTCGTATGTGCTCAGTTCGATCACGACGCGAGAATCCCAGATCTGCATTCAATCCACTACGCAGAGTGTCTCCATCTAACCAGACAAGGTGCCCGCCGTTGGAAATAATTGAGGCTTCTAGCGCCTGCGCAACGGTTGACTTACCAGCTCCGCTCAGCCCAGTCAGCCACAAAGTAATAGGTGGAACACCCCAGACACCTGCGTTCCTTGTTTTTGTGACTCTTCGCACTGGTGGGTGAAGATCGGCACTCTCTGTGCGCTGTAGGATATCCTGCCCAGCGAGCGAGTCTCGATCGAGCACCATTCCGGCAGCTAGCGTCTTATTTGAAAGTGGGTCTATGACAATAAAATTCCCCGTGGCTCTATTTCGCTGATAGGGATCAACAAAAAGTGGGGCCTGACATTGGATTGAAACGCGAGCTATATCGTTTAATTCGAGTATATCCTTGCGCTTACGGTGGAGATTATGAATATCTACCACATAATCGATCGCTATTACTCTTGCTCGCACCTCCTGTGTGGTATGTCGGATGAGCAATCGTGAGTTTATGGAAATTGGTTCTTCGGCACACCAAATTAGCATCGCGCTAAAGTTATCCATGACCTTAGGGATGTTGTTCGGCCTAACAAGCATGCTACCACGCGCGATGTCGATTTCATTTGAAAGCGAGATTGAAACGGCATCACCGGCATTACACTCGACAACCTCGTGACGTCCGTGGAGAAGGATTGAGGTGACAGTTGCTAGGCGCTCACTGGGAAGAGCAACGATCTCCTCACCTACCCTTAGCGAGCCGGATTCAATTGTTCCCGCATATCCACGATAACGTTCATCGTGACGGATAACATACTGAACCGGGAAGCGAAGGTCGATGTGATTTGTATCTGCGCCGACGTGCACCTCTTCAAGATACTCGAGTACGGTTTCTCCATGATACCAAGACATCCGGTCACTACGCTTGGCGATATTGTCTCCATCTGTAGCGATGACCGGGATAAACCGGATATCTTTGACCCCTAGTTTATTGACAAATGGGGTATATTCCTCCACCAACTCTTGAAAACGGGCCTCTTGGCACTCAACTAAGTCCATCTTGTTAATTGCTATAAGCAAACGCGGAACACCGAGCAGAGCCGCAACAAATGCGTGGCGCTTGGTTTGCGGAAGAATTCCCAACTTAGCATCAACGAGTACTACTGTTAGGTCTGCCGTTGACGCAGCTGTTGCCATGTTACGGGTATACTGCTCATGACCAGGGGAATCAGCTAGTATGAAACGCCTCTTTCTAGTGGAAAAATAGCGATAAGCAACGTCGATCGTAATGCCCTGCTCTCGTTCTGCTCGTAACCCATCTGTGACTAGGGCCAGAGGCAGGCCTTTTTGACCTTTTTTCTCAGCGCTGACTTTTAGAGCCGCAACGTGGTCATCATAGATATTACCGGTATCATACAGCAATCGTCCGATAAAAGTGGACTTTCCATCATCTACACTACCTGCAGTAGAGAAGCGAAGTAGACCCTTTGGCAGTTTAGCGTGAAAGTCCACTAGAAGTACCCCTCCCGTTTCTTCAGCTCCATCGAACCGTCAGTGTCGTAATCAATAATTCGACCAGCCCGCTCAGAGAGCCTAAAACCAAACATCTCCTCCACAATCTCCTCAAGTGTAGCCGCTGTTGACTCTATCGCACCGGTGCACGGAGTACACCCAAGTGAGCGGAAGCGACACATGATATCCTCGACTCGCTCATCTGGAGCAAGTCGTGTGATACCATCGATGTATGTCTCTATAGAGCCGCTGCGCCGCACCGCAGGACGAGTTTTAGCAAAATACAGGGGTACTATCGGGATTTGCTCGCAGAGGATATATAACCAAATGTCGAACTCGGTCCAGTTTGACAGCGGAAAAACCCGTATAGACTCCCCCTTATTGATCTTTCCATTGTAGAGTTTCCACAGTTCCGGTCGCTGATTGCGAGGGTCCCACTGGCCAAATGAATCGCGAAATGAAAAAACCCGCTCTTTGGCACGTGCGCGCTCCTCATCCCGTCGGGCACCGCCGATTGCAGCATCTACCTGATAAGTATTAAGACCATCCAGCAGCGCTTTCGTTCGCAGCAATCCACAACACTTCTGAGTACCTAAAGAAAATGGATTAGCGTTTTGGCCGATCGCCTCTTCATTACGATAAACAATAAGCTTCATACCGGTTTGAGCGGTGATTGTATCCCGAAACGCATACATCTCAGGATAATCGTAGCTCGTGTCGATATGGATGAGCGGGAACGGCGGGACTGCGGGAGCAAACGCTTTGAGCGCAAGCCTCACAACAACAGAAGAATCTTTGCCGACTGAGTAAAGTATGGCCGGTCTTTCAAACTGCGCCGCTACTTCACGGATGATGTATATACTCTCCGCTTCGAGTTGACGGAGATATTGCGGCATTTCGATTACCATTTTTATCCTCTTAAACCGAGCCACAAAAGCGTTTGGCAAGAATATCCCGGCGTAATATCAACAGCAAGCCGAGCAAAGCGCGCTTTTTGTAGTTTAGAATCAGCTTCAACACCGATACCGAAGTATTTTTTTCCTCGCCTTAGCTTGGGCAGATTAGCTGCCAATTGGCCGCACTATCATATTGATATATTTGACATTTATAGGTAGTGCCACTGGTTCTATTAGTTCGGCAGGCAGACCGTTCCTTTATTGGAAGCTACTTGGCTACCGCAAAATTGCGCTCTCCAAGCTATTCTTGTTCATGTTTCAAAAGCTAATAACGTTGGGTTTATTGCTAAGGGCCAGCTAGCGCGATTTAGCCTAAAGGCGCTCTATCTTGAGTGATTCACCGACTATCTTCAATAAACTACCCTTACCGTTGATAATAGTCTCTAAGACAACTTCCCGCTCCCAGAGCTGTGCAACGTGCTTGAGAGTATGATCTGCATATTCGAGCTGCAAGTCTCTCCCGTCGTGATAGTGCTTCAAGTATAGCGTTCGATTTCGCCCGAAATCAGCATCCTCTACCTTTATGACAGGCAGAGATCCCGTCCCTACGTTCTTTATGAGGTTATCACGCACTTCCTTCCAGCTCTCATCATCGGGCACTTTAGTGACGACTCGCTCCTTGCCACGCCTTTCATGCTGAAAAAGGTGTAGCTCCTCCATGATTTCCCTGGTTAAGAAACGTCGTAAAAAGGACTGGTCTCGATCGCTCTCTCTGATCTCAAATATCTTCTTACGACCAGGCGTATCATTTTCATCGAGAGCTGAGATATCAACTTTTGGACTGTCGTCTGTCCACTCCCGACCTGTATCACCAACATTCCAGCGACGCTCAATATCGTGCCACAAAACAAATCCGAGGTGATACGGGTTTAAGCCGCCAGGGTGCGGCCTGAGCACCTGGTTGTGACGCACTAAGAATTCGATATGCATGCCCTGTGGGAGCCCTAGCTCATTTAATATCCTATGGTGCCAGTAGCTTGCCCATCCCTCGTTCATTATCTTTGTTTCCATCTGGGGCATGAAGTACTGCGTCTGCTTATCTACGATCTCGATGATGTCACGCTTCCACTCTGGCAGATATGGATTGTACTGCCCGATAAACTGTAGCAGATTTTCTTGCGGCTCGACCGGAGTGCGAGAGAGGTCCGGTTGCACGTACTCCGGAGCAGGATGAATCTCTCTCCACGGATCCTCCCCTGGCTGTGAGCGCTCCCACGCGCGCTGCCGCTGTTCGCCTTCAGACAGCTGCTTGATGGCCAAATTACGCGACCTCTGGTAGCAGATTGCGTGCGCATGATCGATTACGCTTTCAACTTGATCTATGCCAATTGACGGGTCTTCATGATAGCTGGCTATGCGATTGGCTCCATTCTTGAACGTCTCAAGCACGTGTCTGGCGTCTGTACCGCTAGTAAAGGTGAAGTTGTTGGCGAAAAAATCATTGTGGCCATACACATGAGCGATCGTGAGTACTTGCAGCAGCAGCGTATTGTCTCGCATCAGGTACGCCAAGCACGGGTCTGAATTGATTACCATCTCGTATGGAAGACCAGAAGCTCCGTAGTCATACATGGTCTTTTGTCGCTCGTAAGACTTCCCATAAGACCAGTGAGGATAGTGAGATGGCATACCTGTGTAGGCCATATAGCCTAGCATCTCGTTGTGATCGCATATCTCAAACTCTTGCGGATAGCACTTGAGACCAAAGCGCTCAACGAGCTCTCGTATTCGATCATCCCAAGAAGCTAACTCTTCTATATTAAATGACATGGCTCCTCACGGTGCTGCCGCAGACGCCCCTTCGCTCTGGCCGAAGACCTTGCCATGCGCTGAGACTCCACTCGCTTTATCCTTCATCAGGAAGCTGCGGAAACCTTCCCACAGGTCCTCTTTCTTCTCGATCGTAATCATATGAAAATTATCGGCCTGAATTTGCCCGAAAACTTCAAGCATGCTGCCGCTGTAATAAGCGCTACCTGATGGCTTAATCTCTCCATATCCGAAGAGATTACACACCTGGCACAGCTCCTCTGCAGCCTGAAGAGCGCGCTCATTATCAGAATAAAAATTATCGCCATCGGAGCAATGAAAAGCGTATATATTCCAAAGCGACGGATGGTATCGACTGTGCATGATATCCAGAGCTTTGCGATATCCAGAGGATATATATGTACCTCCGGACTCAACCTTGTGGAAGAAATCGCTCTCGGATACCTCCTTAGCCTCAGTGTGATGTGCAATGAACACCACCTCTACATTAGCGTATTTCTGCCTCACGAATTGATACAGAAGGAAGTAAAAACTACGCGCAAGATACTTCTTAACAGTACCCATCGAGCCGGATGTATCCATAATGCAGAATATCACCGCATTTGACGCTTCCCGTGTGGTTGGAGCGATATGGAAGTAACTCATATCATCCTCGTGGAAGGGAAACCTCTTCTTCTCACCATCCTCATTGAGTTCCTCTCCGCGACTACCCTTGACTGAAAGCTTGCGACGGATACGGTTCCTAGCTGTAGCACGCTTGTCTAGTCGTGGACGAATACCTGCCTTACGGTGTCCCTTTCGCTTACGAGCGTCCTCCGAGACCACTTCCTTTAGCGCTTTGCGCTCAAGCTCGGGAAGCTCCAAATCCTCAAACATTATGCTGATTAGCTCTTCAAGGGTTATATCTGTTTCGAAGGCGTCAACTCCTCCCTGGCTTCCTGCTTGCCCTTGCCCCTGACTATCCTGCCCTGGATCAACTACATCTCCTGGTTTCTGCTCTCCATTACCCTGAGCCACACCCGGAGCATTATCTCCGTAAATAAAGCGGTACTCCTTCACAGAGCGAATTGGGACCTTAATAATTTTGTCTTTATCTCGCCCGATAATCGACTCTTCGGCCAAGATGTCGCCAATATTGTCCCGGATAGAATCCTTGATTTTTTGGCGGTGCCTCATCCGATCACGTGCGCTTCGATCTGATCGCTGTGACGATGATGTATAGGGCCTAAAAATCGTCGACATGAAGTCGGTTACCTACTAATCCTTCCAAAGGTTATTTGCTGCATACTTCAAAATGACATCCACGCAGCTAGCGGGATAACCATTTCTAATAAGCTGCTCCACCATGCGACCGTATTTTTTATGCTGGTCATCATCGCGAGTACGCGCTTTGGTGATTATACGCGAGACATCGCGCACGCTAGCCATGAGCTTCTTCTCTATGGCCTCCTTTAATGGCTCGTAGCTCTCGTAACTCACCTTCTCTCCACGCCGTCCAGCTGACCAAAGGAAGGCAATTACCTCTTGCCGGAACCCGTCAGAGGCGGTCCCGATTATCGCTATCTGCTCTTCAATCGATTTCATAAAGCCCTCATCCGGCTCCAGCACCTCTCCCGTGCTACGGTCCTTGAACTTCTTCTTGGTCACGTAAGATTCGGCGTGATCAAGGTAGTTCTGGAATAAAGACTCTGCCTGCTCTTGATAAGAATAGACGAATGCCTTGGTAATCTCCTTTTCCAGCACTTCCAGATACTCTTTGTGCAAAGTATCCTGGAGAAACTCCAAGTAGCGCTTCTTAACATCATCGGCAAAATCTGATTCTTTAACCATGCCGACCAAGGCCTCGCGAACAGAGATCGGATGTATCGCATTTTGCTCGATGTTATCTGATAAAGCATTATCCAGAGCTTTCATGATAAAACGTGTTGAGATGCCGTTCATCCCCTCGCTCTTGGCTTCCTCTCGCAGCTCAACTACATCGATTCGTTTTGTTTTACCCTTCTCTACAACCTCTTCCCCATTGTAGAGCTTGAGCTTCGTCATGAGGTCACACTTATTAGTCGGCTCTAATCGCGACAAAATCGCAAACATGGAAGCCATTTCAATTGTGTGCGGTGCCACATCCGCAGTGAACTGCGACTGACGAATAATCTTCTTGTAAATTTTAACTTCCTCAGAGAGGCGAAGATTGTAGGGAACTTTAACCGTTACAATACGATCAAGGATCGCCTCATTTGTGTGATCGCTCTTGAATTTTTTCCACTCTGCCTCGTTAGAGTGCGCCACGATGCACGTGTCGACATAGATCATACCATGGCGACCCGGGGCTGGAATCGATTTCTCCTGGGTAGCTGTTATCATCGCGTGAAGATATTCAGTCTCGTTTTTGAATACCTCGATGAACTCTACCATACCACGATTACCGACGTTGAGAGCGCCGGTAAGATCAAGAACCCGTGGATCGCCCTCAGAGTACATATCCAGCTTGGATATATCTTCACCACCGATCAGTACACTCGTGTCTTGGTTGTTCGGATCAACCGGGGGAACCACGCCTACTCCGCGCTTCGCACGGATACTGAAATCATATGTACGAACGGCAACATCCTCCCACTTCCCTTGATACTCCTCTTTTAGCCTGTAGCGACAAACCGGACAGAGGTCTCCCTCTATCTCCACACCGAGCATCTTCGAGAATTCACGCCGGAGATGGCGAGGAACGAGGTGCAGCGGCTCCTCGAACATGGGACAGTTTTCAATCGCATGAATCGCCGGCAAATGCTCCAGTCCCTTCTTGAGGCGCTCCACCAATGAGCTTTTACCCGAACCCACCGGACCAACTAGGTACAGCACTTGCCGACTCTCCTCACCCTTGAGCGACGCAGAGTGAAAATAGCGAACGATTTGGTTGATCGTTTTCTCCATGCCGAAGAACTCGTCAGCGAAAAAATTGTATACCTTTAACTTTTCGCCCTTGAAAATGCGCTTCATGCGCGGATTCTGCTCAAGATCAACTTCAACCATTCCTTGGTCGTTGATCATGTCGTACAGCCGTTTGTGCGCTAACTTGTGAAGGCCAGGGGTCTCACGAATGAGCTCAAGATACTCGATCATCGTCCCTTTCCAGGAGGACTTCTTACGGGTCTCACGATCTTCTTCGATTAGCTTACGAAAATCTTCGCTCATGGAACCTTCTCCTTAAACGTTCGTGCTTACCTTGGGTACTTCCAAGGTAAACGACCCTCTGCTGACCCACAACATCCAAAGACTAGACTGGTGAGACGATAGGTACACCTCCGCCCCTACGATTAGGATGTCACAAGGGTCCCAAATGATTGGCCTCACCTCGTAAAGAGGATATCGGCTCCGTGGGGAAAACCCTTTACAAACGGGGTTGATCGCCCTCTAGAGCCCTAGGGGAATACCGTAGGCAAACTCAACATGCGCATTTGGGTGCTAGGGTTTTTGATCGTCGGAGTTGAAAAAGCTCCTGGCAAACACTCAGGCAAACCGGTAAACCTGTTTATATTCAGCAACTTATTGACGATCTGTAGACAAATAGGCACTCAACTACACTCCGAGTCTGCTCCGTGTCGATGCGGGCTCTAGCACTGAGTTAGTAGAGTGGGATTGACGAGCTTAAGCGCATTTGATCTGCGTTAAGAAAAAAACAACCGGTTTGTTATTTTGGCTCGCTTGGAGCTCCTAACCGCGATTGAGAGTAATGTAAACTCGTTATACACTAGTGACGGTCTTAAAAATTATCTTCTGCTACGGCTAAAGCTTTTTTAAGACCAGTTCAAGCAAGACCCTACGATATCAGTCTCAAACAAATGGTTTTCTACTCCGTGAACGAGGACTGATAGGAGCTGTTCTTATGACAAATACCCCTGAAAGATCTGCCTTAACATCAGCGACCGCTTCTTTAACAGGGGAGCCAAGCTGCCCGGACTCTATCGCCACGCGCCAAGCTCCCTGGATGCGTACGGCCACTCTCGAAGATGCTCGTGAACACGGTCTTAAATCAGGAGAATTTGAAGCTATTGTGAAAGCGCTTGGGCGCCCAATCAACATGGTTGAGCTCGGCATCTCATCGGCACTTTTCTCGGAGCATTGCTCATACAAGAGCACCAAAGTGCACCTTCGAACATTACCTACCAAGGGACCTCGAGTTCTTGTAGGCCCCGGAGAAAACGCATGTGTAGTCGATATCGGAGACAATCAAGCAGTAGTTTTCAAAGTTGAAAGTCATAATCATCCCTCGTTCATTGAGCCATTTCAGGGCGCAGCTACAGGTGTAGGAGGAATTCTCCGAGACGTTTTCACCATGGGCGCACGCCCAGTAGCTCTTTTGAACTCGCTACGCTTCGGAGACCCAGCACTCGCTAAGAGCCGTCACCTTCTCCGCCGTGCCGTAAACGGCATCGGGTTCTACGGTAACTGTATGGGTATACCCACGGTCGGCGGTGAGCTCTCGTTTCACCCGTCGTTCAACGGTAACTGCTTAGTAAACGCCTTTGCGCTCGGAATTGTAAGGCAGGACGAGGTATTTCTCGGTACAGCAAGCGGTGTGGGGAATATAGTTTTATATGTTGGGTCAAAGACTGGACGAGACGGAATCCACGGCGCAAGCATGTCCTCTGAATCTTTTGGGGACGACTCCGAGGCAAAGCGGCCCACAGTCCAAGTGGGCGATCCCTTCCAAGAGAAGCTACTCCTTGAGGCCTGCCTTGAGGCCTTCAAGAGTGGCTACGTTGTGGGAGTTCAAGATATGGGTGCCGCTGGACTAACCAGCTCGTCATTTGAGATGGCAGACCGAGGAAATAACGGCGTGCGCATCTACCTCGATCGTGTTCCGCAGCGAGAAACTGGGATGAATCCTTATGAAATCATGCTCTCTGAGTCGCAAGAACGTATGTTGTTCATCGTCAAAGCTGGACAGGAACAAAAACTAATAGAGATATTTAAACGCTGGGAGCTTGACGCAGTTGCTATTGGAGAAGTGATCGCCGGTGGTGAGGTTGAACTAATCTGGCATGGCGATCTAGTTTCCCGCATGCCGGCGCAGCTTCTAACAAGCGCAGTTCCGGAATACTCGTGGCCAACCAAAGCACCGAGCGACCCGCAACTGAGCGCCCCTATTGATCTATCTTCGGTTCACTGCCCAAAGGATTTGGGAGAAGCGTGGCTAAAGGTCCTCTCATCACCAGACAACTGCTCGAGGCACGCCGTTTATAATCAATACGACTCGACGGTAAGGTGTAATACCGTAGTTCACCCTGGAAGCGATTCTGGTGTTGTTCGGATTACAGCACCGGATAATCGCGAGAAGGGCATAGCTATCTCACTTGACTGTAACTCTCGATTCTGTGCGATCGACGCCCATAGAGGCACCGCTCATTCGCTTGCCGAGGGATGTCGTAATATTGCTGCCACTGGTGCATCACCAATAGGTATCTCCGACTGTTTGAATATGCCTAGTCCAGAGAACCCTGAGACCATGTGGCAGATAGCGGGAAGTATAGCCGGACTTGGAGAAGCGGCCCGCGCTTTCGACATTCCGGTGGTAAGCGGTAACGTCAGCCTATACAATCAAACTCATGGTCACGGGATTCATCCGACCCCGCTTCTGGCTGTAGTAGGGCTTCTTGAGGATGTATCGCTCGCTGTATCATCAGCCTTCAAGTCCAATGGAGATATAGTGCTCTTAATCGGAGAGACTAAACCTTCGGACCTCGGTGGCAGCGCGTACCTAGCCGAGATTCACGGAATTGAACGTGGGGCCCTGCCAGAGTTGAACTACGAGCTGGAGAAGCGCACCTGTGATGCGATTCGTACTCTGATCAAACAGAGATTGTTGCGCTCGTGCCACGATGTTTCCCAGGGCGGTCTGGCGGTAGCTCTTGCAGAGTGTTGTTTCTCCGACTATTCAAAGCCCTTCGGCGTAGTCGCCTCACTTCACGATACTTCGCTACGAGCGGACGTGGCGCTTTTTAGCGAAAGTGGCGCGCGCTTTGTGGTGAGCTGTAAGGAGGACGATGTGGCGCAGGTTAGAAAGATTCTCTCCGCGCATGCCGTGGCAATCACTGGAGAGGGGCGTGTTGGAGGAGAAAATATTACGCTTCAGAAAGTGGCATCGGTCCCGAGTGAACTAGCGTACCGAGCTTGGTACACTGGCCTTGATCAAATTTTTAGTGAATAGGAGTACCATGGAGCTGGCCCTCGATAAATTTCATGACGAATGCGGCCTAATGGCGGTTTGGAAGCACGCAGAGGCAGCCAACTTGACTTACCTGGGGCTCTACGCGCAGCAACACCGTGGTCAGGAAGGTGCTGGGGTGGTGTCATGTAAACGCAACGGTGGCGAGCGACCGCACTTTCACGTACACAAGGGTCTCGGGCTGGTTGCCGATGTTTTCGGCAACTTCGATTTTGGGCGTCTGCCTGGTGATGTGGCTATCGGCCATGTAAGGTACACCACCGCGGGTGGAAATAAGCTTGCGAACGTTCAGCCATTCGTTGCTGACATTGCACTTGGATGCGTTGGAGTCGCTCACAATGGAAACCTTACCAATACAGACCAACTGCGTAAGGAGTTGATTAACCAGGGAGCGATTTTTGGTTCCACATCTGATACAGAGATAATTTTGCACTTGCTAGCTCATGCCGACAAAGACGCTCCACGGGTCGAAAGTGTCATCGCTGCACTATCACGTCTTCAAGGCGCATTCTCTCTTCTGATCCTATTTGAGGATCGTTTGATTGTGGCACGAGATCGCCACGGGCTACGACCCCTCGCAATAGGGACCTTGGATGGGGCGACAGTATTCGCCTCTGAAACCTGTGCTTTTGATCTTATCGGCGCCACATATGTGCGTGATGTCGCGGTGGGGGAGATCGTTGAGGTCTTACCTGATGGTAGTATGCGCAGCTTTTTCCCTTTTGGTTTTTCGAAAGCAGCTCCCTGTATCTTTGAATATGTTTATTTTGCCCGGCCGGATTCCAACGTATTCGGTAAAAATGTCTATCAGCTTCGCAAGAATATGGGAGCAGAGCTCTCAAGAGAAAGTCCTGTCAAAGCAGATGTAGTAATCGCCGTTCCTGACTCAGGTGTGGCAGCGGCGATTGGATACGCTGAGACCTCGCAGATACCCTTCGAGATGGGCCTAGTGCGCAATCACTACGTTGGGCGTACTTTTATCGAGCCAAAACAATCCATCCGTGATTTTGGCGTTAAGATTAAATTAAATCCGAACCCAGCTGTTCTCAAAGGCAAATCGGTAATTGTAGTCGACGACTCAATTGTTAGAGGCACTACAAGTCGCAAGCTGGTTGCTATGCTCCGCCATGCAGGTGCCAAAGAGATACACATGCGCATCTCCTCACCGCCTACTACCGACCCATGTTATTACGGAATCGACACCCCTGATAAGCAGGAGCTGATAGCAGCGCATAGCACAGTCGAGCAGATCGCCCGATTTATTGGGGTAGACTCACTCGCATATCTATCTATGGAGGGTCTTTATCGAGCTGTTGGCTCTGAGCCAGGCAAGTTCTGTGATGCATGCTTTACCGGTTCATACCCGGCTGGGACCCCTATAGCTATCACAAGTAAGAAGCAGCAGCTCCTGTTCGAGGCAGATTAGCTGCCTTCAGATAAGAGTAGCTGCATTCAGATAGCTGAGAGGTTTTTTAGTACCGCTCCCCTACACTATTGCGCTATAATTCGGTTCATTATGAATAGCCTAAAACTCTCCGCCATTGGCGCCAAAATGAACCGCCTAACAGGCGTTCGCGAAATTATGAAGGATATCGTTCGAGCGCTGCGCTCGGATCCCTCAAAAACTTGGCTGAACCTAAGCCCAGGCAATCCACTAGTGCTACCTGAAGTCGATGCCATGTGGAGGGAATTCGCGCTAGATATCGTTCATTCAAAGGAATTTAGCGAGATCATCGGTCGTTACGGCATGACTCAGGGGTTTGACCCTTTTATTGATGCCGTAGTTGAAACATACAATCGACTATACAACTGGAATATCAAACGTGAGAACGTCCTTATAACCGCAGGCACTCAACCACTCTATTTCATGGCCGCCAATACTTTCGCGGGCCATGAATCGACAACTGGCACTATGCGTAAAATAGTTGTTCCAATGGTGCCCGATTATACAGGATACGACGGTGTAGTCCTCAATGAGGAGTCGATTGTTGGGTTTCAGCCCAGGATGGAAATCATAGGAGATCACGAGTTCAAGTATCGGATAGATCTTGACGCTGTGCGTATAGACTCCTCAAGCGCTGCGATTCTCTGCTCGCGCCCATGCAACCCGACCGGAAACATATTCACTGATGACGAGATGAGAACCCTCTCGGACTACGCGAAAAAATGGGATATTCCGCTGATGGTGGACAGTGCCTATGCACCTCCTTTCCCTAATCTGGCGTTTGTTCCTATGGAGCTGCTCTATAACGAAAACACCCTTCACTGCGTCAGTCTCTCAAAGGCTGGACTTCCCGGCGAGCGTGTAGGGTACGTTATTGGACATGAAAGATACATAGAAGCTCTAGAGCCATTCTATTCAAACATGGGCATACACTCGTCTCGCTTTGGGCAGGCAATAGCTGCGAGGGCATTCATCTCAGGTCGCTTGGCCGAGCTATCAAATGACGTCATCAAGCGCTTTTATCAGCGGAAGCTAGATATATTTCGTGAGTCTCTACACAAACATCTACCGATGGAGATTCCGTGGTATCTGCACCGTGGAGAGGGGACTCTCTTCTCGTGGCTGTGGATCGATACAGAGCAGATGTATGACTTGACGATGTATCAAACTCTGAAGAGTGGTGGGCTCTTATGCGTCCCTGGGTCTACATTTTTCCCAGGCCTGCGCGGCGATTACCCACATAAGCACCGCTGCCTGCGGTTTAGCATGACCGCCCCTGATGAGCATTTAGAACTAGCGGCGAAGGTGGTCGCCAAGGCTCTTGTTGGACACACCAGAGTGGCTTGTTAAGATCTGTCACAGAGAAACTACCCACTCTTTTGCGGTTTTTGATTCTGAATCCTGGCAAAATTTGTATTTTTGCTTTGACTATCACATTTGAAGTCTGTACCTTTGAAAGAGTAATCTCAATTTTGAGGTAATTCCATGCATCAGTTTAAGGCTTACATAATAGGTTATTTCGCGGCTTGCCGCGATAAAGACCTCGGGAACGAAATGTCCCGGCAATAGGGTTGGCCTTAAACACGCCAGCCCTCTAGAGCTGGCGATAATCCCTCAAATATTCATCTTACAAGATCAGTCCCCTGATAGCTCTTACAGCAGAGCAATGTAAGTCCTGAACATACCAGAGGCGAACATCTCCAGCATTTCCAGGTCCCTACCCTGAAGGAGGAGATATGACAATTTTTAATAGAAACCCGATAGTATACCTAGCTTCGAGAATGTGGCGCTTCGCCTACCAGCGTCGTCGCAAGGTAGTCGTGACGATGATCTGCTCAGCGCTAGCGATGTCAACGTGGCTCGCTATCCCACTAGTCGTAGGTCGCTTCATAAATCGTGCTCAGTCAGCTGTATCAGAGGGCGACTTGCTAGCCTGTGGCGCACTGCTTTGCTCCACGATTGCTCTTAGTGTTTTGGCATGGGCCTTCCATTACCCAAGTAGAGTTGGTGAGGCAGTCACGTCGTATTTCGTGCGGCGCAACTTTCAATTCAGCCTACTGACTATGGTGACTCGGCTGCCAATGAGATGGCACACTGAGCACCACAGTGGTGACACGATTGATCGTATTGCTAAAGCTGGGTCGGCATTGTCTGACTTCTCCGATGCAAGCTTCATGGTGCTACAATTATTCACGCGGTTTGTTGTGGCTCTCGTGATGACGAGCATTTTTCTACCGCAAGCTTGTGTCATTATCTTGAGTGGCACAGCAATTACGGTGGCTGTCATTATTGCATTCGACAAAGCTCTCGTGCCGCTATACGAGTGCGGAAATGCTGTACTCAACCGCGTTGCCTCAAAGGTGCAGGATTACCTCACAAACATTACTACGGTGATCAGCCTGCGACTAGGAGATCGTGTGATCTGTGAGGTGGATCAGAGCTTGCAAAGGTTTCTACCAATCACCGAAAGATCCATCAGGCTAATGGAGGCAAAGTGGTTCTGTAGCAGCATCCTGGTCGATCTGATGCGCATTACCGTTCTCTTTTGGTTCGTCTGGGTAGCAGTGAGCAGTGGAAAAACCGTTGAATTGGGAACTCTAGTTGCTCTCAATGAATACCTTACATCGCTCAGCTATTCGTTCTTCGACTTCACATGGAAGTGGAACGATCTTGTAATTAAGGCGACTCGATTGAGAGCTATCGAGCAGATTGAGGAGGACCACAAACAGTTAGTAGGAACTCCCTCTGCCACGAAGCTACCTAAACTGTGGCAAGCATTACGCTTCGAAGGTCTATCGTTCCGTCATCGGGACAACGCCAGCGAGAGTGCAGGAGTACGAGACTTCTCGTTCTCCTTCGAGCGTGGGAAGAGCTACGCTATAGTTGGTAGTAGTGGAAGCGGAAAGTCGACTCTACTGTCGCTAATTCGCGGAATACACCGTGCCGATTTAGGAAGTGTATTCTGTGATGGGCGCTTACTGGAAGACGGCTTGGCTGCGGTGTCAAACCTCTCTACCCTGATACCACAAGACCCTGAGGTGTTCTCCGATACGGTTGCGATGAACATTACTATGGGAATTGCGGCCACACCTGAGAAGGTAGCTCGAGCGGTGGAGATGGCCCGTTTCAGCGATGTTTTGGCGCGGCTGCCGAGCAGCCTGGAAACAAACATAGCCGAAAAGGGAGTTTCTCTTAGCGGCGGTGAAAAGCAGCGCTTGGCCCTGGCGCGAGGCATATTTTTTGCCTTCGACAGTGATTCAGAGATCATTCTACTAGACGAATCTACCAGTAGTGTAGACATCGTCAATGAAAAGGTGATCTACCAAAAGCTACTGCGACACTTTAGCTCTCAGCTGATTTTGGCGACGACGCACAAGTTTAACTTGCTTTCCCTTTTTGATCATATTCTTGTGATGAAGGATGGCAAACTAGTTGAGCACGGCACGCTGCCAGAGTTGATTGCACGCGATGGCGTCCTTAAAGCAATGTGGAGTCAGTACTCAGATTCTGCTTGGTCGCTGGAGGCTGCCGGTAACACGTAAGCCCTCATCGCTCATGCGATGAGGGCTAGCACGCCGCTAGCGCAAACTGCCCTTCGTCCTTGAGACGACGGATCGTAGTCCGTATATCTTCACCGCGATCTATCGCTGCTATGATTTCAGCAGACTTTGCTGTTTCGCGGCTTAAAACGGGGATAACTTCGCGCAGCCGCTCGCGGATCGAGCCACGATTGAGCCATCCATACTTGAGTTGTGCAAGAAGACTCTCCTCCGAGAAATCCGCAAACGAGATGACATTCTTGGGTAGACCAAGAAGATCGAAATAGCTCTTCACTTTTTGCTGAAAGACAAGCGCTACCGCTGGAGTGAGTGCTGACGTTGCAAGGATGTTTGCATGCAAACGCATACCGAAAAGCATCGATACATGCTCAAGAACTCCCTTTACGTCGTGGTGATTGTAAGCGACGTTAGAAAATAGAGCCTTACCCTTAGGCGCCTGTACTGCATTTAGCAACTTTTGAGTGACCGGCACATCCGAGTGTTGTGTTGCAACAAATAGAACCGGAACGGGCACATCTTTTAGAAACCTATTTAGTGCGGCTGCGTAGGTCGCTATGAAGCTGTCGGCTGTTAGCGTCTGCTGCCCAAGACCCGCCCAAGAGTTCAGATAACTATTGATATTAATAGCCAATATATCTTCACCGAATGGCATACCCAGGGAGGAGAATATTGCCTTAACCTTTTCCTTGCTTGATGGCCTTACCGGTATAGCATTATCAGCGGTTATCAACATCTTATCTTCGTTGATCCCCATATCCTTCAAGAGATTGTATGAATCTATCTCGCGTACAGTTATGAAGTCTGTAAGCTCAGCAAGTTCTTTGAGCATCTTCTTGCCCCAAGCAGTTGTAACTGGCCCAGCACCGACGTTATAAAACCCAACTACCGATCCTTTGGCTCTCAAATGCTTTAAATAGAGCCAAGCTGATGACATGTAATTTGTCAGCGGATTGAATAGCTTTCGATCGAATAGCATGGCGTCGTAAATTATTGTGACCTTACTTCGTCGAATCGAATTAAAAGTCGGCACTCCTAACATTCCCACCGTAGCATGCCACGGTAGCATACTCACCGGGCGCACTTTATTTTGGTAATTATGCCATATGTACGGGGGACGATATGTGGGGATCTCGTATAACATCCGCGCTCCGCATGCTGCATCGATGCAATCCATTATGCCGGAGAGCAGCGCGGCATCCCCTGCATTACGCCCTGACGACGAACCCAAGATAGTAATAGAATTTATATTTCCCATGCCAGAGGTATAACAGTTTCAGGGGACTTTTGAAATCCAGTGCAGACAGTTCTCTAGGGGCATTAAAGCTAAAATGCCTGATGGTAGACTGCATCCTGCATGCGAGGAGACTCCAGGCGACCCTGACTGCCACCGTAATCTCCACACCGAAAAAACACTAAGTCACGAATTCCGTCGCCTTTAGAGGCCAAAAAACGCTCTCTTACGGTCAGCACCCGCACTACCTGACCTTGAAAAAGCCCCTCATGAGGGTCTAGCCAGGCGCGTTTAGCAGCGTATACAGTCCCGGCTTCGCACTCGTTTTCTACCGCATCAAGAGAAACGATCCTTACCCTGCGGTGAACATAATACAAGATCGGATCGAAGTATTCGTCATATGCACCTTTGAAAACAGCGAGATTCTCAGTGTCCTTGGCTGTTGCCAGCCACGCTGTTGCGATCTGCTTGAAGCCTTTCAAATGCGACTTTACCGTGGCGCCGGCGGCAACAGAACCTGTCATCAATACGAGCATTAGAAACCAAACACTCCCATAGAGAGCTGTAATCTGCCTCCTAAGACCGATAAATGCCACCAGCGTGCAGAGTAAGATCAGAATACTTAGTCGACCTATAACAGTTGATAGAACAGAGTAGGAGTCTCTGAGGTAACCAGGCGTTGCGGCAAAATACTCCCCGAAGATACCGATTGCCAGCAACACCAGCATACTCACTGTCACAAGCGTTATCTCTGTAGTCCGCCCTACCCTGGCAGCTCTCACTCTAGCTCGCTCCCCGCCCCGCTCGAAAAAAGTTGAAAGCTCAACCCCTAACTGCAAAGCGATCAGCGGAAAAAGTGGAAGAAGGTAGGAGTGCCTCTTGCCGGATGACAGAGATAGCAACGCAATCCCCACGCACAACATAATCGATGGCAACCATCTTACTCTACGAGCCACACCCGGATAGGAAAGCGTCTTGGGGCGCTGAATTACCCCGATCGCTATCCCTAGAAGGATTATCCCCCAGGGAAATGTAGTCCTGATAACAGATGGGAGGTAAAACCACCAGGCTTCAGAGTTAACAAATTCGCCGCCAGAGAAGCGCCTAACATTTTCAAAAAATAGCTGCCGCTCAAGAAATGCTTCACCGCCGACATCAAAAGCCAAGTAATACCAGGTAAGTGGAATTACAAGAGCGCCCCATCCAAAACTTGGTCTAAGAAAACTCTTTAAAGTCGCGGTGAGCCCAAGCGCACACCAGCCAGCGGCACCCACGAGAGCAATCGGAAGCAGCATCCCAATCGGGCCGCGAGCCAGTGCAGCGAGACCGCAAAAAAACCAAAAAAAAGTGCGCCCCAGCTCACTGACTGGCGCTTTTCCTCCAAATGTTGCTTGCGACCCTAAAGCCACTGATGCAAAGGCTAACCACACACAGCAGGTAAAGGTCATATCAACCATTGCCTGGCAGCCTAATTGGTAAAAACCGTAGGTGAGTGACAGGATCGCTGCACTTAGCAGCGCCGACCGCCGTGCATGGCGGGATGCCTGATCAGAGCGTGTTGCATTAGCGAATCTATAGCTAATTATTGCCACAGCTATTAGGCAGATCGCAGCACATAGCTGTGACGTATACCTGGTAGAGAACTCGCTAACACCGCCAGATACCATAGACACACAGCTTGCTAGCCAGTGATACAGTGGGGGCTTTGAGGGGATGATTCCATTGCGAAGCGGCAGTATCCACGTTCCTTCTCGCGCTATCACATCAACGACCTGTGCTTCTCGCGCCTCGGAACTACCACTGATGTCAGCAATCCCCACAAATAAGGCCTGAATCAACAGGTACATCACGACCCCTGCAATCATCAAAAGCCAAGGAAAAGTTTGCGATGATCTCTCCGTTGCGTGTCGCACAGTAAGTTAAACTCCCGCCCCCAACTCATACCCTGTAATATGACCTGAAAGAAAAGTTCGCAGAGCTCCATCCTGAGCTAGCAGTAATGCACCGCTTTCATCCACCCCTACAAACGTTCCCTTAACTTGATGAAGCTCTCCGATATCTATCTGAACAGTACTTTGACCCGGCACAAAACACGCTCGCTCGGTCCACTCCTTCCGCATCCCCCTAAATCCGCTGTAACTGCAAAACGCTCGATGCATTACTAGAAGCTCTGCTCCGATCGGCTCAATTAGCTCAGCTGCCGTGATCTCTTCGCTCTGCAATTCATGCATCCCTACTGCGATATCTCTAACCTGCTCGGGAGGTGCCGTAACATTGAGCCCTAAACCAACTAAAACGCACCGATAGCGGGCGCTGTCATGAACCTCCACAAGAATACCACCTAGCTTCCTGAGCGTCCGTGCTGATTCCACCACCACAATATCATTCGGCCACTTTAAACGGTTGGTTATCCCGTATCGCTCCAATACTCGCGATACCGCAACTCCTACCGCAAGTGAGTAACCGGCAAGAGCAGATACCGCGACCTCGGTTGTAAAGACATATGTTGCCATGAGAGCTCCTGCGCTCGTTATCCATGACCTGCCCTGGCGACCACGACCTGCCGTTTGCTCATCTGCATAAATGATTGCACTCCACGAGGACTCGGTCGGTGGTTGCTCTTGCAGCAAATTACGGGCTTCATCCATAGTAGAACCTAGTGACGCATAGCGCCTCACTATCGTAAAACCAGGCAATTCGGACTGCAAGAACATGCGATTAGGCACCAATCCGCATTGAGATATCGACATTAGGTGCCTGGGTTGTAAGCGCACCGACAGAAACCGCATCAGCTCCCGCAAGTCTTATAGCAGCCAGTCGCTCACGAGTAATCCCTCCAGAAACCTCAATCATTGGCGGCTCTGACGCAGCTCGAACAATCTGCACTGCATCTACAATAGCTGTATCGGTGAAGTTATCGAGCATAATAATCGTTGGCTTGTATTCAAGCGCTATTCGCAGCTCATCAATATTTCTAACCTCAACTTCCCAGGGCATATACACTGGCTTATTCGCAGCTATATCTCGCAAAGCCCCACGCATACCTTGCGCATGCGCGTCTATGTGATTGTTCTTAACTAGCACCATATCACCTAGACAGAACCGATGATTTCGGCCACCCCCTACCCGCACCGCATACTTATCAAGCACCCGCCAGCCTGGGAGTGTTTTGCGGGTGTCGAGCACTACTAGACCGGGCTCTATAGAGCAGAAATCGCGCGTATAAGTTGCCACGCCACAGAGTCGCTGGAGAAAATTGAGAATAGTTCGCTCTGCGGCTAAGAGCTCCCTGGTTAGCCCCTTCAAATCAGCAATAACCGAATCAGGTGACAAGAGCTGCCCATCTTCCACCTTGAGAGCAAGTTCGATAGACCACCTGCCCTCCTGTATAATCACCGGTAGCACATCACATCCGCACATGACTAAGGCTTGGCGAGCGATTATGCGAGCTGCAGACGTATGGTCTTCAGGTACTGTCAGCGACGCCGTTATGTCTCCGAATGCCAGATCCTCTTCGAGAGCTAAGTCTACTAGCTTGCGGATCAGATTTGCTCCTTTCATTGCGCTCCTTAGCCTCCCGTGTAAGTGCTAACTATGCACCGCCCACCGATATGAATGCCGTACCAGCACTCTTAGTGTTGCTGCTGCCGGAATAGCCATAAATATCCCAAGAAGACCAAAAAGCTGTCCTCCAGCAAACAAAGACAACATGATGACCAGCGGTGACAATCCAACAGATTCACCCATTATTCGCGGTGTAATCACCATTCCCTCTAGGAATTGCACGATTCCAAAAACCGCCAGAACCCAAACTACATGAGCAACATCCCCAAAAGTCACTACAGCCATAATACAGCTCAAGAAGAGCCCGATTACCGTGCCGACGTATGGCACCATATTACCAAACCCGGTGATTGCAGCTAGGAGAAGCCATAGATCAACCCCAACCACCCCTAATCCTATCGCATACAAAACAAAAAGCACCGTGCACACGATCGCTTGGCCTCGGACAAACGAAGATACGTAGCCGTCTATCTCTCCACAGATACGGTCAACTTTTGAGCGTTTTGCTATCGGAAAGAGGCCTCTGAAAAAACCGTGAATCTGGGGCAGGTCCACTGCGATATAAAATATTATGAACGGCAACAAAAGAAGGTTAAACAGCGCCAGGGCTCCTGAGTATCCACTTAGAAGAGTGGTCAGTACGCCTCTTCCTATATTTTTGAGGGTATCACCACTCACTGATGATGCCATGGACAACACTGAACCCTTTATATCATCAAGATTGATACCTGCACTTATGGAGTCCGGAAGATACCCTTTCATGCGCTCCAGAAAAGGTCCTAACTTATCCCGACTGGTCTGAATATACGAATTAAGATTTGCACTGAGCTTTCCGAATTCGTCCACCAAGGTAGGTACGGCGGTTACCCCTACAAGCGCTAGTACCACCAGTACAGCGACACAGAGTAGCGCAAATGAGATAGTGCGAGATAATCCCTGAGCTTCTATCTTTGAAACAATCGGGTCGATCGCGTACGCCACAAAGTAACCGATAACTAGCAGTACAAAGAGCTCTTTTAGCGCGACTACTAGCCATATCACCGCTGCTGCTGCGGCAACTGTTAGCACCCAACGTGGAGGCAGGAATGATTCACGGTCTCTCAGCATATACGCCTACATAAAAGTAAGAACCGGTCTTCCAAAAATCTGCTCTACCTCTTCACACAATGCCTCAGAGGGGAGCACACACACAGGAGTATTACTACCATCTCTAAGTACGATTGAAACCTCCCCACTTTCAAGCTTTAAACGCACTTTGATAGGGCAGGTGCCGCTGTGCTTTTGAAAAATCGTCTGCACCGTTGGCAGTTTAGCCTCAAAATTATCCTTAGCATTGAGGAGCAGGAATCCCTGCGTGGCATTTCGGTCACGCAGTTTGATTAGAGACTCCATGGTATCGACCACCAGCGAGCACCTCTCGGGAGTTACCTCTGCCCTGCCAGTTATCAAAACCGGCTCATCAGCCGCAATCAAGTTTTGGACCTGCCGATAGGTATCAGGCCATACGAGGGAATCAATCGTGCCCAGCCAATCCTCTAGAGCAAAGCTGGCATAGCGGTCGCCTTTTTTGGTGTTTTTGAGCTTGAGTGCTGTGATAACACCGCCGATCCGCACCTCTTTAATCGCCTTGGCCTTCACATCAGCAGTTGTCACTGCCCCAAGTCTTTTTAGATCCCACCTAAACTTCTCAAGGGGGTGCCCTGAGATATAGAACCCAAGCGCTTCCCTTTCATAAGCTAATTTTTGGTTAACTGGCCACTCAGGGCGTGGAGGTCCTCGCCGCGGCAAAGTAGGCTTGCTCTCAACAGCTCCAAAGAGCGACATCTGATTGGGGTCTACATTCTTCTGCGAAGAAAATACTTTTAGCAGATCCTCTAAGCGCTCGCACATATCGCGCCGCGAAACCCCCGAGAAGTCGAATGCACCACTCCTAACCAGATTCTCAATTACTCTTTTATTGACTTGCGATAGGTCGACTCGTCCTAGCAGATCCTCAAGTCCGATGAACGACCCATCTTTTCGGGCTCTCAGTATCGCTTCGACGGCCTTTTCACCAGTTCCCTTGACCGCTGCAAGGCCAAAGAGGATATCCCCATTACGAACCGCAAAAGTTGAAAGGCTCTCATTGATGTTCGGTGGCAGAACTTTTATACCACCTCGACGGCACTCATTAAAATTTTTGAAGGTTTTATCGCTGTCTTCCATGTCATGCGTCATTAACGCTGCCATGAACTCGACACCGTAGTGTGCCTTTAAGTATGCAGTCTGAAAAGAAACCAATGCATACGCTGCCGTGTGACTACGATTAAAACCGTATCGAGCAAAGGTCTCCATCTGCTGGAAAATCTCCTCTGCCAGCTTCTTATCGATAGAACGCTCAACACATCCGGAAACAAACCGCGTAGCCTGCTTCGCCATCTCTTCTGGGTTCTTCTTGCCCATCGCCTTTCGTAGCAGATCAGCTTCTCCTAACGAGTATCCCGAGAGGGCCTGCGCAAGCTGCATAATCTGCTCTTGGTATAGGATTACTCCATAGGTATCTGCGAGGATATCCTTCATCAGCGGGTGTAGATAAACGATCGGCTCGCGCCCATGCTTGCGCTCTATGTAGTGATCGACCATGCCAGCATCGAGTGGACCGGGTCGATAGAGCGCCAAAATCGCCACGATATCGTCGAAGCAACTAGGCTTTAGACGCACCACCATCTCGGTAATACCACTCGATTCCAGTTGAAATACGCCAGTGGTATTCCCACCACACAATAAGGTGTAAGTCTTAGGATCCGAGAGCGGTAGCTTGTTTAGATCCAGCTCTATGCCGCGACTCTCCCTAATAATATCCAGTGCTGTGTGCAGAACTGTCAGGGTCTTTAGGCCGAGAAAATCGAATTTTACTAGGCCGACTTTTTCAACGTATGTCATCGAGTACTGAGTGACATCATTGCCGTCTTTATCGACCATCATCGGCAGTATCTCATCCAGCGGCCTATCGCCGATGACCACTCCCGCAGCGTGCGTTGAAGCATGCCGAGTAAGACCTTCAAGCTTCATAGCAAGCTCGATAAGCTCCTTACCCTCACCCGCAGCGTACTCGGCTAGCTTGGGCTCCATTGTCAGTGCTTCACTGAGCGGATAGTCGAACCCTTGACGTGGCGCGGGAACTAGTTGCGCAATGCGATCTGTCTCGGCATAACTCATCCCAAGAGCACGTCCAACGTCCTTAATAGCTGCTTTAGCTTTAAGCGTTCCGAATGTCGCGATCTGCGCTACGTTCTCTTTACCGTATTTTTCAACGACGTATTTAATAACCCGCGCACGACCATTAATACAGAAATCGACGTCGATATCAGGCATGCTTATGCGCTCTGGGTTGAGAAACCGCTCGAAGAAGAGCTTGTTTGCAATCGGATCTACCTCGGTTATTCGCATCGCATACGCGACCAGTGAGCCAGCCACCGAGCCTCGCCCTGGACCTACTGGAATCCCATTATCCTTGGCCCACACGATGAAATCGGCCACCACAAGAAAGTAACCAGCAAATCCCATCTTGCCGATCAGAGATATCTCAAGCTCTAACCTTTCCCAGTACTTCTGAGTCTGTGCGGCCTCCCAATCGCTCGTAGCTGAAAGCACCTCAAGACGCTTCTTAAGGCCGTCTCTAGCCAACTCTGCCATAATGTCGATCAGCGGACGCTCATCATCCGTTGAGAACTTGGGCATAAAATAAGTCTTCGACTCAAGCGAGATATCGCACATATCAGCGATTAGGCCGGCGTTCTTAACCGCCTCCTCGCCTTGCTTGTAGTTGGCGAACTCTTTAAGCATCTCCTCTTCAGTCTTGAGGTGAAGCGTAAAACCTTCGTGTCTTAGTCGATCTGGATCTATGATCGTCTTGCCAGTAGAGACACACATCAGAACTTCTTGGGCGAAATGATCGTTGTACTCTAGATAGTGACAGTCCGTAGTAGCGACTAAAGGGAGCCCCATCGAATGGGCGAGATCAATTACTGCTGCGTTGTGTTTTAGCTGCTCTTTTATCGGGTGTGGCTGCAGTTCAAGATAGTAGCGGTCCTTGAAAACACGAGCATAGAATTCCACTATCTCGCGAGCTCCCTTGTAGTCATCTAGCTCGGTTGCTTGAGATAGCTCTCCAGCGAGACAACCACTCAACACCACTAATCCCTCGGAATAGCGCTCTAGTATCTCGTGATCGACCCGCGGCTTCTGATAAAACCCCTCCTTGTAAGCCAGGCTAGAGAGCTTACAAAGATTGTGATACCCGACTTTGTTTGTGGCCAGAACCGTTAAATGACACGTTCCTGCACCTCCCTTCGAGGCCATCTTGCGCTCAAAACGCGAACCGGGAGTTACGTACAGTTCACAACCAACGATCGGTTTAATCCCCGCCGCCTTTGCCTCAAGGCAGAACTCTACAGCTCCATGCATATTACCGTGATCGGTCATCGCGATTGCTGGCTGGCCGAGCTGTGCAGCACGGATAAGCACATCGGGTATCTTATTTGCTCCATCGAGCAGACTATACTGAGTGTGAAGATGAAGATGGCAAAAACGGGACACGGCACCCTACAGCGAGAGAGGTTTTTTTGGGGCAGCACACCCCAGGGACTGGTAGAGTCTACCCCTTTCCGGTCGCCTGGCCAAGAGTTTTGGTACCGCGCAGTGCCATGCTTACCAGTGTGGAAGCAATTCCTCGCCAGCCACTCGGACTATATCCGAATCTCGAACGAATGCTTCTAGGGATACAAGAAGCTGCTGATCCTCAAGATTACGACTCGCCACGGCTGCCTCACGACTCTGCATCAGCCTATGCACCATATCCGCAAGGGACGGATGAAATGTAGAATCATCCTGCTCATCTCTGTCCGATATCGCCCGTGCCAACTGTAACTTGCCCCCATAACGATACAGGGCATACTGTCTAAGCATCTCGGCGGTTTTGGGATCGCTTATTGAGGCCCTTGGGTTCGCCAGCAACCTCCTAGTCCATAATATCTTTGCCTCGGGGATCGTACATTGGTCCAAGAGCTTCTTGTCATTAGCTTGAACTGCTTTAACGAAGACTCCAAGGTTGTCGAAGTCGAGTCGGTAGATATCCATCTCCACATCGCACGTCGAGGGTTTAAAAAAGTTCTTTAGTGTAATCCCCTTAAACTGAGTCATAGCTGCACGTGCCAACCGGCGCAGCTCCGGATCATCAGAGGCCTGCGGAGTCAGAAAAAACGCGTGTTTACCGGCGGAACGCCACATAATACATTCAGGGCTCTGCTTGTTAGAATAGCGCTCCAAGTCGACCCAAAGACCCGCCTTGTTGCTAGCATCGAGTAGTGTGACCGGGGTTTTGCTACTTACCTCCCCAACATCGAGTTCATATTCAGGCTGCTGCTGAAAATACACCGAGCCGGACCGCGCTGTTGAGTGCATCCGCAAACCCTCGTAACCCTCAAAGGTAATCGGATCAATATCGCACTCACGACGAAGCCACTCAGCCACCTTTAAGGTAAGAACCACATCCTCTCGAGACTCGTGCGCTTGAACCCCCTCCAATAATCCAAGAGCGTGGCCAACCGTTTGGAGCGAGAGCGAGAGCTTCTTTTCTCCTGCTCTCTGCTTGAGTACCAGCTCCCTAAATCTGGGGGATGCAAGGTAAGCTTTGTGAACCGAGTGCAGGAGGTCGCGGGGCACGAGCTGTTGGTCGAAATAAGGATTAATCCCATTCCTCACCAAACTGGTCCTCAGATAGCTTAAATCAAAGCGCGCTGAGTTATAGCCGATCAGAGCTACGGCACCTTTAGCTCCTACGATACACGATTGAAGAAATTCGGCGATGGCGTTCATCGCCTCTGGCTCGTAATCTTGAGCTGCTCGCTGGTGTTTTAGGACATCTGTGCGATTCGCAAGAATCGCCCCCGCATCCGGTATCTGAAGCCGTGAGAGCTTAATCAAGCCAGACAGCTCATTTATCGGTCGAAGCTGTTCGTCAACGTATATGAAACAGTAATTGACGATTTGACCGATCGGATTCTTGTCGGAGGTCTCAAGGTCGTAGAACACAGCGTGCATACACTGATAGTGTACATGCATCCGTTAGGAAATAAACCCTCGTCCCTCTATTTTATCGCATCACGAAACGATAATCTGCAGTAAATCGGCGATGATCGCCTTCTGCTCTTGCGCGTGCCGCTTAGCTGAACCTGTAGCTGTCTGTCCTGCCTCTGGTCGGCCTACATACACAGGCTCCTTACCGCTTAAGGCCCTAAGCTTGGGGGCCATGTAACCCCAAGCACCCTGATTCACAGGTTCTTCCTGGACCCATACAACACGACTAATCCCTGAGCTCTTGAGCAACCCAGCCATTTCAGCTTCCGGAAAAGGGTACAGCTCCTCAATTCGAGCAACTTTTACCTGATCCTCAAGCCCCTTCTCTTTGATCGCCGCAGCTACATCGTAGTAGACCTTGCCACTCATAATCACGACGGTGCGAGCGTCCTTTTTACCGCCTGCATCGACCAGCACTGGTTGGAAAGAACCCGCGCAAAGCTGTTCGATGGAGGTTGTCGCTACGGGAAGTCTCAACAAACTCTTGGGAGTCATAACGATCAGCGGTCGCTTAGGCTCACAGAGCCCCTGTCGTCGTACAAGGTGAAAGTACTGCGCTGCATTGGTTGGATAGCAGACACTCATGTTCCCTTCTGCACACAGCTGCAAGTACCGCTCCAGCCTTGCGCTAGAATGCTCGGGTCCCTGCCCCTCGAACCCGTGAGGCAACAAAAGAGTTACTCCAGAGAGCTGCCCCCACTTGGCCTCAGAACTTGAGATAAACTGGTCGATAATGCACTGCGCGCCGTTTGAGAAATCTCCGAATTGCGCCTCCCACAAAGTGAGTCCGCGCTGCTCGCTGGCGGCATAGCCGAACTCAAATCCGACTACTGCCGATTCAGACAACGAACTATTGTACACTTCGAACCGGCCACCGTTGTTCTTACGTCTAGCTAGCTCTCCTAGCGGACTCCAGCACTGCGCCTTCTCGTAGTCATCAAGAACTAAATGCCGATGACTAAATGTTCCACGCCTACAATCCTGTCCACTGAGACGAATTGGGATCCCATCCTCAACTAGAGTTCCGTAAGCTAGAGCTTCTGCTACTCCCCACTCAATGTCTTGGCCAGCTTCGACCGTTTCTACTCTCTTCTGAATGATCTTGAGTAATTTCGGATGTGGAACAAACCCTTCTGGAAAATCCAGCAGCTCTCGCGCTACTCCGACCAGCCGATCCTTGCTTACGGCAGTGGCAACCGCCGCTGATCTCACCCTTCCATGCAACGCGCACGCATCACCCGACACTGCCGAGCAAACACGTTCCTGAGCCTCTGCAAATCGTCGCTTGAAATCATCTACTTCTTGCTGAACATAACCTTGGTCAACAACACCTTCGGCTACAAGCTTATCTGTATACTGCTGCCATATCTGCTTCTTAGACTTGATCTCTTGATAAGTAAGCGGCTGAGTAAACGACGGATCATCACCCTCATTGTGACCGTACTTACGGTGACCAATTAAATCGATCATTACATCCTTGCCGAAGGCGTTTCGATACTCCAGGGCCAGTTCAGCTATCCAGCATGCGGCCTCTGGGTCCTCGGCGTTTACATGGAACACCGGAATATCAAGTCCCTTTGCCAAGTCAGTGCAGTAACGTGTTGACCGCCCCTCATCGGGGGTCGTAGTAAAGCCGATCTGGTTGTTGATGACTATATGAAATGTGCCGCCGGTGGAGTATCCCTCCAACGCTGCGTAATTGAGACATTCGAACACAGTGCCTTGCCCCGCAAAGGCGGCGTCTCCGTGCATCACCACCGGCAGTACCGACCGCCTATCACGCTGATAGAGGGAATCTTGCTTGGCACGAACTACCCCCTCTACAACTGGATTCACAAACTCAAGGTGTGATGGATTGGGAAGCAGCTCAAGCTTGATTGAGCGACCATCATTTGCATACTCACTTGTCCATCCAAGATGGTACTTCACATCGCCTGCACCCACAGCAGTTGCGATTGAGCGATCCTCAAATTCTGCAAATAGCCGCTCAAGAGGCATCCCTAGAGTGTTCACAAGAAAGTTAATTCTTCCGCGATGCGCCATGCCGAACACCGCTTCGCGCACTCCTGACTCAAGGCAGCGGTCTAATAACACTTGTAGAGCTGGAATTAAGGAGTCGTTTCCATCTACTGAAAACCACTTAGAGCCGACGTATTTACGGTGTAGCTCTGACTCCAACAATCCGGTCCTGATCAGCATCTGCGCTATTCGCTTACGCTCCTCGGCCGGGTATGTCCCGCCGGTCTCCGACCGGCTCTCTATGCGTGCGCGCAACCATTCACGCTCCTTAGCAGAGACGATATGCTCGTACTCGTAGCCTATCGTTCCACAGTAAATCTGCTTGAGCAGCTCAACGAGCTGCGGCACTGAACCGACAGAACGGCCAGCAAATACTACGCCCTGCAAATTGAGCTCCTGGGCAGCGCGCCCTGCTGTGTAAGTCGAAACCTCTAGATCATCGACCACCTGTGGTGCCATACCACCGGCTCGTATCGGGCTTAAATCGGCTGCAAGATGTCCCCAGCGCCTGAAAGAATTAATTACGCGATCGGCGATAGCAGCTGATGATGCGCTTGGGTGCTCGCTGTGGCGAGCTGTCAGCACTTGGTCTTTCTCCTCTGCCGCAGCGGACCTGGCAGCCGCGTGCGCTGCGTGGCCATTTACACTATGACTTCCGTTAGACCCATTTGATTGTGCCCCTCCGTTCGAGGAGAAACCAGCAGTATCTGCCTTGCGAAAAAATTCCGCCCATTCAGGTGCCACGAGGCTGGGGTCCTCGCGGAAGAGTTGGTAGAGCTCTGCTAAGTAGCCAGCATTCGAGCCAAACGTCAAAGAATACACAGAATCTTCACTCATAAAACCATCTCTTGAGATCATCGCAGAGCAAGCCAAAGTAGCAAACTAGCGTGATGCGCCAAAGCCCGTGCCAGTAAAAATGGAAAGCCTTTTGACGTAAATCACTACCGGTCACTGTTCTGATTCGCATCCGCGAATCGATCGCGTTTTCCTAAGGCCGGGATTTCCTTGCGGACTTTTGGAGAACACCATACTCGGCACAACCATTTGATAATACAAGTTTTTCGAAACTTTATCTATAGTGAGCGTCAGAATTCCATAGCGAAATTCGGTCACTCTCTATAGCTATCCCTCTTGGGAGCTACTAATAGCTTGGGACGAGAAACTCATTATAACCTCCCAGCTTACGGGAGGCTTTCATCTCAAGCTAAATATCTTCCCCTTCGAACCGCACGCAGACTTGCAAAAACATCAGCTATCTATCTGAAAAGGTTAAGGCTAGCAGGAAATATATTCTTCTATTTATTCTCCTCGCTATCCTTTAATATTGCCAGCCCCGCAACCATAATCGGTTCAAGGTTGTGCGCCTGAGCCAGAAACGGCCTGGCCGCGCTACGAATCCTCTGTCTCAACTGTTCGGCTATAACCTCCGGGCTCTCTGTTCCGGTCATCTCGTTTGAGACGTCTAGAAAAGCAAATCCCGCCGCACGAACCAAGGTGATGTTATCCCCGATTAACCCGGCCGTTTCCTTCAGAGCTTTTACGTTCCCCTCTAAATTTATTCGGATATCTTTAAGCTCGTTTCGCACCTTTCCAAAGAACCCCGATCGGTCATCGCTGGGATCATCCGGGTCTACTATGGCCAAGCGCAGCGCCCGCTGAAACTCGGCCAGCGGCACCGGATTACCATCTGCTATAACCTCTCCATCACTACCCACCGTGGGCTCTGCCGGATGGGTAAATCGTTTCAGGGCTCTGGCGAGCTCGGTCACTTTTTCAGAATCGAGACCAGCATTAGCAAGGGTAGTTTGCAACAGATCGACATCGAAGAGATCTTGCTCCCCTTCAACAACCCCTTCAATCACCTTATCGAACGAGTCGGCGATAGTTTCGAAATCTGCGCGTAGTTTTTTGGCCGTCGAGCTGGATATATTCCCGCGATTAGCTTTTAAGGCTAAAGCTTCTAACTGAGTGACCATACCTAGCAGCTTCTCTGTTGTATCGAGAGAGAGATTCACGAAAGTTGCGCTGGCGTTCAGCTGCTGCATACTCGCTGCGAAACTTTTAGCACCCGATCGAAGAGAGTTGTATATAGCCTGACCGGATAGCTCATCAGCAGAAGACGATGAGCTAGAAGATCCCGAAGATGAAACCTTCGATATCTTCGTAAGTAACGTGGTGTTAATTATGCGCTCTAGGCTGTTAATCGACATGACTATAGCGTTCTCCAAAAGTCCGTAGCGAAATCCCGAGTTTTGGAGAACGCTATCGATTCGCGGATGCGAATCAAAACAACAACCTATAGTGATGTCCAGCAAAAGCCTTGCCAGTT
>JBKCMS010000102.1:0-2695 GCA_046300175.1 Pseudomonadota bacterium | reverse complement strand
GAGGATAGGTAACTATTCAGCAAAAGCAGCCACCATAGCGTTAGCCCCTAAATAGGGGCTAACATCGCCGTTGCTGAATTTGCTGAATAGTTACGAAACTCAAAAAAGCCAGCCCGTTTGGGTCAGTTCACCCCTGCGGCTCCTGCTTGAGCTCTCTACGAAGTTCCTTAACAAGTTCGTCCAAGTCACTAGCTGTCCCCATTTTATCGATTTTCAGAATCACCTGATCCACCCCACCTGCGAGCTTAGTTGCCTGCTGCAAAAAATTTACATACGTTGGCCAGGGTGCGCCTTCGGTAGGGTGGAATATATTCGGATGTTGCTTACCTAGCTGTACTCTAAGAGACTGCTCAATATCTTCAAATGCCCCGAGCAGATTGACCATTGTATCAGAACTAAACATCTTGGCCAGGTTAATGGCATGAACTTGATCCACGCCAAACTCGAACTCTAGACATTGTTGGAAAAACTTTACTTCCTCGGCTGTTGTTTCTTGTGAAAATACAGCAGCAGCCCCAGGGACTGCGCTCTGGGTGCTAGTGCTGATGGTTTCATTTGTTAGCTGAATAGTCGTTTCTGGACTGCTTGATGGGCTAGGCTCAGTACGCCGCAGTCTTGGAAGTTTCAATGGATATTCTTTATGCTTAGTTCTTGTATTTGCGGGAGGCGGGGTAGTTGCACCACGCTCAGCACTTTTCGTTGAATTGTTGGCCAGCGTCCGGAATAGGGCTATTATCTCTTTTACGCCATCTGTATTATTATTCAAGGTTTTCGTGACACTACCGTTCTCACCCGATGACGATAGGACCGCTTTGGCCAATGCAGCAATACACTGCTTGAACTTCATACTTGTCTTTAAATCACGGCGACTAATTTCTCTGCTGACATCTCTCAGCCCACGCAGCTGCTCATCAACAACTTGATCGACAAAACTGCCGGCCTTGTCCCACAAGTTGTTCGCTTGTTGACTCACAATCGGCACTTCCCAAAGTTGGAGCTCGTGCTTATAGCGCAGCCGTTGCCCCCGTTGATCAGAGACCCGCTCATAATTTTCTGATAAGATACACAAGCGGTTTTCATGCGCTTCTCTAATCATCGCCGGCACTTCAAAGTTATGCTTTAGAAGACTTTCTAGAGTATCTGCGGCCTTTTTGAATTCCCCAGCTGTATTCGACTGTACAGACCGAGCTCTGGTAGCTTGATTCATCTTCATTATACGGCCTCTCTAGGTATTTGATAAACTAAGTGGTCGAACTTCCATGAAACGCTCACGTTGGTCAGATGGACATAAACCTAAAAAAGCACTTGCGGGTTTCAGAATGGCGCACCTGGCTAAAATCGCTGCGGCTTTTGAATTTTCGGCGCTCACCCTGACGGTCCCAGGGTTCCGCGCCGAAAATATCAAAATCCTTTGTGCTGTTAACCAGCTGCTCCATTCTGCCCCACCTTAACTGCTCTTTTTAGGATAATCTGAAAACCTGGTGAGTAGTTACAGTTATTTTTTCCGTTGCAGTACTGGAAGGCGGCTCGCTACACGACGACTTTTAGGATAGATTTTGGTAGGAGATCGACTATGCGCGCAAATAACATCCTCGATACAATTGGCAACACCCCCCATGTCAGACTACAAAAAATGTTTGCTGGTGGCCCAGCAGTTTGGCTAAAGCTTGAGCGCACCAACCCGGCTGGCAGTATTAAAGATCGGATCGCCTTGGCCATGGTCGAGCAGGCCGAACGCACCGGTGCTTTGGCACCAGGTGGGCTAATTATCGAGCCTAGCTCGGGAAACACAGGCGTGGCACTAGCGATGGTTGCCGCAGTAAAGGGATATAAGATCACCGTTGTGATGCCTGAATCGATGTCGATTGAGAGAAGAAAGCTAATTAAGCTTTACGGGGGCGACCTTGTTCTTACGCCTCGCGAAAAGGGTATGCGCGGAGCCGTTGAGCGCGCTCGTGAGTTGGCAGCAGCCACACCTGGAGCCTGGATTCCCCAGCAGTTTGAAAACAGCGCTAATCCAGCTATCCACGCAGCAACGACCGCAAAAGAGATCCTTGCTGACTTTCCAAATGGGATTGATTACCTAATCACTGGTGTTGGAACAGGCGGCCACATCACTGCCTGCGCACGGGTGCTTAAAGAACACTTCCCGCGTTTAGCCGTTTTTGCTGTCGAGCCAGCGGCATCTCCTGTTATCAGCGGCGGTCAACCAGCACCTCACCCGATTCAAGGTATCGGCGCGGGTTTTATCCCCGAAAATCTCGACCGCTCAGTGCTAAATGGAGTGATCCAAGTGAGCAACGAAGAGGCGTTCACCTTTGCGCGCCGAGCCGCTCGCGAAGAGGGTATCTGTCTTGGAGTATCCTCAGGGGCTTCTCTTGCAGCGGTAGCAAAAAAAATAGACGAACTACCAGCAAATAGCACCGTGCTAACTTTCTGCTACGACACCGGCGAGCGCTACTTTTCAGTTGCGAACTTGTATTCTGAAGAGGTGTGAGGGCGTAAGGAGGGGGGCAATAAAGTCTCCAACGCAAAAAGCTATCACCGCGTTAATCAGGAACGTCCGGCAGCTCCGGCAGATTATGTTCCTCTTGTTCAAAGAAATTATTTAAAGCTGTAAAGCAGCGCAGGATGTAGAGATCTACATTTATTTCCAACGCATCCTTAGCCGCCTTAACATCTCTTAGGTCCTGCT
>JBKCMS010000101.1:0-7105 GCA_046300175.1 Pseudomonadota bacterium | reverse complement strand
CGGCTCGCTCCAAGCTTAATCGCGCGCAAACCGGCGCGCGATTGCGCGTCGCTCCAGGCACTTGCGTGCCTGTGGTCGCCATCCGGGCGACCGAGATCCCTCCGAGTCAACCTCTTTACAGAGGTTTCCCGGAGGTCTCATTCATTTTTTCAAAAATGAATGAGGCTGGGTTAATATTATGTATCCGGACTAGTGCTCACGTGCCGCAGATTGGTTGGTTCATTTGGAATAGCTTACGTCGAAATATAGCGGATTGCCGAGTAAGATTTTGCTTCTCGGAAAATGTTCTTGATGTATCCTGCAGTGAGCTGAGGGCAATATTTATCAATTGGTGTTAACTTAGAATGGAACCAATTTCACTATCATTAAGAACTAAATTCGGTTCCGATTTCCTATGGAACTTAGGGAGCCTTGTGATTCTTGGTGTGAGTGGGGTTGCGGTCAATATCCTGATCGCCGGCTGGTACGGGGGTTCTGAGCTGGGAGTTTTTAACCAGGTTTTTGCCTTCTTTATCTTCCTATCTCAGATATGTGTCGGCGGGGTTCACTATGCGGTTCTGAAGGAGATATCAAATACAGGGTACTCACGTCCGGAACTCTCAGATATTGCGACCGCCGGAATACTGCTTTCACTCGGGTTGGCATCGGTTGTCGTACTGGTCTGTATACCCTTTACGGGACAGGTAGGAGATATGCTCCAAAGCCCAGCGGTTAGCAGTGGGCTAAATTTGGCACTCCCAGGGGTTATCTTTTTCTCGATCAACAAGGTCCTGCTCAACATTTTAAATGGCCTTCGGCATATGCGGGCGCACGCAGTATACCAGGCGACGCGTTACCTGATACTCGTTGGTTCCATCTTTTGCGTGTTCATGTTCGACCTTGATCGTTTGTGGCTGTCGGGTACTCTGACTTCGACTGAGTTGCTCCTGACATTACTGATGGTACCCTACGTACAATTTCGGGCGATCTCAATCAGTCTATTCAGGTGGAAACGGGTGCTAAAGTGGGGTCGCTTACATCTTTCATTTGGCGCTCGGGGCATGTTGAGCGGCGTCTTTACTGAACTAAATACCCGAGTGGATGTTCTCGTGCTTGGGTTTTTCTTCGACGACAGTAGGGTAGGGGTGTATAGTTTTGCTGCTGCATTCGCTGAGGGATTTGCTCAAATTCCGCTTGTGTTGCGCAGGAATCTTGATCCATATCTAGGAACTTATATTGCGCATGGGATGCTTTCAGAGATTACTATACTCGTTCAAAAAACGCGTAGAGTTTTCTTGCCCTTCATGATTTTTCTGGGACTGATCTCAACGTTAGGTTATGCAGTCGGGGTGCCATTTTTTCTGAGCGATCCGAGCTATGACGAAAGTCTCTGGGTGTATGGTATTCTGGCTGCGGCAATTGTAGCGACCTCATGGTCGAGGCCGTTTTGTGGACTGTTGTTACAGGCTGGCATGCCTGGCATTTACACCGCCATGACGCTAGCCTCCTTGGCGGTTAATGTGATGCTTTCGATTGCTCTGGCACCATCGCTCGCCCTGGTAGGCTGTGCAATAGCTACAGCGGCCGCATTTGTCGTCGAGGCGATTGCGATCGTGGTGCTCGCTCGCGCACGGTTGTCCGTGCGAGTGTAATGCGTTGACTTATGTCGTTCCTCATGTTAACCATCGTGAAGGATCATGAAAAATTTCATAATCCGATCAGGGAATTATGGCAAAAAACTCTGTGGGAGTTGCATTAGCGGTTGATGGTGAGTTGCGACTAGCTAGGCCGGCATGTCCACTCGAGAAGAGTGCGGCTGCCGTAGAATATAAGTTTGAGAAAGACGGATTTAAGATTTTTGAAAACAAAGACACCGGGCTTCTCTTTGTTTCCCCCATTCCATCCCAAGCAGAGCTCAAACAAATTTATAGTGAGTCGTACTTCTCGCGTGGTAGAAAATATAGCCCACCAGCTGGTGACAGAACGACCGATCCGCAGTTGCTCAACGACCGAAAGAAGCTTGCTCTAGTGCAGAGTCACAAAGCAGGAAAGCGCTTACTAGATGTTGGTTCGGCGATGGGCGGCTTTATGCGCGTGGCATCTGAGGCTGGTTTCTCGGTTGAAGGTGTAGAGGTCTCGAAGTTCGGAGCTGATTATACTCGTAAAGAATTGGGGCTGCCCGTTCATGAATGCAGTCTAAGAGAAGCGGCGCTGGCAGCTGATAGTTTTGATGTTGTCACTATGTGGGATGTAATTGAACATTTGCCTGACCCACTCGATACCCTCGCTGAGGTCCGCCGGGTCTTACGCCCTGGAGGGTTGTGTTTTGTTACAACGGGCGACGTTAGCTCTCGGTATGCTCGAATGCTGGGAAAGCGATGGCACCTTCTGACGCCCCCTCAACACCTCTTTTACTTTACCCCTAAGGCACTTCAACGTGCATTAGGAGCTCATGGCATGAAAGTGGTAGACACCTCGTGGGCTGGTAAACACGCAAGTCTGGATTTCATCCTGTTTAAAGCTGGAGAGACTTTGGGTCCCACAGTCTCTCCGATTCGCACTCTTGCCCAGAAACTGGGGTTAGCTGGGTTGCGATTGTATATCAATCTTGGGGACATTATGACGGTTGTTGCCTGCAAGGTCGATTGAGTCAGGGAGGAATACGCGTGGTGGCGCCATCGGTTTCAATAGTTATACCGGCATTTAATGAAGAAGGTGGGCTGGGCGACGTACTGGACGGCCTACGAGGCAGCTTCCCCGGAGCGGAGATCATAGTAGTAAACGATGGATCAACTGATTCAACGGCTACCCTAGCTGAGACAAAGGGGGCCTCTGTCATTTCTCATATGCGAAATCTAGGCTATGGCGCTTCACTTAAAACTGGAGCTAGGGCGGCGACAGGCGACTATGTCTTGTTCTGCGATGCGGACGGGCAGCACACTCCAACGGATGTCGGTCGGTTGCTCGCCATCGCATCGGATTACGAAATGGTTGTCGGGGCGCGCGATGCAGATTCGCATCAACCACTAATAAGGCGACCAGGAAAAACGCTCCTTAGATGGTTTGCGAATATTCTGGCGGGTATACGGATACCCGATCTGAACTCTGGATTACGAGTGTTCCATCGCGAGACCTTGTTGCAGTATCTTCATCTTATGCCGGATGGATTCTCATTCTCCACAACAAGCACCTTCGCCATGCTTAAGAGCAATCGCCGCGTATTATGGGTACCGATCACCGTTAAAAAGCGAGTGGGTAAAAGCACAGTCCGACAACTGCGCCATGGACCCCAAACTCTCATGCTTTTGCTGAGGATTTCGGTATTGTTTGAGCCGCTGAAGCTCTTTGTCTCTGTGGCAGCAGTTCTACTACTAGCGGCGGTGTGCAGCTTGTTGTTGGATGTCTTTATGCTTGAGAATCTTACTGACACGACGGTACTGCTGTCGCTTGCAGGGCTGATTATCTTTATGAGCGGGCTGCTCTGTGACCAAGTTTCTGCGCTGCGCCGCCAACAGCACGAGGCCACATCCATGAGAACTTTAAGAGACACCTCAGCATTCAGGGATTAGGACTGATTGGCAGTATTTGGATTTTGGATTAGTCCTCTAAGCACCCTGCTTGATATTTTTTAAGGTATTTGGTGACGATGTTGCAGCTCAAAAAGAGGTACTTACAGATATTCTCTGATGAATTACCTGCATCGAGAGACCTCCGGGAAACCTCTGTAAAGAGGTTGACTCGGAGGGATCTCGGTCGCCCGGATGGCGACCACAGGCACACAAGTGCCTGGAGCGACGCGCAATCGCGCGCCGGTTTGCGCGCGATTAAGCTTGGAGCGAGCCGGGAAAACCCCATGGACGGGGGTTTCCCGGCGGACTCATCGAATCACAATATGCGCTTAATCCTCTCTCAAATCGATTTTTGAGCCGAAAAAGCGCCGTTATCGTTGTTCGCAGTAGCTGGCTTCATGAAATATGCGCGCCAAGATTGCGTTCGTCCTGCTATTGCGATTGATTTTTTCAAAATCACTTTCGCAGGGTTTAATTGGGATTGGCTTGTTGGCCTCGGTGTGATTTGGCGTGATAAATTCTGTACTTTATAGTCATTATTGTTGGCCCGCCTAGGTAAGGGTAGTTTCAGATTAGTTGCTAGCATTGGTTGCACCTTTCAGGGTCGTAGTGGCCGGTTTATGCAGACTTCCTGGCACGGTACTTCTAGATAAGGAAAGGGAAGGATCTTACCCCTTAGTACGAACGGTGTTATTTTAAATTTGATAGTCCTAAATCGGGAGTGAGGATACTTGTCGTGGTTTGTTTGGGTAACGACTCTAGTTTGCGAGTTGTATGGGTAGTCGGCGCACTCTCGGGCCGATATACTTATGGATAGAACGGCTAAACAGGTACAACGAGTATTTTGTGCCTTATTTGCATTCGCTTAACCCGGAGCGACCGTTATAAGGTTGTTTCGGCAGGCGCACAGGAGTCTCCTATTCACCGTCGGTTCTTTTGATACGGCTGTATGGGACGATCGGATATCTCTCTGTATATGCAGGCGGTTTGGTCTGCTTTACAGACGGAGACGGGCACCTAAAAGGTTTAGAGAGGGCTAGTATGTGTGGTATTTTTGGTGCGATTTTCCTTAAACCGCTTGGCCGAGCTGGCTGGAGTCTTGAGCCTTTCGTCAATGATGCATTGAAAGCTGCAGAATGGCGCGGAAAGGATGCTGTTGGGGTCGCAATTGTGCGCCCTAATCGAATTGACGTTCTTAAACGCCCCCTTCGAGTTCGTGCGTTTATCAGAACTCCAGAGTATCAGGAATTGATGCGTGAAGCAGAATTCGATCGGCAATCTCTAATAGCTGTGATGGGGCACTCCCGTTTGTCGACTAATGGCACCGAGGAACTTCACGAAAATAATCAGCCAGTAATTACCCAATCCTCGGCTCTGATTCATAATGGAATAATAGTGAACGCACATGAACTTTGTGCTCAAAACCGCGACATATTCCAAGAGGAACCTGAGTTAGATAGTAAAGTAATCTCGCAGCTACTTGACGCTGGTTTAGCGCGCGGTGCCGGTTTAATGGAGGTGTTGCAGGATGTGTACAGAGCGCTCCGCGGCCAGGCCTGTGTGGCCTTTGCCCACAATACAATCCCAGGACTGGTGCTGTTTACCAATAACGGCTCCCTGCACTATTACTATGACGATATTTCCGGGGTGCTTGTGTTCGCTTCAGAGAATGTGATGTTGCGACGCATGCTTCGGTCAGCTAATGCTCCGTGTTCAGCTAATGAGGTCGCAATCCGCAAGTGTCAACCGGGGGATGTAGTCGTCGCGGGAAGAGATCTTGGGGTGCACACCCAAAGCCTTATTCGACCCAAAGAGGGCGATAATCTCGTGATACACCGGTCGGCTCCATCGATTGTGATCGATCGTATTCCCCAGACACCTTATGGTTCACAGCATGTGGCTGCACCGCGTACGGTCCCCCGAAATTCTGCAGAGGGGCTCTTTATCTTCAATCCGCAAGAGATTCTTGCGCTTCGCCGATGCTCTCGATGTATATTGCCAGCGTCTTTCCCTGGAATCTCGTTTGATGATTCGGGTGTGTGCAGTATGTGCCGTGGCTACAGTCCTCTACATACTCGCGGGTGCGAAGCTCTGATTGAGGTGCTCTCCAGAGAGTCTTCTAGCGGTAAACCTGGTAGATGCTTGGTTGCATTAAGTGGCGGCAGAGATAGCTGCTTTATGTTGCATTACCTGAAACGCGAGCTGGGGCTCGATGTGGTTGCGTTTACTTATGATTGGGGGATGGTTACCGATTTGGCTCGCCGAAATATGTCGCGTATGGTTTCCGCGCTGGGTGTCGAACACATTCTTGTATCAGCAGATATTAGACGCAAACGGGACAATATCCGACTTAATGTAGAGGCGTGGCTCAGGCGACCGCATCCTGGCACGATTCCGCTCTTTATGGCTGGCGATAAGCAATTTTTCTTCTATGCGAACAAGGCTGCAAGGGATACAGGCTCTCAACATCTAATTTTTGGAATGAATCGCCTTGAGACAACCCACTTCAAAACTGGATTTTGTGGAGTATTCACCTCCGGTAATGCAAATACCCATTTCCAGCTTTCGTGGGCAGGGAAGGCAAAGTTGCTGTCTTTTTACGGCAGAGAGATGATTCTCAATCCGCGCCTAATAAATAGATCGTGGCTCGATACCCTATTCGGCTTTGCGTCTTATTATGTTTTCCCTCATCGTTATCAGCAGTTTTTCGACTACCATTCGTGGAACGAAAAAGAGGTGAATGAGACAATCTGCTCGCTTTACGATTGGGAACTTGCACCCGACACTACTTCCACGTGGCGCATAGGAGATGGTACTGCGAGTTTTTATAATTACGCCTACCTGACGCTGACCGGATTAACCGAGGTAGATGCTTTTCGCAGTAATCAGATCCGCCAAGGGCAGCTTACGCGGTCGCAAGCCCTTGAGATTATGCTTGAGGAGAATCGACCTCGTGTAGATTCTTTCCGTTGGTACTGCGACGCAATCAAAGTCGATTACCGCAATGCAGCACGTCAGATCAATCAATATGCCGGTGCATTTATCAAGACGAATTAGGTCCAACAGTACCGTCCAGAGCTAGAGTCTCTCATGACATTAAAATTTCACACGCTTAAGCACATAGGAGTTTGTTGTCTTCTACGGCGCAACTTGGGTGTTCCCTTGATCTTCATGGGCCAAGATTGCACTCGCCCAGCAATTTTCATTCATTTTTTTCAAAAATGAATGAGGCTGGGTTTATTTCGATGATTATGCGGTAGAAATTGCTTTTGCTGCACCAGTTTTATACTCCCTAGCTGCCGTTTTCAGGTTAAACTAGCCCAAGGTGTAACCCCCTATTTATCAATCGAGACCGGGTTCGTCCAAATTGCCACATATTCAAGTCATTGTTCCTTGGTGCGCTAACCGCCGTCACAGTCTAAAAGGCTCTGATTACGACTGATTCACCCACATAGCCTCTTCCGTAGCCGCTTTTTTTAACTTTACTGTGTGTGCTACCTTCAGTGTATTTATCCTAAAAAGAGCAGTTAAGGTGGGGCAGAATGGAGCAGCTGGTT
>JBKCMS010000100.1:0-2510 GCA_046300175.1 Pseudomonadota bacterium | reverse complement strand
GGCTGCGACTTCGTTAAACTTCGCGAAAAAATCCTCAGTGTATCTCAGTGGATACACCTCCGGTTTTTTCGCTCGTTTTCCTCGTCTCGCCTCGCATCTCTTCAACCTCGCGACGAAGCTATTTTTGAGACCGGTTCTACTTATCAAAGAAAGCATCTTCTTTTCCGTTAACCAATGCTCTCCTCCCGGAGCGCCTCGCTGAAGGATTTGTTTGCGAATCTCTGATGCTAAGTTTTGTATAGCTATCTGCTTATCTTGAGCAGTTCCCGGTCGTGCGGACGTGTCACCAGACTTAGTGTAAGCTTCTAGATAAGCATTTAATTGGCTGGGCATAACCAAACTGAGTTCGTGACGAAAGACCCGTTGACAGTACTCAGGATCATTTAAGTGGAAGTGCTCTATTTGATGGGGCCTAATGCAACCAGGACTGCTCTCGTGTATTAGTCCCGGCAAAGCAAAGCGAACTGCTGCTCCAAAACTATCAGTACGATCAAGAAATGAGCGTTTTGAGCCGACAAGCGCTTGCATTCCAGTGTTATCAAGGAATTGGCTTCCGGAACCCTCACCATTTAGCAGAACATGCTCAAAGAGCAAATTCGACAGAGCGCTCCGCACGTGGACTAAGCGCTCATGCTCGTCCGCCTGAAGCTCGCTGGAATTAGACTTATCTACAAGTCTGATGTACTCAATACGCTTTTGCTTTAAGCCAGGGATCGTATCTAACGCGACGAAAATCATGTTGCGCGCAGTGGTCTGGTTGTCGAACACTCCGCGAGTGCCGTGCAACTTAAAACCCCCAGCAATTAGTTCTAGTAGTTTTTTACACGATCTATATGAAAGACCTCTCTCGCTTGCATTATTGGTCAATGCTGCCCGCAGCTCCCTACCAGGCCGATTTGGGGACCTCGCCAGTAGGGTACCAAACCGTAGATCATCACCGGCCTAGACCGTAAACTTGGATTTATCTGATTTATTGTTTGCTGATAGTACCATGGCCATAGTTTAACCTACCGGTGTACCCTACTCCACCCTGGTGATTTCTTCACCGCCAGGAGCTAAACTGCCGTAGAGCTATGCCGGTCAAACATTAAACTGTAGTTACGGTGGGCCGAAAAGGTGCCGCTGGTTGAAGGTACAAAGGATTTATACGTTTTTGGGCGCGGAACTCTGGGTAACCCCTTAAAAAATTCCTAAACCGTAGTGATTTTAGCTAGCTATTAATTTTTAGGAACATCAACTATTGATTCGCGACTAATTTACCATTCGTATCAGATACTTAGCTTGGGAGATTTGCTTGTCTTATTTAGTCTGAAGCATAACTTCAGCTTATACGGATAAGTACTTACGCGGTCTTTTTGGAAACCTAACTGTGTCAAGGCATCAACCCTAAAGTCGCAGGTGTACTCGATATGAAGCGCTATCCTCTTTTTTGTCTCGTAACCACGCTAGTTCTAACCCTGTGTGTTTCTGCATGCACCAAAGAAGCCAGTGAGAGCTCCGGTGATGAGGGCAGCTCGGACTCGGGTAGCGGCGACACAACTGAGGGATTCGTTACCGACTGCGGCGTAGTGCAGGGTGGCAAGAAGTATAATCCCGTTGACCCCAAAACAGGTGACCGTGCTACCGCTCGCGTCCTCGGACCAAATCTTGTGGCCATCAAGAGAAGTCGAGTAGAGGAGTACGTCAAACTTCACGGTCTCGATGTTCCCGGCTCAATAGAGCAGAGAAATGGCGCTGAGAACCTCCTTGAAGAATTAAGCGCTGAGGGCGAAGTATATTTTTACCAAACTGATAAAAACTGCACGACATCCTTGGACAATGGCACGATCGGGGTTGTTGGACAGATATTCTCTGCATCGGGAAAGAGCTTCTCTGAATCGGTGATCAAATCTGGCAATGCTGATGTCGGAACCGACGTCTGCAGCGGAGAATTAATCGCTCCATGCTACAGAGCACTACTTGAAGAGGCTATTACACCAACACCTACGCCAGAACCTGAGTTCGAGGGGCCATCACGCCCTGCTGGATTTATCCTCTGGAAGCCGGTTTCAGATAATGACGGTCGATTGGCGATTCATTCAGTGCCCTACGGCACAACGATCAGAGTAAACGGTGAAACGGGAGTAAACAAAGGACCAGGCAATGGCTACTTAAGTCTCGCCCGCTTTAGGCGCCCTGGCTGTGCCTACGGCAGCAAACCGCGCATAGAGATGATTCTCAGTGATGGAACCAAATTCATGTTTGGTGACAAACCGTTTGCTACTGTAGCAGATGGCTGTAAGCGTTGGGTCATCGATCCAAGTGGGCGATCGGAAATTAACAAAAAATAAATCTGCTCTGGCCAGTGTACTGCTGCAGTCGGGAAAGGGTATGGCGTTCTCCAAAAGTCCGTAGCGAAATCCCGAGTTTTGGAGAACGCTATCGATTCGCGGATGCGAATCAAAACAACAACCTATAGTGATGTCCAGCAAAAGCCTTGCCAGTTTTACTGGCACGGACTTTTGCACGTC
>JBKCMS010000099.1:0-2572 GCA_046300175.1 Pseudomonadota bacterium | reverse complement strand
TGCAAAGCTACCCTGGACTATCTTCAGTGAAGCATGTGCTCTAGAAACATCGTCCTTGGTGACTAGAGCTGGCAGTTCCCCAGCCAGTCGCTCAATAATTGTGATGTCTTCCAGGATGCTTTCCATTTCTTTAGCGCTCCTGGCAGAACCAGCTGCTTTCCGTATACCGATGAGCGAACTAGAAACAAAGCCTTTCGCCGTTGCCTGGTATGCGCTAACCAGGTCGAGCTCAGTCCTCCGGATCTCAGCAGTCGGAATTTCGGCCATTGCTGCTACTTCTATAAGTCTGCCTAGTAGTTGTTTGAATTGCCCCGTTCGGACTATATCTTCTCGTTTAACACTATCGGCAATCTCATCGCGGAAATACTCGAATGTCATTTTTCGCATCTGCGCAACTGTTTTGGCGCGAGTGAGAGCTGTCAAACGTTCTTTAAAGCTTGCCGGTTGTGGATCAGGTATCTTAACACGATCGAATATGGGAATCTTACCGTCCAGGGTATCAAGTACCTCTTGCGCACTCTGAAAGCCATCTTCCCTATTTGAGGTTTTCATCTTTTGGAGACCAAGCCGAAACTTATCACTTACTCCTTCGATCTCAGGTATCTTAAACTCTGGAAGAAAGTACGGCGGCTTATCACGCTGCCGTAACAGCTGATGGTCGGCCGCACCCAGTGTGAGCAGCGCCTCAGTTATCGTCGTTGCCAAGGCATATAGGTCTCTAGATGGGTGGGGAGTGAAGTCAAAGTTGCTATAGACGGGGGTGCCACGCGTAAAGCTGACGGTCGATTTGAGATTATCGGCGCTGATGTGCGCAGCTCCGAAGTCAACCAACTTAACGCTACCATCCTGTGCAAGAATGATTTTCTCGGGTTTAATGTCGCGATGATAAATCGGCCTTTGAAAGTGACCGTGATTTGGTTCGTGAAGATACTTGAGAACATCGAGCATTTGTCGAAATATATGCTCTGCTTGAGCAGGCGTAAGTTTCCCATCTGCGATAAACGTTTCGCGTAGTGATCGCCCTGGGATATATTCGAGAACGATTGCGTGAAATGTTCCCTCTAATAAAGGCACCACTTGTTCGAATTTAGCCAGAGCAGGATGAGACGCCTTGCCGAGGATATAAGCTTCCTTTAGATCTCCGCTAGAAGTCATAATACTGGGTACCACATCGATTGGGATCGTTTTACAAAGTTTGACTGAACCGTCATACATCGTGAGCTTAAATGTGAATCCATCTCCTCCAAATCCAAGAGGTTCCGCCTCTTTGACCCCTTCTATGGCTTTGACTGCAGATAGCACAGCCTGGTGGCCCTCAGGCATAGAAGGAGTTTCAACCGAGGCATGTAATACGCCTTGGCATGCTGCAATCGGGGAGCCTGGGCCCGCTGGACTTTGGAAATGGTCTTTAGATCGCATCTTAATTGTCTGATAGCCAAGTCTTCCGCTAGCAAGATATAGAGGCCGCTCGCGCTCCATGCCTGCCTCATAAGGCACTCAGATGATATGACACCCCTCGATTATACCGGAGCTTAATTCGCTAACGAAACCACACCGCAACGTCCCAGAGGAACTGTTAATCTGCTAATAGTCTTAAAGCGTTATGGGTTTACCTTGGCAAAATAAACAACCAGCCACAGAGGATAAAAACTGTGTGATCCTTTGGCACAAAGGGCCAGATGCTCAAGAGAGGCAATAATTTCAGCTACATTAGTCCTAAATAAATTCAAGGTGCTAATTGGACTAGTGATTACGGAAATTGTACAATGTCAGAACGTTTGGGTACCAGTTTTTGAGAGTATCGTTATGGGTGTGTCACCAGAGGCTAAAAATAAGGTTTTTAACGCCATTCTAAGGTCAGTCAAACCTCTGTCCTTGGAGGAGATTGTCGAAAGAACAGGCGTTTCTCTGGAGGTTACAGGTGCTGCTTTAGAAATTCTTGAGACGCAGCGCGGCATATTACCAGCTCAGCTCGGGGATGACCCCACTAAGAAATATAAGTTCACTCGTAGTGAAGAGCCTGAACAGACAGAACCTAAATTCGATCCAGAAGCTCTAGCGCAGGTTCGTAGCTTTATCATTCGTTCAACTCGACATAATACACTGGAGGATATCTCTAAGGGGACCACTCTCGGTCCAGAAGAGGTAGCTCTGTGCTTAAATCAGCTTGAGAATGAAGGGCTAGTGGTTCCGGCTAATCTTGAGCCAGACCTCACGGTCAGGTACGTATTTGTGCCCAGATTCCCGTCTGACCCCAGCTAACTTACTAGACAATAAACTCCACCATCTGCCTATCTAGGGCCCAGATTAGAGCGGCAACACTCTGGTAGGGTCCGCCGGCCGAATTAAGGATTTCGGCGATGGGTGGTTCAGACTTTAATCGGGCTACATTGGATGCACGGAGCTTACTACGAAAAGCCTCGCCTCCTAGCGGCAGGTTCAATAACTTAACGCACCACTCATCACTTTAGGTATGGTGTAGTATTGGCCATCGGTGCTGTTACGTCGGTAGGTACAGTAGCAGACTTATCCATAGGGGGAGCTGAGCGGAGCCCGTCAGGGTGTAGCTCAA
>JBKCMS010000098.1:0-7822 GCA_046300175.1 Pseudomonadota bacterium | reverse complement strand
CATCCGCGAATCGATAGCGTTCTCCAAAACTCGGGATTTCGCTACGGACTTTTGGAAAACGCTATAGTGACGTGCAAAAGTCCGTGCCAGTAAAACTGGCAAGGCTTTTGCTGGACATCACTATAGGTTGTTGTTTTGATTAGCATCCGCGAATCGATAGCGTTCTCCAAAACTCGGGATTTCGCTACGGACTTTTGGAGAACGCTATAGCTCACCGCCGGGATGTTGACATTACCCGCGCCGTTACAGTACTCTTCGTCGGCTATGAAAGATAACATTCACCCAACCTATTACGATGCAACCGTTTATTGCGGTGGCTGCGGAAGTACATTTGCAACTGGAGCAACCGTTCCGGAGATTCGCGTGGGAGTGTGTTCAAAGTGCCACCCTTTTTACACCGGACAACAGAAGCTCCTCGACGTAGAAGGTCGCGTAGACCGCTTTAAGAAGAAGTACGGGAACATCCCGTCGGGCTTATCAAAGTCCTAGCTCAGGTCGTCGTGAAGACGAGTCGCGCTCTAACGCCGTTGTTACTCACCGTGGTAGCAGCGGCGTTTGTCTTTATCGCCTGCTCCGATTCTAGGCGTGGTATCTATCCGGGAGAGATAGCGCCCGATGTTGCTGGTCGAGACCTGGCTGGACAGCCACTATCTCTGCACCAAGTACAGGGCAAGGTGTTGCTAGTAAATTTTTGGGCTACCTGGTGTGCCCCATGCATGGCTGAACTTCCGGCACTTGAGCGTCTCCATCAAAGCCTTAAAGCCATGGGGTTTACCGTCGTTGGTATCGCCGTTGATGACTCCCTGGGAAACATCAAGGATGCGGTAAACGCCAACGGCATCACCTATCCTGTGCTGCTTGATGAGAAGGGTAAAAGTAAGCGCCTCTTTGAGCTTAAAGGGTTTCCTGAATCATTTGTGCTCGATGCGCAGAAAAAAGTGATGATCATCACCGATCCTGGCGATGGTGCCCCGGTCACAAAGATAATTGGCCCCCGTGAGTGGTCACAAAATCAAGCTATGCAAGTCTTTCAAGGGCTTTTACAGTAGCGACATGATTCCTAACGTTATTGAACTCGGTCCGCTTCCCATCCGCAGCTTCGGTCTGATGGTTGCCTTGGCTCTATTCGCAGGTTCACTTCGTTTAGCCAAGAGCTTTGCTCGCTACGGTATCGATCCGCGACTCGCTGAAAAATATGTCACGGCAGCCGGAGTTTCTGGGTTGCTGGGGGCTCGTCTGTGGTACCTCGCCGAGAACTGGTCCTTTGTGAAATACGATCCCTTTGGCGCGCTGTTCTCAAGCGCCGGTTTTACGTTCTATGGCGGATTTATCATCGCCTCAATAGTACTGTATGTGATGGCGCGCCGCGATGGGGTGGGGGTGGCGCGGTTCTGCGATGCGCTCGGTCCAGCGCTCGCGCTCGGATATGCAGTAGGCAGGCTTGGGTGCCAACTCTCTGGTGATGGCGACTATGGTTCAGCTTCTACGGGTTTCTGGGGCATGTCGTATGCAACAGGTGTTGTCCCAACCCCGCCCGGTGTTCGGGTGTATCCGACGCCTTTGTTCGAATCCAGTATCGCGTTAGCGATACTTTGGGTGCTCTCTTGGGTAGAGTGCAGCAAAACAGTGCTCACCAAACCGCTACAGCGCTTCGGTCTCTATCTAGTACTGATCTCGCTTGAGCGCATCACCGTAGAGATATTCCGGATTAACCCGGAACTTCTCTACGGACTGAGCGAGGCACAGGTAATTGGTGGCGCGTTGGCCCTGCTGGGGGTGGGGTTTATCGCGGCGCCGAGGTTTTGGGCATGCGCTAGCGACTGATTTCCATTTCCTGCTGAGGCATGACAGATGAATCGTCAACTGTACGCCTGCGTGCTTCAATGTCGAGGACATCTCCATTATAGTCGCGTACAACCATGGTTTTTAATTGATCGTGCAGTTCTCCCTTAAGTTGATTAAAAATTAGGGGGTCAACCACGTCTAATTCTAGCGTCTTTGCGAATCTTCTGGCTGCACCATCTGAGACATGCAAACACAGAACCGTTTCTAGGGCCCAGCTGCCCGCCGAAGCGATGTCTCCCCTAACCTTAGTTCTGCTCGTTAATTCGACGTCTAGAAAAGTTACGCCTGTGGCGGTGCCGGTCACTTCAACCGTTACGCCGATACTATATTCCCTTCTGCTTGCGCTTGTGAATGGTCGGGGGTCAGGTGCGGTAAGATCTTTGAAAGACCCTACGAGGTTTCGTTGAATTGTTGCGTCCATTGGTACCAGTACTCCGTTTGCGACTCTTTTATCTCGTTAAACGCCCCAATTTTAGCTTTTTTTGCAGGCTAATCAAGTTTCGGCAGGCTAAAATTCGGCTTATAATTACCAATAGCGACTGGAACTGGCTTTATCAGTATCTTCTGTACAGGTTGTAGCTTAGACGATTAGACCTTTTGGCTTGGCTCTGTCTGAGGCAAAATAACGATGTGGTCAGAGTAAAGTGGATTTTTAAGCGACGCGTAGCAGCAAAGAGCAATGACGGTGCTCTGGGACAGACTCTTACCCACAACTCTGCATAAGCTGAAAAAAAGAGGTCAGATATTTATCAAAAGTGCGATTAGTGGTGCGATTAATAAGTGAAATGAAACAAAGAGAAAACACGGACAGCGAAAAGAGGTGTTTTATTCTCCTTCTTCTCTCTTTCTCTTTGTTCATTTTAAAGTTTTTGAATTTCTCAAGACATATGAGATCTTGGATATTCGTTGGTACTAGTAAGGCTCTGGGAACCTCTGGTGCCAGATTTGTGAGCAATTACTGCGGTGCAGCTGCGGTGCTTATTTTCGGCTGCTCGGCCTGCGGCCTGATCAAAGAACGCCCCGCTGACAAACCATCAGGGCTCGATGTGGTAGGTAAGCCGATGACTTCGGAGCAGGCAAAGGAGGTCTTGGGCACCGTGGGTGGAAATTTTGCTTATGGCTCAGGGCTCGGAGATGCTGCTCTTAATATCGGTACAGCTGTGCTCTTTCCTCCGTATGCGTTTTACTTGTTGAGTAACGCAGTTTTGTCGGTGAGCGGCTACGAGCCCATCACGATATCTTCGCTCTTACCGGAAGAAGATGGTAAACAATGGTCCCGAACGTATGATAAAGTGGTGTCCGGGCCAGGAAGGGTAGTAGCAGCAGTAGCCGGCCATGAGTATCGCTCGCAAGAGGTCGCAGACGAGCGATTGAGCGCTGTGTTGCAAAAGATCAAAGATACAGCAGAGGCCGATGCAGTGGAGTCTAAGGAGTCAAAGCAGTAAACAGCATGACAAAGAGAGTAGGCTTAGTAATCAGACCGGGAAATCAAAAGATAGTGAGCTGCGCAGAGCAGCTCTTGGCGTGGTGTGCAGCACGGAATATCCCGGTTGATGCTGAACGACAGACGGCTCACATATTGCAGCTCACGGAACCCGGATTTTCGGCAAAGGAGTTAGTTGATCGAGCCGATCCTATTGTAACCCTTGGCGGCGATGGAACTCTGATCGGAGTGGCTCGCTATGTGAAGGGCTCAAGTCCGGTGTTTGTGGGGGTGAACTTTGGTAACCTTGGATTTCTTACAGAGGTGCCACCAGATGATGTTATTCAAGCCCTCGATGAGGCGCTGCACGGCAAAGTAAGCTGTGCAGAGCGGGTTCTGTTGCATGTTGTGGTTGAGCGCGATGGTCAGAGTGTCTTTGAATCTCAGGCAGTCAATGATGTAGTGGTACAGAAGGGGGCGCGTTCACCCCTGCCAGAGCTAGACTTAGCGGTTAACGGGCACGATGTGGCGCGAATCCGAGCAGATGGCGTTATCTTCGCCACCCCTACCGGTTCGACAGCTTATTCTCTAGCAGCAGGGGGTTCGATAGCTCATCCAGCACTTAGTGTTATCCTGGTGACCCCGATTTGTCCGCACTCGCTCACCAACCGACCTTTGATACTTCCCGGGTCTGCTCGCATAGAGCTAGAGCTTCCCAAGTTCCAAGATGAGGTCCTGGTTACCATTGATGGACAGGTATCGGAGGCCTTGAAGCCGGGAGATAGAGTCAAAGTAAGCCAGGCCAAACAGACGGTGCGTTTTGTTATCTCAGAGGATAAAAGCTACTTCGATATCCTGCGCACCAAACTCAACTGGGGTGTACCGAATAGGCCCGATTAATCTGGCTTGGGAACCGCAACCGTAGCAGAAGAGAAACCCGATTTTTCAAAAACAACTCGCGCAGGGTTTATTTTTTGAGACCGCTATCGATTCGCGGATGCGAATCAAAACAACAACCTATAGTGATGTCCAGCAAAAGCCTTGCCAGTTTTACTGGCACGGACTTTTGCACGTCACTATAGTCAAAAAGCTTGCAGCAGCAAGTCGGTTCGTAGCACAATCCTCATAAACCGACGTTTTTTCCGGTCAAACTCTGTCGAAGGGGATCCTGATGTTATCCGAATTGACGATCACTAATTTTGCTATTATCGAGCGACAGTCGCTCTCTTTTCACCGAAGGTTTAACGTCATAAGTGGAGAAACAGGGGCGGGTAAATCGATTATCCTGAACGCCCTTGAGTTTATTCTCGGAGGTAAGGGCTCTAGCTCCCTCATCCGCGCTGGTGCTGAGCAGATGGAGGTTCAGGCACTATTTGACCTTAGTGAGGTTGCTCCAGCGATCCGCGCCGACCTTCCAGAGATCGTCGGTGACGATGATGAAATCGTTGTATCACGCACCCAGCCGCGTGAGGGGCGTGGTAAAGTTTTAATCAATGGTCGACTCGGCACCGTGTCGCTGCTTGAGGAGATTGTGCGCAAACTGGTGAACATATGTAGCCAGCACCATCAAACGAAGCTGCTTGATCCGAAATATCACGTTGAACTGCTCGATGGATTCGCTGAAAACGGCGGGCCACGGGAAGCTATGCGTGAAGCGTACGTTAGTTGGCATGCAGCTAAGCAAGCTCTGGTGGCGCTCCAGCGCGAGGAGGCTCAAGGATCAGAGCGTCGTGATGAGCTGCGGATGATAGTCGAAGAGTTAGAGGCTATCCCCAATCTCCGTGCTGGCCGCCGGCAGGACTTAGAGAATGAAATTAAGCGCATCGGTAACGCCGAAAAGTTGCTACAAGCGGGTCAGCGCGCACAGCATCTCTTAGCTGGTGAAGACGGACTCACAGTTACTCTGCGCGAGATATCGGCTGCCTTGAGTGATATGCAGCGTCTAGATTCTACAACTGGGGCTATAGCGCAGGAGTTTGAAGAGGCCCGTAATGCTCTGGCCAAGAGTGAATTGCGTATCGGTCGGTATGTTGAAGCGCTCGATCTCGATACCTCTACTTTAGATCAGCTTAGGGAGGAGCTTTCAGAGCTAGCCCGTCTAGAGCGCAAGTATCGTCTCAACGATGCCGGACTAGCAGAGCGATTGCTAAAAGCGCAGGAGGAGTTGGGTAGACTGGTGGATAGTGGTGCTGGCGCCAAGCTTGAGCGTGAAGTAGCAGCGCTCTTTTCCCAGGTGCAGCAGGCCGGGGAGAAGCTTAGGACGGCTCGTCAGAGTGCGGCCAAGAGGCTAATCGGAGCAGTTTCCAAGGACCTGGCCGAGTTGGCGATGGTGGGGGCAGCCATCGATGTACGCTTTACCCCCTGTGAGCCAACAGTACATGGGACCGATCGGGTTGAGTTCCTGATCTCGACTAATAAAGGGGAGCCGTTTGGGTCCCTGGCCCAGATAGCGTCAGGGGGCGAGCTCTCGCGGGTGATGTTAGTGCTCAAGAAGATTCTTAGGGAGCAGTCAGGGGTAAACGTGCTTATCTTTGATGAGGTAGACACCGGTATATCAGGCGGCGTTGCCCGCTCCGTGGGGCGCATGCTCAAGGATATCTCAAGCCAGTCTCAGATCTTGTGTATCACCCATCTGCCGCAGGTAGCCTCGCTCTCAGATAAGCACTTTTTGGTTCAGAAAGAGGTTGGGGAGCGCACCATGACGGTGGTCAAGGCGCTCTCCGATAGTGAGAAGGTAGATGAGATCGCGCGCATGTTGGCAGGCTTTACTATCACCGATGCTTCTCGAGCATCAGCCCGTGAATTGATCGAATCGCGCTAACGCTGTTTGTTTTAGTTCGGATCAGATCGGATTGTTGGGCTTTATTTGACCCTTGGCCGGGGGTCGCATAGCCTTCAAGCGGTTTTTATAAGCCCCAACTGCTGTTCTGGTAGGGGTGCCAATTGAGCCCCAGCGTGTAGCTGTGGAATAGTATTGGATGCGTCGATGGTGTCATACCTCGGAAGACCTGCCGGAACACGAATGGACCGCCTGGAGCGGTTGCGCTGTTGTGCCGGGAGGTCGCTTTTGCAACACAGGCCGCGTCTAGAAGGGCGGCTAAGAAGAGAGAGTAGGGCACAGGGTGCCAAAAGTGACATTTGCACATATAGTTTATACAACCCGATAACCATGCAGCAGAGAATGGAGATAGAACAGACCAAAAAGAAACCGAGCGCAGCACGTAGATTGTTGCCGCTTATGGTTTTGATCCTCGCTGGTCTCATAGTTAGCGAACCGGTGGTCGGTATCGCTCGGCGTGTGTACCACTCACTGATTCTAGACCAGTACGCACTGTATCGAGCGCGGGTAGAGCAGCGTCAACTCCAGGAAGCCAATTCTCGCATGCGTTCAGAGCTGATTGCCCTGCGTACTAAGCGTACCAAGCAGGGAGAGGCACAAGAGGGCGTGATCGCGCAGAAGTTATCCGAGCTAGAGAGCATGATTGAGAATGTCACCGGGCTTGGAGTCTTTAACAATCGAAAGGAACGTTCAGCCAAATCTGCCGCCGGCAAATCAAAGTCGGAAGGGATACCGCAAGGAGAGCTGGCAGCGATCCTGACAGCGCCGCAGCTTTCGTCTCCTGCTGGCAAAGAAGACGCCGACACCAAAGCTCGTGGTGGAGTAGGTGGTGCTGAGGAGCCCTGTGATGGCCACGCGCATCCGCCGGGTGCTCACAGGGAGGATATCTCCCTGAGCGATACAGATGATGATCTGGCCCCGATGGAAGAGGCGAACGCAGACGATAGTCTAAGTCTCGAGCAGCGTTTACTTGTTTCAAGGATTAATCGCTTTATTGCAGTTCTTGAAGTTCTACCGCTCGGTTCCCCGGTGCAAGGACATCTATCATCGGGATTCGGACATCGGCGCTCACCGTTTTCGCACAGCGGTTCGTTTCACTACGGGGTAGATATCTCGCTAAAGACCGGTAGCCAAGTGATGTCAACCGGAGCAGGAACAGTGGTAAATGTAGAGCACGATCGCACCTACGGTACATTAGTCGATATCCGTCACTCCCCAGGCTTAACAACCCGGTACGCACACCTTAGCCGAGTCTTGGTACAGAAAGGCCAGGAGGTACAACGCGGGACGGTGATAGCGCTCTCTGGAAACACCGGCCGATCGACAGGGCCGCATCTGCACTATGAGGTGCGCCACAACGGTAGGCCGCGCAATCCTGCTCCGTTTGTGCAGCTGGCAAGTAGGCTCTCTAAGTTTCTAACCTAATCAGCTGCCTGCCGATGTAGGTTTTATTTCTAGCGTTGCTTTTGGAGAACGCTATCGATTCGCGGATGCGAATCAAAACAAAAACCTATAGTGATGTAGAGCAAAAGCCTTGCCAGTTTTACTGGTACGGACTTGTGCCCATCGCACATCGAGACCGCCGGGAAACCCCCGTCCATGGGGTTTTCCCGGCTCGCTCCAAGCTTAATCGCGCGCAAACCGGCGCGCGATTGCGCGTCGCTCCAGGCACTTGCGTGCCTGTGGTCGCCATCCGGGCGACCGAGATCCCTCCG
>JBKCMS010000097.1:0-5634 GCA_046300175.1 Pseudomonadota bacterium | reverse complement strand
CAAAAGTCCGTAGCGAAATCCCGAGTTTTGGAGAACGCTATCGATTCGCGGATGCGAATCAAAACAACAACCTATAGTGATGTCCAGCAAAAGCCTTGCCAGTTTTACTGGCACGGACTTTTACACGTCGCTATAGTTTCTTAACTTTACCTGCGCCCCCTTGCGCGCGGCAACGGATTTGGTGAGAATCCACGCATGACCTCTACCGTCCACAACGCTCAGGCAGCCGAACTTCCAATCAACTCGCAATCCCTTACTCCCAACCGGTCAACCACTCCCGCGGCAGGCACTTTGGCGAATCCCAGTGGTGACACCCCGACCCTAGTGCTACTACACGGTTGGGGGCGGTCAATTGGCGCTCTGCGGCCACTTGGTGATTTACTGGCAAACTCGTGCAACGTGACCTTGATCGATCTGCCCGGATTTGGGCTCTCTCCCCTGCCACCCGAGGCCTCAAACGAAGGTGGTGGCTGGGGAACACTCGATTACGCAGAGCGAATTAAGCGCTTTCTCGATCAATCTGGTATTACCTGCTGCGTGATTGTGGGGCACTCCTTCGGTGGCCGCATCTCTGTGCAGCTCGCTTCTCGCTACCCGGGATTAATAAAGGGAGTTGTTTTGATAGGCAGCCATGGTCTCAAGCGCAAGCGGATGCCGGTAGAGGAGTTACGCATCAGAGCGATTAAACTGTTGGGTGCAACAGCCAAGAAGTTAGATGGAGCCTTAGGGACGCGGCTATTCGCCCACTATTTTGCCCCCCGATTCGGGTCGGCCGACTACAAGGCTGCGGGAGAGCTGCGAAAGACTCTAGTCAAAACCGTCAACGAGGACCTATCCCTTGAGGCTGCGGCAATTAAAGCCCCTACACTGCTACTGTGGGGAGAGGACGATCAACAGACCCCTCTCGACCTGGCGCACTCGTTTCACGGCCTGATCGCCAACTCGGAGCTGCACATTTTTCCTAAAAAGGGTCACGAACCGTTTAGCGATGTGGGTGCACATCTGATGGCCAAATATATCGAAACCTTCTTACGAGCACGGGGACTATTACAGTGAAAGCTCTTGCAGTTTGGATTATCGTCGCAGCGCTTATCGTCTTCGGTTGGAGGCGTATACTATCCTACCTGCGCTTCTATCAGCAGGAAGAGTACTCCTCGCAGAGGTTCTGGATCTGGCTCCGTAAAAAGAGAGCTTTTGACTCTCGTGGAACGATTATCGTTTCCTGTTTGGCACTCCTGAGCTGGATTTTCACATCGGCATTTGCTCACGCTCTGCTTGCTCTACTTGCGGCCGGCGCTCTTTTAGCGGTTGTGTTGATGCTAGAAGAGGATCCGCGGGCATCAGGCAAGATACGTCTGATCATGACTAAGCGAGCTACTAAAATAAGCTGGTTGGCTTTTGGATTGTATGCAGCCCTGACTAGTATCCCGATTTTATTTATGTGCTCGGCGTGTAATACCTCCAGGGCCCCGATAACCAGCGCGGCACTCTTAGCGATTATATTGGTTGAATTGCCACCATTCCTGCTAATGTTAGCTAACATGATTCTCGGACCGGCCGAGCGGGCTCTACAAGAGACGTTCTACAACGATGCAAAGCGCATACTGCGTGAGGTCGACCCGTTTGTCATCGGAATCACTGGAAGCTATGGCAAGACAGGCGCAAAGTCTGCTCTCGGCGACATCCTAAATCAGTGCCTAGGACCGACTTTTTGGCCAAAAAAGAGCATAAATACCGTAATGGGTATCACCCGCGCAATTCGTGATACCCTCAAGCCTCACCACAGGTACGCCGTAATGGAGATGGGCGCCTACAATATCGGCTCAATCAAACGGCTGTGCGAATTCACACCACCTAAGGCTGCTCTTGTAACGGCTGTTGGTATTATGCACCTTGAGCGCTTCGGCAGCCCAGAGAACGTCTATATCGCTAAATCTGAGATCGCCCAGGCTCTTCCCGCCGAGGGTATACTGGTGTGCAATGGTGATAGCCCTAACGCTCGACGTATGGCTAGCGAGCACAAGCGAGCAACAACGTTGCTGTATGGGCTCGATCCGAGCGCTGGCCCTCTTGATTGTCGCGCTAGCGATATCTCGTTTAACGAAAAGGGGACCAATTTCGTTATTCATTGGCGCAACAAAGAGTACCGGGCGTCCACTCCTCTGCTCGGCAAACCGGCTCTTTCCAATATACTTGGAGCATTCACAATGGCCTGTGCTTTGGGTGCTGACCCTTCTTACGCAACCGCATGCCTGGCGAACTTGGAGCCAGTTGATAACCGTCTTGTGCTCGATCGAGCCGGCAAAGTTTCGTATCTGAGAGACGCTTACAACTCTAATCCTACCGGATTCCAGGCCGCCCTTGAGGTGCTCAAGAGTCTTCCTGCAAAGCAGCGCGTTGTTATGACTCCGGGAATGATTGAGCTGGGCGATCAGCAGTTTGAGCAGAACAAACGGCTGGCGACGATGGCAGCTTCAGTGGCAGATCTCTTTATTTTGGTAGGCAATGTCAATCGTGAAGCTCTCACGGCAGGACTTAATGCAGCCCAATTCCCCTCAGAGAAACTAGTGGTTGTTGGTTCGCGCGACGAAGCATTTGCAGTTGTTAACGCTCGCTGTTCGGCTGGCGACCTGGTACTGATCGAGAACGACCTCGGGGATTTGCACGAAGGCAAGGTTAGTTTTTAGGGAATCGATTCATGAGCAGTCTCAATTCAAAAAGAGTGCGGGTGGCAGTTCTCTTCGGAAGCCGCTCTGTCGAGCACGAAATCTCTGTCATCACAGCTTTGCAACTCATGGCGGCAATCGATCCGGCACGCTATGAGGTTGTGCCTGTTTACATTGCGCCTAACGGGTCTTGGTACACAGGAGATGCTCTCTTTGAGCGTGCTTTCTATCGTGGTGTTCCCGATTCGCTAGCAAAGCTACAAGAGGTAACACTACTTCCCAAGCCTGGAATTGGGGGATTAACCAAAATCGGAGGCGCAGTTGATGTAGCCAAGGATGCTCTTTCAATCTCACCACTTGTTATCCCAATAGATATATTTGTGCCGGTTTTCCACGGCCAATTCGGCGAGGACGGTTGTATCCAGGGTCTGTTTGAGTTGGCGAACGTGCCATATACTGGCAGCAACGTGCCGTCTTCGGCAATTACGATGAACAAGTATCTATGTAAGATGTATCTCAAGGAGCACGGGATACCGGTCTTACCTGCCCTACTTGTTAGCCGTAGAGATGCGCGGGAGGCTCTTGATAAGACAATAGAGTCAATTACTGCTCAGCAGGGCTTCTCTACCCTGCCGCTCTTCGTTAAACCGTGCAATCTCGGATCGAGCATCGGGGTGTCGCGCGTCACGACACGCGAGCAGCTCGCTCCGGCACTTGCAAAGGTGTTTCGATACGATACGGCGGCACTTATTGAGCCCTGCGTCTCTCAGATTATGGAGATTAACGTATCGATCCGCGATTTCAATGGAACTCAGGCCTCCGTGGTAGAGATTCCCGTTTCTGACTCCGGAGTTCTATCTTACGAGGAGAAGTACCTTCGTGGTGGAGGTAAGAAAACCGGCGAATCACGGTCACAGGGGATGGCCAGCCTGACCAGGGTGATTGATCCGGTTGACCTCGACCCATCCCTTCGCTCACAGGTGATCGAATACGGCAAGAGGGCCTTCTCGCTACTCGGATGCTCAGGTGTTGCACGGCTAGACTTCATCGTCGACCTGGCCACCGAGAAGCTCTACTTCAACGAGTTAAACGCATTTCCAGGCTCGTGTGCTTTCTACCTCTGGGCGCGCTCTAACCCGAGAGTGCTCTATCCCGACCTGATTGACCAAATGATTCAAACGGGCCTACGCACGTTTGCAGATCAGGCTTCACTGGATCGAAGTATCGGCTTAAAAGCTCTAAAACAATAGCTATGGCTGGCGCAAAGGATAAGCCGAATTCTGTATGTCGAGTCTGTGGCAAAGAGATCGCTGCACTGAGTAGCTCTCACGGGCCATTTTGTTCTGAGCGGTGTCGACTAAACGACCTCTCCAAGTGGTTTGGTGAAAACTATAGAATAGCCTCTGGTCAAGCTCACGTAGATGACGACTCTGCTGGTTTAAATGAGACAAGCGATGGTGACGATTAATTTCTTAGCCCTTTCTTGTCAGCTATCGGGAAGTACTCTATAACGAGTCAAAATTTATCTGACAAAGGTGTGAGTTATGCGACGAGGACATGCTTATTTTTATACCGCCCTGCTACTACCGTTTGCAGTTTTGTTCGTGAACCTGACTACTGTTAATCAGGCTTCGGCCATAGAGCTGCCGGAGGCTCGCTGCAACGAGAGCGTTTTCAAGCCTTGTATCTGTGCCAAAGCCGTTCCAACTGAGGTAAAGTACCGCCCGCGACTCGCTGCCTGCGGGGGAAACGCCGCTGTAATACTTGAGGGTGAGTGGGCCAGCGCATTTAGTGTGGTTTTTCGTGATCGCCAAAACCGCGATCGCTACCCCTCTTCTGGCTACAACGGCTGTACCGCAGCAGAGGCTGGTGGTGTGGCTCCGCCTAACCGGTGTAGTGCATTTAAGGTCCAGCGCAAGATCCGCCGCGCAGGGGCGACGGTCCATTGCTTTGGCAACAAAGGGACGGATACCATACTGGCAAAGGCGAGCAGGCTGACTGTAAAATTGCGGGATGTCCCGACCTCATCAGCCGACCCGTTGGCCAGGATCTGCCTCAATGGATTTAGTGCAAAGGTTCCCTTGAATTAATCGAACGGGCGATGTAATCGAACGGGCAATGGCCGAGATAGTGTCGGTCATTGCCCGCTTGCTCAACAGTTACGCCGTGACTTGCTAACCGACTCAAGTAGCGAGTTGGTCGCATTTATCAGACCTAGCCTGAGGTATTCTGAGTTAATTCCTAACGCCTCACAAACACACACAAACGAGAAAGCGTAGTCTGCGTCGTTGGTAGTGACCCAGTTATAAGCCTCACGGTAGCGTGCCCGCTCCTCCTCTGATTGAGCGATCAGAAAACTAACGCACGACTGTACCCCGTCGAAGAGTAAAGCTGAAAGCAGTGCGCGCTCAGGGCCCTCTGCGTAGCCAGCCTTATTATCAAGTATATTTTCAATAACCGATGTGGCGAAACCTGAATCAAAACCTTGAGTAACTTCACTATCGCCAAATCCCATCTTATCCTCCAGAACGGTGGGCCACGGAGGAACGCCCGATAGTGGGCATCCAAAACCAATCGTTGCCCCCTTACTTATTCCGATGCCGGACACAGCAGGACGGTGCGCAGCCGATAGCAGATCTCCAAAAAAATATCTCTCCGTAGCTATGGGCGAAAAAATGATCGTAAAAGTGCAGGAAAAGCCTTTCTATAGCGTTCTCCAAAAGTCCGTGGCGAAATCCCGAGTTTTGGAGAACGCTATCGATTCGCGGATGCGAATCAAAACAACAACCTATAGTGATGTCCAGCAAACGCCTTGCCTGTTTTACTGGCACGGACTTTTGCACGTCACTATAGCGTTCTCCAAAAGTCCGTAGCGAAATCCCGAGTTTTGGAGAACGCTATCGATTCGCGGATGCGAATCAAAACAACAACCTATAGTGATGTCCAGCAAAAGCCTTGCCAGTTTTAC
>JBKCMS010000096.1:0-15174 GCA_046300175.1 Pseudomonadota bacterium | reverse complement strand
GTCTAGTTATTGATGGGGTATTGAGTGTGTGCCCAAGGCCGGAATCGCCGTGTTGCTTAGCTCGCTCCGCTCGCCGGTTAGATTCCCGCCGTGGGCTCGCGGGTCTAGTTATTGATGGGGTATTGAGTGTGTGCCCAAGGCCGGAATCGAACCAGCGACACGCGGATTTTCAGTCCGCTGCTCTACCAACTGAGCTACCTGGGCGTGGGGAAGTTGTAGGGGGAAGAGTTACCACGGGTGCTCGATAATGACAAGAGTTTCGGGCCGCTTACCCTCTAATAACATAAGCGTCTGATGGTAGCTTGGGGCTGTTGTGATGAGCTTAGGCAGGCGGGGCCAGGATTAACGCCTTCTTTCCACCTTTGCTGGGTCTGCTGGGGGTCTGGGGGCTCTGCAGGGGGGCTAAGATAGCCTGATCGACTGCTAGTGCGGCGGGGGTGCCTCTTGGTGCTTTTGTTGCGGTCTGGTTGGGGAATGGAGATAGAGCGGCCCCCGACCGCTCTATCATCGGCTCCAACGATGGAGCGAGCACCTTTAGGAGCTGTGCAGCTAGGGCGCTGGTAAAGTCGAATTGTGCTGCTTCGGGGCCGGGCACGTGAGCAGAGATGACTCCAAAAAATCGGTCGCCGAGGTAAAAGGCAAAGGTGGCCGTGCGATTTACCACTCGGGACGAGGTTACCCGACCACCTGGGCCGTACGTTTCATGTCGGTGGTCGCCGGTACCGGTTTTTCCCCCGATGACGTAGGCTGAACCATCAGAGCGTTTGAATGCCTGGTGCACCCGCCGAGCGGTCCCAGATGACACAACTAGACTCATTGCACCCTTTAGGGCATGCGCTACTTCAGGTTTCAGCACCCGCTGGCCGCTATCGCTAGGGGACCGCTGTAAGGTAACATCGAAAGGTGTTTCAGAGGCAAAGTGCAGCTCATCAAGTCGGACCAACGGATATCGCATACCATCATTGAGGATAATGCCTACTAATTCGGCCAGAGCGATCGGCCGATCCCCAGAACTACCCAGGGCAGAGGCGAGTGAGGGCACCATCGAATTAAATGGATACCCCATGTCACGCCACTGCTTGTGAATCTCGTTGAATGCTTCGTGTTCAAGTAGCGAGCGAATTCTAATATCTTGTGCGCGAGTGTTGGGGGTTTTAAAGAGCCATCGGTAGACCAATTGACGCTCTTCTTTACTGGCTGCCAGTATCTGCTCAATAGTTACATCAGGAGTATCCTGCATGTATTTAACCAGCCAAAGCTCAAGAGGGTGAGTTCGTGCGAGGTACGCTTGGTCGTTCAGGTCAAACAGCCCAGGGGCAAATTCGGTGTACCATTTGTCGAGGGTCTCCCCAGGTAGCTGCGTGTTTGGAAGCGTCTCCGTCAAGAACCGCTCAAACTCAGCTCGCGAGTCGCTCGGGCGAACATAGCGATGCATAGCTGCTGCGTGTCGTGCCGATGCGCGCGTGCTGAGCACAAGCCCTGGCAATAAATCCTTCCTCAGTTTACCGCGATATTTTTCATAAAATCTTCTGGTGAAATAACTCCCCTCTTGGTCAGCAAATTTCTGTAGGAAGTGCTGACGCATCGCGCTTTGGCGATCCGCGTTTCCGCTACCAAGCTTAACACCGAGACGCGCCTGATAGTAACGCGATATATCACGCATCAGACGAACAAAGGGCAGATTGATCGAATTGACGATCGACTGCCGGATCGATGGGTTGCCACCGTTGTCCTCCTTCTTGAAGTTTTCAAATGTGTGTAAACCGCCGCCGGTGAAGAAGCTTTCGTAAGGGCTTGCCGAATAGCGTCGATCAAGGGCCATCTCAAGCATCTGAGATAGGGTGATACGTGGATTAAGCGCGCATAACTTGGCTACAAACTCTGAGATTGGGTCGAGATCTGCATCGAGAGCTCGATCAAGTTCAGCCTTACTCTTCCCTGCGTAACGATCATAGGCTTCCCCGACTATCACCAGGTACGTGGTAAGGGTGCGCAGCTTTGCAGTTGAGCCAAGGTCGAGGCGGGTGCCCTCATTAATGCTAAATGGGTTATCGAAATTGTCTGTCTGAACGCGTAAAAGATTCGCTGTGCCAACACGCTCAAAGAGGGTTAGGCTATAGATCACCTTTGAAGGATCGCCTTTCGCTAAGTTTCGAGAGCCGCCCAAGCCTAGCTCCCTGACACTTTGATCATCAGTGATTCGCCGTAGAATGTCGGTTACTCTCTCATTAGCATCGTTATCCATCGTGCTCTTAACTGTCAGGTCAACTTGGTCTAGGTCGTAGAGCTGCGGATATTTTAGCAGGGACAGGAGACGGGTACGTATGGCGTTTGCGGCTTTGCGCTGCACAAATGAGATGGATTGAGTTTTAGGCGCTGACCTACGAAGTTCCAGGGATATTTTTTTTGCAGCATCCCGCAGGTTTGCAGGGATAATTCCCTCGCGGGCTAGCAAATCGAGATGGGTGTCGGTGAGCGCATTTAGCTCTTTGAGCCCATCGATCAGATAGAAGCTGGGCCGCCGGTGAGCGATAAAGAGGCTCAAGACCTGCTTGTATGCTTCCGCATACGGTGTCATATCACTGCCGGGAGGGAGTAGGGCCAGGGCCCGAAGCTTACGATTCACATCCTCAAATTCAACTCCGTACCATGCCCATAGGCCGTCGCCTAGTCCATTGACTTCGCCGTAGCCACGAAGAGCTGCTAAGGGGATCGAGTTTATATAGTGTTGGGTGATCAGCTTGCGAGTCTCAAGGGTGTCTCGGCCATACAGGTAGGCACGCAAGCTTGCAGAGCCCATTTGGCGCAATTTATCACGTATGCCGCTCGTGCGCCCTTCATTAGAGTGACGATACTTTTCCAGTTGAGTGGCGATTGTGCTCCCTCCGGGAGCATTTATGTTTGGGAAGATAACTTGTTTAGCCTTTTCGAGGATCGCTAGGCCAAAGCGATCCCATTCAACAGCCGGATTTTTATACGGGTGCGCTTGATTAAGTATCTCACGATTCTCAATAAACAGGAGAGATTGAATAATTGGGGATGGTATGGCGTCAAACGATTCATACATTCTTTCAGGTCGATACGACGAATAGATCGTGACGTTATTGCGATCGAGGATCGTTAGACCAGCCTTGGTCTTTTCGGAGTAGGGTGGGTACAGCCCCTTGGAGGTAATATTTAAAAGCTCGGGTGATTGGCGTGCCTGAGAGGTGATTGAGAAGTCATTTGCCACGAGGTTGTCGATGATTCGCGGAATACGGGTGTATCCGAGCCGCTCGTCGTACGGGCCAAAGGACGGGTACCACACCCGACCTGCGGCACCTGGCTCGACAGCAAATGTGGCGCGCTGGGCAGCCCTGGTTAACAAACGTGACTGTAGGGTGGAGGTTCGTAACTCGTAGGTGAGTGCAGCTCCGAAGGTTACCAACACTGCGGCTAGAGCAAGCAGCAGAACTCCCTTACGACGTATAAAGCTGGGTATGTGCTGGTGGGTTCGATCAGAGTTGATCATACCCCCCGGTGCAATGCCCGGCGTTATATGCATGGTGCCGATCGTGTCAGAAGTTTTATTGTTCACAGATATCTTAGGGGGCGAAAATCGGTCCTACTGAATAGATGCCTTCAAATTTCCTCCAGAAGCGGTTACCCTACAATAAATACGGAAAATGTGATGTTCGCCTAAAGTTTTTTGTTTTGTAGTTATGACAGAGCCCACTCCCTCACAGTTTGTCCAGCGGCCAACCCATATAGAAGTTGATTCGGAGGCTCTACGGTCCAACTTTAGGACTATCCGTGCCCACGTGGCTCCAGCACGGATAATGGCTAGTGTAAAAGCCAATGGCTATGGCCATGGATTGGTTACGGTTTCAAAAATTCTGGAGCAAGAGGGGATAGATGCCCTTGGCGTAGCCTACATCGAGGAGGCCCTTGAGCTACGTAATGCCGGAGTAGCGACGCCGATCCTGGTCTTTGGTGGGCTAATGAAGGAGCAACTAAGCCAGTACCTGACCAATGATGTAGACGTTACGGCGTCATCGGTCAGTAAATTAGAGCAGATAGAGGCAACAGCGGCTGCTTTTGGTAAGCGTGCTCGAGTGCACTTAAAGATCGACACTGGACTTGAGCGGATTGGGGTGCACTATTATTCGGCTCAATCGTTGTTTGATGCGGCCCTGGCGACTCGTTGGTGTGATATAGTTGGGGTTTATTCTCATTTCGCCGAGGTAAAGCGTGATGACTTGCGGTTAGCTAGGTTGCAGCTAGAGCGGTTTCTGGAGTCTTTGCAGTACTTTGAGAAACGTGCCAAGTCTCCGTTTATAAGGCACATAGCCAACTCTGGTGGGGTCTTGTGTTTTCCTGAGAGCCACCTAGATATGGTGAGGCCGGGTCTTTGTCTGTACGGAGTGATGTCGGATCCCTCGCTTAAGGGGCAGCTTGAACTCCGACCGACTCTGAGTCTAAAGAGTCAAGTTGTTTACTTTAAGGTGGTGCGTCAGGGGGCGGGTGTTAGTTACGGGCACTCGTGGATCGCTCCACAAGATACACGGGTGGTTACGGTACCGATAGGTTACGGAGATGGCTATCTACGAAGCCTTTCTAATCGGGCGCAGGTTCTGGTCAGGGGTGTTCGTCGCCCAATAGTAGGACGTGTTTGCATGGATCAACTTATGGTTGATCTATCACCGACTGGAGATGGGTATAATGGCGATGAGGTAGTGCTTATCGGTGAGCAGGGGGGAGAGCGTATTACTATTGAAGAGCTGGCTGACTTGATCGACACCACCCCTCACGAGCTACTAGTACTTCTTAATCAGCGGGTGCCACGGGTAGTGCGGTGACTCAACGTTGGTTGAGTGGCCCTCGCACCGAATCCACTGCACGAATCAAGGCGATAGCGCTTACTACGGCTAGTTCAGACCTGAGTACAGAGGGTCCCAAGGTTATCGGGATAAATTGTGCGCGGTTTACGAATAGCTCGCGTTCCTCAGGTGTGATGTCCCCCTCTGGGCCGATCGCTAAGACAGCTGGGATGTTTAGCTCCTTCGTTGCGCACATTTCGGAGAGTGGGCGGCTTTCAGGCTCCAGCGAGCAGAGGTAGCGCGATGAAGTATCAAGGTGGGTTATGAGCCCGAGAGCGGTCGCTAACGAGGGATGCACTGTTACTCGAGGTGGGTTGGGCTGCTTGCTCTGCTGAGCTGCGGCTGTTGCAATCTTCTGGAAGCGATTGGCTCTCTGAGTGAAATCATTTTCAGATCTTAGTCGCACTACACTGCGCGGTGACTGCCAGAAGTGAATCTCAACGCATCCGAGCTCTGTACTCCAATCGCAGATCTGCTCGTTCTTGTCCCCTTTACAGAGAGCACAGAGGATAGTAATCGGTCTTTCAACCGGTCTTTGGTCTTGCACCCATGCCGATACTACTACGCTCACCGGCTCTTGTAGTGAATCGATCGTCGCTAGACCTATAGTGCCGTTTGATGGATCTCCGACCTCAATCTGTGTTCCTACGCTTAAACGTAGAACGTCTCGTAGGTAGTGACCTTCGTTGCTGCTCAGTTCTATACGACGCGGTAGCGGATCAGAAAAGCAAAACCGCACGTTACTCACAAAAAGCCGGGGCCCAGATGAGTAACGTGCGGCCATACAGATAGAACTATATTCGGTGCTTTACTTCTTACGGAGCCCCATCTTATCGAGCTTTTGTGAGAGGTATGCGATCTTGTCGTAGCCGACCAAGCGCTCGCCATTTTCAAACACTAACGTTGGGGTATCAAAAACACCCAACTTACGGCCGCGCTTGTAGATTCCCTTAACACGCTCGCGGGTATCAGATGATGACACCTTGCTCAAGAAATCACCGAGGTCGATGTCTAGGTCATCGCAGAGCTCGTTCATGAAGGTGTCCTGATTTGGGTCCTCGCCTAGTCCCCACCACTTATTGAATACCTTAATGTTGTACTCCAGCAGTACACCCAAGTCGTTTGCAATCAGTGCGCCACGGGTAATACGTCCTGGATCGAACTCTACCTCAGGCCAGCTCTCAGGATAGGTGATTGCGAGACCACGATCGCCAGCGATACGGCGTGTATCCTCAAATAAATAAGAGAGCTTATCGGGAAGAATGCCCTGTTGAGGAACGGGATTACCGGAAGCCTTTGCGGAGAACGGTTGCCAGAGAAGCTCAACATTGTACTTCTCCTGAATGTCGTAGAGAGGGTCCATCGCCAGGTACGAGTAGGGACTCTGGAATGAGTAGAAAACTTCGATTTTATCAGTCATAAGCGCACTTTAATCAGTAATGGTTTAAACTGAGTGCTAGCTCGCACATCACGTCAGCCTTAATCTAAGTGGGGATAGCGCCGCTCCCTGCCAAGGGAAAGAATACGCCACCCCTAAAGGCGCGTACGGCAGAACTGGCAGCCCAAGGTATGGTGTGACCCATCAACTCTCTGGCTCAAGGTAGTCGGTATTAGCTGGATTTGCAAGATTAACTCCAAAGGAATTCCCTGAGAGAGCGGCCTGAAATGAGAGATTAACACCGCAGAAGGTTTTGTAGAATCAGAGCCTTAGAACTAATGACAGGGGTAACCGGTCTGACTCTGTAGTTTCAAGGGGTTGATAAGCACCTGTGATTGCTGCAAAAATGCGCAACTGGGCGGTCCTCAAGGAATCGGTTAATAACATGCCCGGAAAGCAGGTGGTGAGCATGTATTTTACCGGGCTCTGAATCCTGGTAGTGTCGAAATTTAGTTCGGTAAGTAGGCGTAAGCAGTAATGACGATCGATAAATTGGTGAGTGGCGAGCGTGGGCGAGTCGGCGGAGAGATTAAACTCGGCCGGCCACTGCTGTGCCTTGAAATTAATCCGCCACGTGGAACAGATATTGAGCCGCTACTTGAGCGCTATTCGCAGCTCAAGGGGGTAGACCTGGTTAATGTTACCGACTCGGCATTAGCCAAGATGAAGCTATCCGGGTTTGTATTTGCAGCGCTTTTTAAGCAACGCCTCGGCATTGAGCCGGTTGTTAACCTTTCATGTCGCGATCGAAACGTGATCGCTCTTCAGGCGGACCTCCTGGGCGCTTGGACGCTCGGAATCCGCTCGATAGTAGCATTGACCGGTGATGCAGTAACGGTGGGTGACCTGCCTGATGCAAAGGGCGTATTTGAGGTTAATTCAATCGGCTTACTAAATATCATCTCAACCCTAAATTCGGGACGTGACCTGGCAGGGGGTGAACTCAAGGGAGGAACCGGTTACGTATCAGGAGTGGTGGTGAATCCGAACGCTAGAAATAGGGACGCCGAGATTAGACGCCTGGTCCGAAAGCGTGAGGCCGGAGGCTGCTATGCATTAAGTCAGCCGGTGTTCGACGTCGAGCAGGCGGTTGGTTTTTTTGAGGCGGCAGCCGCTAGTGGAGTGGATAACTTTGTTGGGCTGATGCCGTTTAAAACAGCTAAAAGTTTTGAGGCTGTGGCTAAGATACCTGGGATCAAGGTGCCTGAGCATATACTTGAGAAGGTGCGTACATTAAGTGATAGTGATGTGCCATTGTTCTCGATGGATGTTGCCTGCGAAATAGCTGAACGCGTAAGGCCACATGTGAGAGGATTTCACGTTGTAAGTGGCGGATCGCCGCTTTTAGCAATAGACTTGTGTAACCGCCTAGCAACGTGGATAGCAGCCCGGTAGTGTAGGACGCCCACCCGCAGCGCTTATGCGCCGAGACCCGTGAGGGTTATAGACTACGGTAGGTTAAAGGTCTTAGTGAATTATGGTTATGTATAAACGTCCATGCCAGTATAGTGGATGCCAGTACAGTGGATGCCAGTACAGTGGATGCCAGTACAGTGGATGCCAGTACAGTGGATGCCAGTACAGCGGGTAGTATAGAGAAAGAGAGGAATAAGTCAGATGAAGCGTCGGGAAGAGATGACCTTTCTTGAGAAGATTTACGTAGTGGAGATCGCCAAAGGTCTACGAATAACTTTCGGAAAGTTATTCGGCAATCTCTGGTTGCATATTTTGCAGGCTATCGGTCGTGAAACGGCTACGGCTCCTGCAGCATCGATTCAGTATCCGAACGCACGGCGCGCCTATCCAGAGCGTTATCGGGGGCGGCATCGCCTGACGTTGTATCCAAACGGGGATATTAAGTGCACCTCCTGCTTTCTCTGCGCAACGGCGTGTCCAGCAAGGTGCATATACATTGAGGCTTCAGAGCATGAAGATCCGCAGGTTGAGAAATTTCCTAAGCGCTACGAGATCGATACTCTTTTGTGCATTTACTGTGGATACTGCGTAGAGGCATGCCCTGTAGACGCCATTCGGATGGACACTGGGCTACACCCGGAGGTGTATCCGGCAGATCCGCGCCTGTTCATCGAGGACAAGGAGACGCTCATGGAGCGATCGCGCATCCTGGAAGATTATGGGCAAGAGAAGCTCTACGATATGCACATGAAAAGGATGCAAGAGTTAGAGAAGGTGGTGCTGTAGTGCCCCGAGTCGCCGTTGCGGTTCTTTGCGTCGCGCTTGTCGTCGTCAGCACTATTCACCAGGCTGTGGCGGGGGACCTTGAACCACCAAAAGGCGCCGGCCCACTGCCAGACCTTTCCAAAGGCGCTAAGAGCGGAGCGGTAGTTACGGCGCAGCACGCGCACCTCTATAGAATGATGCTTCCCCCTGAAGTTGCTTCGATGCTTGAGCGGGGTGAGTTTGCTTTTGAAGCAGTCGCAGCTCCACACGAGCCTGGGCGTTTTGTAATGCCACGGAGTGGTTTAAGTGTTGTGTCTGCGATCCCATCAACTGGTGTGCTAAGTGATGTTGGCGGGGGTAGGGCATTTTTGTCGCCGGTTTTTGAGCCTCCAAGGGGCATCAGTGGCGATGTTGTCCAGTCGGCCTACAAGGTGCTCTGGAACGCAGCAAGCGTTTTCTGGCGTTATAACTCGTTTGCTGCAACTTCATCGGTGCTTATATTTAAAACAGCAGCCGATCCCCCGCATAAGCTGGAGTTCGATGTAGAGCGATTGCACCCTCGCAAGCTAGGTGAGGTAACAGGCAGCCTTGAGCCTATATTTAGGGAGCGTATCTCTGCCCGGAAGCCAGCAGCGATTCAAATGTTATCGTGGTTAACGCTTCGATTCTTCGGCAGTGGAGAGGACTTCCTTTGGGCGGCATCGCCGGTGATTAATCAGATTCGACAGATGACCGGGAGTAATCGCTCAGATGCGATCTTCACCGGTTTGTTTTCCCCTGACGATCTCTTTGTTTGGTCTGGCAAAGTCGAGTTAGTTGAGCCATCAGGGCTTACACTGACGCAACTTTTAGTGCCATTACTGGAGGCTCATGAGACTAAAGTCGAAGTGCGAGATGGCTGTATCCTTAGAACGTTTCGGGGGACAGAGGGGGTAGTTCTGAACCATCAAAGCGGCCGATTTAAAGGCTCTAGCGGTTGGGTGCCAACCAATACCATCATGGCGCTTCGTAGCGTCTGGCGGATGGAGCTAACCAACAGAGACCCATTTTCACTCGATGCGCGACAGACTTTATATGTGGATCGCGACTCGGGAATGCCGGTCTATCGAGTGGTGTGGGATGATGCTGGACGTCTGCGCAGAGTGGTGTTGGGTATCCTTCGATCCGTGAATAAAGATGGCCAGCCGCCTGAGCCGATCTTGGCTGGCCAGGTGATGATGCATGCAAATGGCACTAGTCGTTTGGTGATGACAATTGATTCCTTCTCCACCTGCTCGTCCTATCCAGCAGAGAGGTCCAAAGTGGACTTTGATCCAAGCACATTCGTACGTTTCCCGACCCCGGCCCCGGTTACACAAAAAAAGCTTGAGAAGAGACCTGATTCAGAAGATAGTTCAGATTAGAGCGTTGCAATAATTTGGAGTTCTCCCATGTCTCGGGGACGATCAGGTAATCGCATAGAGAGAGTAGTTGGCCAAACAGGGCTGCCCCTGATGCGGCTTGAGCATGATTCGGGTTACTCGGTAGTTGTTTCAGAGTACGGGGCGCACGTTACATCATGGACTGATCCCGGAGAGCGAGAGCTGCTCTTTCTGAGTGAGGCTGCCATCTTTGAGCCAGGAAAGGCGATTAGAGGGGGGATTCCCGTTATTTTTCCGCAGTTCTCTGAAGGTCAGCTACCTAAGCACGGATTTGCGCGCACGATGATGTGGAAGGTTGTTCGCGAGCAGGTAAGTACAAGCGGCCCAGTTACCGCTACTTTCCGCCTAGTATCCGATAGCGCCACCCTGGCCTTGTGGCCATTTCAGTTTCAGATGGAGCTCGATGTGGTGGTAACCGACGTGCTTTTACTCACTTTGCGGGTTGAAAATACCGGTAGAGAGCAGTTTAACTTCGCTTCAGCTTTACACACCTACTTTAGAGTCGATGATGTTGCAGGAGTTAGTATTCAGGGGCTTCAGGGCTGTGAGTATGTCGACCTTTTACGTCAGCGCAAGATGGAGGTTGAGAGCCGCTCGGCAATCACGATAGCAGGGCCGGTCGATCGCGTGTACCGCGATTCTGCGCAGAGTGTGCAGATTTATTCCGAACGTGGCCGGCGCTCATTGTCGGTGATCAAGGAGGGGTTCTCTGATACCGTTATCTGGAATCCCTGGATCGATGGCTCTAAGGCTATCTCTGATCTTAAAGATAGTGAGTACACACAAATGTTGTGCGTGGAGTCGGGGAACATACTCACACCTGTATCGCTAGCACCGGGCGATTTGCATACCAGTGCACAGATTCTACGAGCGGATCTTCGCGCTGAATAGTTATCCAGATAAACACTGCGTAATGGTTAAAGCCTGCGCGAGTGATTTTTTTTCAAAAATGAGTGAGGCCCGGTTTATTTAACCCGACGAAGGTGGCCGGCTGAGGCGCGCGGTGTTTTGATCCGTGGCCGAGCTTCGCGACGCTCGATTTCAGCGCTGCGTTCTTCTTGCGACAGAACTAGGTGCAGGATATCTGGGGGGGTCGATTCAGTCCAAACGAACTCCTCTCCACGCACAGAAGATGCACCCCAGATGCTACCCCAAGGGATAGAACATACAAAATAACTAGGACCAAAGAGCAGCTCAGCACTGATCTCCCGATCGTTTGTTGATAGGCGTCCCTTGAAGTATCTGCTGAGTCGGAGGGTCACCGTACGATTGTCTATTAGGTAGGGTGGTATGACTACGCCTGGGAAATTGGGGTTAATATGGACCAGGACCTGCTCATCGTTTAGAAGACGTTCAACGGTGGTCTGCTGGCTATCTTGAGTTTTGCCCTCTATGGTGATCATCTCTTTTCGTTTCCTGTCGTTTCGGTTCACTGCCGTGTATCCCTTATAGATGCAGCTCTCGCTGGAGAGGCTTCGGCTGGTTTATGGTGGAGAGCGTGGATCGCTAATCTAGGGGCATGAGGGAGGTTGTGGGGGGTTTTATAAGATTAATAGTCTCGGTAGGTTAGGCTATTTTAGTGGAGCTATAGGGGCCTTCTGCTGGGCACTTCCGGTGCTTGCCATAAGCTGGCTCAGAGCGTACGCTCGCAGCCCATGCTCCTCGCTTCTGAAAATATGCGCCGTTTTTGGGTAATTGTGTTGCTGGCCGCTCTTCTGTGCGTTCCATGGCTTGCTCGGCCGTTTCACACTCGTGGCGAGCCAAGAGAAGCGCTTGTTGCTCAAGCGATGCTGGTAACGGGCAACTGGATATCTCCGCCGGCGTACGATGGTGCGGTGCCGTCAAAGCCGCCGTTCTCGCATTGGCTGATAGCTTTGGTATCACTTCCAACGGGACAGGTAACTGAAGCGACAGCGCGACTGCCATCAGCGCTTGCAGTTGTAATTTTCAGTGCGGCTTTTTTCCGGTTCGTTGTTCGAAGGGCCTCGCTTCAAACAGCAACAGGTGCTTCGCTTATCTTATTAGCAAGCAGTGAATGGTTTAGAAGTGCATCGACGTGCCGAGTCGATACCATTCTTGCAACTAGTATGGCAGGAGCCTTGATTAGTCTCTACAGCTGGTGGGAGAGGAAGTACCGCGGAGTTCCCTGGCTAGCGATAGTATTGATAGCATGCGCAGCTTTGACTAAGGGCCCGGTAGGAATAGTGCTGCCACTTGCTTTGTTTTCCCTCTTCTGTTGGGTGCAAGCAGGGTTCTCCCCAAAGTCTCTAACGCCGATCGCTTTTCGGGCAACTGTGCTTTGTATCCCGGTCTTAGCGATCGCCTCTATATGGTATCTGCTTGGGTACTTGGAGCGAGGTGAGGCATTCATCGAAAAGATTCGTTATGAGAACTTCGAGCGCTTTACCAGTTCAATGGCAGATGAGCCTCACAAGCACTCACTCTTTTATCTCTTGGGAATGCTCTGTATTGGATTGCTACCTTGGTCTCTCTGTCTGCTATGGCCAACATGGTTCGGCAAGATACGCGGCACCCTGTTGGCAGGTAATTGGGACCGATCATCTTGTAGGCGAAGGGCGGAAAGTATACTTAGCTGGTGGCACACCCAAGGTACGTTGCAGCAATTCGCCTGGATTGTGGGAGTCGGAATAGTAGCCTTCTTCTGTATTCCCTCTAGTAAGCGAAGCGTATATCTGTTGCCAGCTTATCCATTTTTCGCGCTACTACTTGAGCAGGTAGTGCGTAGTATTGAATCGAGGTGTGGTCGTCTGCTTGAGCTGTTTTCAGTAATTGTCATCTGGTGTGTGGTCATACTCTTAGGTGCGGCGCTTCTGCTTTGCTGCATGCCGATCGCTGGTATACGTCTCGATGCAGGAGCGCTTTGGCAGAGCATGGGATTCTGTAAGATTAGCTCGGTGGTGGTGTTGCTAATCGGTCTTGGGTGGCTGTTGCGAGATGCTATAGGCGATTTGTTTTCTAAGCCCATTGAGCGTCTTGCTATCAGTTTAATAGTAGGTGTGTCCCTGGTTAGTTTTTTCATTTACGATGGCGTCGCTTGGCAGCTTTCTCCTAAGCGTTGGCTAGCAAATTCAAATTTACAAAAAGCGCTCGATAGTGCTCGGCAGAACCAACCTAACCTCACTTTATTTTCCTACGGTAGTGAAGCTTACGGTGCGAGCTTCTATCTTAACGTGCCCTTTCGGCGGGCTACGGTAAATGGTCTGCCGTCGGGTTCGCTGGTCTTTTTAGAACGAGGAAGGCTGGCGGAATTTCAAGCTAAGGTAGCGCCTCAGGTAGAAGAGATTATGCACTATTCCTCTGGGCTTGCTTCCCCGAAAAGAGATACTCTAGTGGTGAGGGTGCCTTAGTCCTCTCGGCTGCAGAGAATTGATTATGGTTTAGTTTCTAAGGAGGCGGATGAAAAGGCTAAAGGAGCCAAGTATGGCCGCATGCACCCTACATAGGTCGGCTCGCGTCGAGCACGCTACCGCGCAGCTCTTTGATGTAGCTATTGTGGGTGGTGGCATCCACGGTGTTTGTCTGGCTAAGTTGGCAGCACAATGCGGTCTTTCAGTACTCCTACTTGAGCGCTCAGACTATGCCAGCGGAACATCGAGTCGCAGCTCAAAGATGGCACATGGGGGGCTGCGCTACCTAGAGATGTTCGATTTTGAACAGGTGTTTGAGGGGATTAGAGCCCGAGAGTCTCTTTTTGAACGGCTGCCGAATCTGGTTCGACCGGAGAGATTTCTGATACCGGTGCCTAGGGGAAATCGGTGGCTGCGGTTTAAACTGGGTGTTGGTCTCTCGATCTACGATCTTTTGGCGCGAAGTAAGGAGCGTAAGCACAAGTGGCAAAGCGGCACGCCGATCCCTTTTAACGCTGATGTTACTCCTCTGGAGGGGTGCTACCAATATTCAGATGGGTTGATGAGTGACAGTCGACTCGTGTTTGAATTCCTGGTGGCAGCGCAACGTTCTGGATGTTGTGCGCTAAATTATGCAGCAGTAGATGGTGTCTCACGACAAGCAGATGGCAGGATGGCGTTGAGCTGGAATGACACGATCAGCTCCGAGTGTCACGTGTCGGTAGCGCGTCTTGTGGTGAACTGTGCCGGGCCGTGGGCGCCGCAGCTTCATCCTCATTCCACAGAGAGGCCGCTCCCTAAGGTACGCTACAGTCGCGGCTCGCACTTGGTGTTCTCTATACCGTGGCCACATCCATCACTTTTTTTACCGCTTGCAGAAAAGGGACGATATTATTTCGTCTGGCCGCACCCAAGTGGCACGATGGTGGGAACCACGGAGCGGGAAGTTGATGCGCTCGATCTTGACCCTGTGCCATCGGCCGATGAAATTGAAGAGGTTCTGGCTCGATTGGCGCGGGACATCCCTCAAGCAGGTTTAAATCGCGAAACGCTGCACTATGCTTTTGCTGGAATAAGAACTTTGCCTATGCGCAGCGCCAATCAGGGCGTCAGTCAGCTATCACGCAAGCATATCTGGAGCTTAGCGGATGGAGTTTTAACGTTACTGGGCGGCAAGTACACCACATTCGCATGGACGGCAACTCAAGGACTTAATTTGGTGTTGCGTGAGCTACAGTATAGTCCAGAAGTGTCGGTCGACCCGCTAGCTAATCTTTCGAGCGCCATTTCGCAGCAAGAGCACCAACGACTTTGCAAGGAATTGGCAACACGCTACACAGTTTCAAAGGTGTCGGTAGAGCGCGCAGTAGGACGGATCGGAGGGCTAGTCTTGCAATACGCAGACAATCCTGAGGCGTGGAAGGAGATAGCTCCCGGAGTGCTTATGCTTGAAGTACTGCATGCGATCGAGTGCGAGCAGGCGCAGACCATAGAAGATATTTTGCGACGTCGTATTGAATTAGAGTCGACACCCTCACATGGAATCGAGGTACTAGACCAAATAGAAGCTGCGCTCTCAAAAGTAGTAAGCGCACCGGTGCTAGCCCAGCAGCGTAGGGAGTATCTTGAGCGAGTTGCCCGAATAGATCGGCTTTGCCATGGGCAAGCGAGTCAGCAAGCCTCATTTGATAGCTGAACGCTTCAGCTGGTTCAAATACTAATTGCTATGCAAGCGAAGCTCAAGATAAGATAGCGTCTGGATAGATTGCTATAGCGTTCTCCAAAAGTCCGTAGCGAAATCCCGAGTTTTGGAGAACGCTATCGATTCGCGGATGCGAATCAAAACAACAACCTATAGTGATGTCCAGCAAAAGCCTTGCCAGTTTTACTGGCACGGACTTTTGCAC
>JBKCMS010000095.1:0-7629 GCA_046300175.1 Pseudomonadota bacterium | reverse complement strand
CTATGAGTACTAAGCTTTGGCGGTTGACCATCCTGGACGAGGATCAAATATTCTTCCGCCTTTTTGGGATCTGACAACAAGTGACCTGTGCCTTCCATGGCCTTTTTCGTCATCGCCTACAGTTTGTGTGGGACCCATAGTATAAGGTTAATGTGCAGGGACGAGGTCGAGTCCTGATCACGTTGATTCTGGGTTGAGGGACGGAGATTCATATATATATTCGATCTGGCTTACGTGAGCTTTTTCCTTTTGTCTTGCCCCTACAGTTTACGTGCGCGCACCACTGAGTGCCTCAATCAGCCTGTCTATATCGCTCTCAAGATTGTAAAAATGTAGGGAGACGCGCACTAGGCCATTTCTGTTAGACACAAAGATCCCTTTCTCTCCTAGCTCCCTAACAGTCGAATCAGGATCGCTAACCCTTATCATGGTAATACCTGAGAGATTACTCGGAGACCTCGTCGATGCAATTGAGATTCCAGCAGCATCAGCTTTTGCATGGAGATAGAGTGTGAGTTCTCGAATGCGAGCTTCAATTCGAGATATTCCTATTGCCGTCGTAAAATCGAGTGCCGCGCCGAGAGCAAAAATAGCTGCAAATGGGGGATGACCTAATTCAAAGTCCTGCGCAGATCCCGAAAACGTAGCCTGATCAAAGAGCATTTTATAAGGAACTTCTGCACTTCTCCAGCCGATTACCGGAGTCTCCCTCTTTGAACGAAACTCCTCACTGAGGTAGATAGAGCCGATTCCATATCCAGCGAGGCTCCACTTGTAGCCACTAAAAAGTAACGCATCAACTGGAGTGGCTTTAAGATCGATGTGCCTAAAGGCGCCCCAGGTGCGCGATAATCCTGCAGTGCGTGAGCGAGCACAGTCCAAGGCTTCAAGTTTTTCAGGACGACAGGGGTCCGGCAGTTTTAATTCTGGCGGTGGCTTCTCTGGAATGAATAGGAGTATGAGCTCTGTAAATCGGGCATCTGCGCGAGGGATGGCGAGCAGAGGCGTAGGCGGGCGTAGGCGATAAAGTCTATTGCACGGTTTAAAACAGGTGGTCTTTGAGGAATAACACTATGAAACTCGGGAATCTAACTACACTAATCATACTACTTATCGGAGTATCTGCGATTGCATCTTCGGATTCATTGCGCGCTGAAGATGCCGATGCAAAGCTTGCCCAGCAGCTTGCTAATCCGGTGGCGTCCCTTATCAGCGTGCCGCTGCAGTATAACTACGACGATAAATATGGGGTAACCGACGAGGGCTCAAAGCACCTGATTAACGTGCAGCCCGTGATTCCCTTTTCAGTGGGTGATTCATTTAACGTGATCTCGCGCACGATCCTGCCGGTCGTTGCACACTCTGAGCCGACGTTTGGTTCTGATTCCGGTGGTTTGGGGGATACCTTGCAGAGCTTTTTCCTTTCGCCTAAGGAGCCAACCGCTGGTGGGCTTATTTGGGGTGCGGGGCCGGCTCTGCTCTTACCGACAGCGACAGACCAGAGGCTTGGCGCGGAGAAGTGGGGGATTGGTCCAACGGCTGTTGGACTACGTCAACACGGGGCCTGGACCTACGGCGGTCTGGTAAATCACCTATGGTCTTTTGCAGGTGAGGATTCTAGGCGTGACGTCAACGCCACATACATGCAGCCATTTTTTAGTTACATTACAGAAACAAAAACGACCATCACGTTTAACAGTGAATCGACCTACGACTGGCAGGACCGAAATTGGTCAGTGCCTGTCAACCTCATCGTCAGCCAGCTATTTAAGGTTGGTTCGCAACCGATGCAGATCGGAGTTGGGCCCCGCTACTGGATCGAGTCGTCAGATGGTGGGCCGGAAGGGTGGGGAGCTCGGGCGGTGTTGACGTTTCTGTTTCCTAAGTAACTTCTTGATGGCTTCAAAGGTAGGCGATTAGCTCATCTGATTACTCGAAAATCCCCAGGCTTCCAGCTTTTCGCAATTGCGGCCTCTGTCGGCCCGTAAAGCCTGATGATGGCAAAGTAGCCCTTACCAGGGACTGTTGCTAGCCAATTCGAGTTTTTACCCTCAGGTGGTTGCGGACCAAAATAGAGGTCCGTGCTGCCGTCGTCATTTTGCGCAGGCTTGTCTCGTGAGCCAAGCGAAGGAAACGGTTGACCGTTAGCAAGCCCCGATCCGTTTTCAGCTTCATACAGCGTGACCGACCAGAAGTTCGCTGCTGGAATGTTGGCCGGCAGGTTCAAGCGATAGCGAGATCCTCCAGACAGGGGGGTGCCTTCCCCATCAGTGAACGCGATCATATACGCCGCGCCTTTGCCCGGGATTTTCGAGAGCATTCCAGGACTGACTGAGTAGTAATTCGTGAAAAACCAGATGCGCGCATCGAGGTCGAGGTATCCGCCCGAAAGATTCTTCCAGGAGAGATCCAAAGTTTTGCGTGGGCCTGGCGGCGTTATGTTATCGAGGGGGTTTACCCAATTGCGATCCGGATAAACCTTGAGAGAGCCCTGGTTCAAGATGTTCTCGAACCCAATTACGCGGCTCATCTTGTATGCCGTTCTGGCAGCTCGGTCGAGGATCTCTCGCGTCCGTGTATCGGGCGCAAAAGGTTGGCCCTTAATAATACCGATCGATGCTAACATCCCCAGTGAATCCGACTCCGCCAGGTTGTTTCCTTCTGAGTCTACAAGCTCTTTGAGTTGATCAAACGCGCGCCCGTCAGCGACTGGCAACATATTGACCGGCACACCCGAGGCATCGGGAAACACCATCGGCTTGGCGGTCGCTTTACCGTTTAACGGATAGATCTTTGCTTGCTCAATCAAGTCGACCGCAGGTTTTAAATCCTTAGGGTCCTGATAAAAGCCACGGAGAAAAACAAAGACGTTGTTAGTGCCAGAACGGTAAACGTAGTACCCCTGAGGAATATCTCCATCATATCCGGGCGGTAGCAGGAGCATCTTGCCTCCCTTGCCGGCATCGGGGCCTGGCAGGCCGACATCACCTTGGAACTTGCCACCATCGACTGGAATCGGGCGCTGCCAAAAATCGAGCAGGATACCTTGCAGCATTGGAGGGGCTTCAAAAACCAGCGGACCATCTTTTCCGAGGTCAACATAGCTCATCGCGTAGATCACGTCGGAGTTTGGAGTGGTAACTAAGGTCTTAGCATCGAGTCGCTTCTTCCAAATCGGCAAGACGTTGTACCCTGCACCGAAGGCGCTCTCAGAGCCAGTCTTCATGCCGAGCGTGTTTATCAGTGGAAGTGCCCAGAGATAGGTTTGAGTAGCCCGCTGAAACAATAGCTCGTCCCGCAACAGCTGTGCGGTTTGATCGCCAGGCCGATTCTCCGTGAATAGAGCGTTTGCCAGTTCATCAAAGCGAGGTGTCTGCGCTTGCGCCGCAGAGGCTATAATCGTCGAGATGGCCGCGCAGGCTAGCGAGGCAGTGACACGTGTGGAGAGTTTCCGAAGTGTTTGGATTGACATATCAGCTCTACAAAAATTGACAGTTACGTGCTCTTAGACATCGCGTAGACTACTTTATTCGCTCTATGTCCGGCAGGACCCACGATCTATCAAAGTAGGCTTGTGTTGGGCCATAGAGTCTAAAGTATGCAAACCACCCTTTGCCTGGAAGTGTCTGGATCCAATTGCTCAACGGTTTTCCGCTTGGAGCGTTGGGGCCGAAGTAGAGGTCTACGCTTCCGTCCGGATTCTTGGCGAGATCATTACGAGAAGAGCGATCAGGTTGAGCGCCAGTATCAACAAAGCAACGGGTCTCGTTATCATAGACAGTGACCGACCAGAACTGGGCAACGGGTGCATCTTTGGGAACCTTGAGGTGATACGTGTTGCTGCCGCCCAGCCAGTTGCCATCACTATCCTTAGCGCTTTCAAGATAGAGTTGACCGAACCCAACTGTTCGTCCCATCATGCCCGTTGAAACACCCACTGCCTCGTAAAACCAAGAGGAGCGCTCATCTAATTGAGTGTGATGGGGAGCTTCTTGAGAGGTCTCCTTTAAGAACAGGGAGATATCCCAATGCTTGGCGGGCCAAACGGAGGCACCTTCAAAACGCTTCTTGTAGGCGATCGTGCGAGCCATTAACTCGCCGGCTAACGCAGCTTCCTCCAAGAGCTTTTTTTGTCTTGTGGTGGGCGCAAACGGCTTACCTTTCTCAATCCCCAGAGGTTGCAGCATCCCCATTACGATACGATCGCGCTCGTGAACAGGTTCTTCGTTGATTATCTTAGCGAGCCCTTCCCAATAGGCGAGGCCGCGGGGCTGTATGCCGCTCCACTTGCGGCCGTTTGGGGACACATGACGAGTTGCAGGGGGATTCTCTCGCTGGCTGTAGGGGTAGATCTTTAAACCATCAATCAGTGCGCGTGCCTTTGCTGCATCCGGATCAAGCGCGCGGTGAGCCGACCAGATATTAACCGTCGGGGAACGGAAAACATAATATCCCTCCGGCTTCATGTCGGGGTCCTCGGGACCGAGGATTAAGTACTTGCCTCCTGCGCCCTTGTCCGGTCCGGTTTGTCCAGAGTCGGTGATAGGGCGCTGCCAAAAGTCGGTGAAGCCCCCTGCGGTCGGCCCTGCGGGAACCTCAAACACTAATGGCCCGGTCTCTTTGAGATTGGGAAACGCCATGATGTAGGGGGTTGTTGCGTTCGCGGTCAGCAGTCCGAGCTTGTCTTGAAACGTGATGTAGTCTACGTAGTCACGCTTGCCAGCTTGAAATTTCGTGAGGTGCTCATTTTGCCACTGTTGCATGGCCATTAGTGGCAAGGCCCAGAGGTACGCCTGGCAGGCTCGTTGGTAGTCAATCTCGTCGAAAACCTTTTCAACTGTGGCAGCAACTGGGTACCCATTCTCCAGTTCAAGTTTACCCGACCTGGTTTCGATACTGCCTGTTGTTGGCAAATCTTGTGCATCGATCGTAGTGGATACCAAAAAGAGGATAGCTGCCGTTGCGATACCAGTGACTCGGTGAGAGTTTTTCATGAATGACAAGCCTTTGCTAAACACGCGGAAGAATCAAATCAATTGCCTACAGACTACGAAATATCACTGATTGAGTACATCTGTTATTCAGGCACGGGAGGAGTCGCGCGGAACGCTTGACCTGGGTCAAGTAATGTCCGCAAATCGGCTCGAGATTTACTTTATAGTGCGTGACAACAATTGAATCTCTGAGCTGAGCTGCGCGAAAGCACAGCCGACTCGCATGCAGAGTAAAAATGTGCGCAAACGTAGCCGCTGCGATACGTTGAGCACTTTTTGCTCGAAGATGAATTCGGGGGCGCTCGCAGCCAGCGGCAGCGGAGCGGCATTTTTTCACATACTCTGGAGGCTTTGCGCTGAGACCCTACGTCGTTTCCCTCTGGTGGGACCCAGACGGTTGATCGATTTTCAGCAGCAGCTCCGCATTACGGGCCCCTTCGAACACGTCGACCTCGGGCGCGGTGCCGGTGCGGATAGCCTTAACAAAATCGGCTATTAAAGCAGTAAATGGATTTACGACGGGGAATGAGAGGGGGCCTTGGTGCGTCCAGATTCGTCCTGCGGCTTCACGTCCAAAGGTGTCCTCGCATACCGCCCAGCCTTTCGAGCCGTAGATCTCTAGGCGGCTCGGTGCATCAAAGAGCACAGTGGTGCATATCTCAGCGGTTGCTCCACCTGCGAATCGGAGAGCCACCACCGCTGTTTCATCGTGCGGCCCCTTCCACAACTTATTCGTGGTGACACTGGCGATGTTGGCTACTTCACCCTGTGACGGAGAGAGTATCCAACGACTTAAGTCAACTAAGTGGGTGCCCATGGCCCCTAAGCTCCACCACCGACCTACTTCAGGTGAGGCGCGCCAGTTACTGGCATCCGAATTCTTAAAGGTCCAAAAAGTTCGGACGTGGTGAATGTCCCCGAAATCACCCCGATGAACAGCATCAACGAGAGCGCGATGGCCACTGTGCCAACGTAAGCGATAGCACAAGGCAAGGGTGATGGCGGGAGGACGACAATGCTGAAGAATACCTGCGATCCCATCAGAATCAGTGGCTAGTGGTTTCTCAAGTAGTACGTGCTTGCCAGCCTTGGCCGCGCGTATAGCCTGGTCGGCGTGAAGTTTATCCGGAGTCGCGATAATCACTGCATCGAGTTCAGGATCGTGGAGGAGTGTGTCGATAGAGGTATGCACGGGGTGTTTCGACCGAGCGCGAAAGGTCTGAGCAAACTCGGTCCCGCGCTCTGAGTCCCTACTCAGGACACTCCATAGCTGCGCGTCCTCGCAACTCAAGAGGGCAGGCCCATAACCACCTGAAGCGATATTGCCGGTTCCACATACGGCAACATTGAGTTTTCTCTGCATGCGGAAGTTGTATCTTAAGAGGCGAGCGGATATCAACCCAAATGAGGCAGGCGCGTAGCATAAAGCGATAAGCGTTAGTTGCCTGATCTGTTTTTTCACGAAGCTCGCTGCGCTCGCCGTTAAAAATGCTCCAAATTCCTACGAGGCACCCCGGAATTTGCAAGTACATCCATGCACTTGGTAGCCCGAACAATGCACTCTCGTGCAATGTTCGGGCTAAACGCACGATTGAGCCCGCACAGACCCCGTTATCGTGACTGTCCCCCTGATTCCATGGTCTTTTAAGCACGAGGAATCTCTTGACCTATTTCAACGCTTGCCGTGCTCTGCCCGACGCCAACGACTCGATGTTGCGCGCCACTGGCGCTAAGTGGCGGAATCCCTTCCAATCGTAAAGTTACTGAAATCGTCCACGAAAGCCCGGACGTTGGGGAATTGCGAGAACTCATCTCGTTGATGCGTAGTGAGGATAACATACGCATCCATGCCGGCGGCATGAGCTGCCTGAACACCAACCGGGGCATCCTCAAACACAAGGCACTCCCGCACATCGACTGCCAACCTCTTCGCAGCGAGAAGGTAGCTTTCCGGATTTGGTTTGCCGAAGGTGACCTCGTCCGAATGAACCACCGTATCAAAAAAGCGTGAGAGCTTGAGCTCCTCGTATGCAAACTCCACGTTCATGCGCGGGGCAGCAGTTACAATAGCCGTCTTGAGCCCAGCGTTCCTTGCATTACGTAGTAGGGTTTCGAGCCCCGGTAGCATAACGATATGTGGCCGATAACGCTCGATGTACCAACTCTCTTTCTGAGTGGCTAAACTTTGCTTCTCTTCGTGGGAGTATTGGCCGGGGAAAAGACGCTCAAAGATCTCCTCATTCTTCCCCCAAACTCGCTGCTTTACCTCAGCAAGCGACCACTCGTGACCGAGCGTGTGCAGGAGTTCCCGCCATGTCTCGTGATGGATGGTCATGTTATCGATCATCGTGCCGTCCATATCGAACAGCAGAGTGCTGCAGCTGGCAGTATCGATTGTAAGATTTGTATCGTGGGTAGTGGAACTCATGAGGGGGAAAGTTTAGCGTATTTATGGTTGGATTCAAAGAAGGATAGGAAAATCAATTAATTTTCGAGTTATATCAGCAAGCTAGGTATTTACGGGCGATTTTGACAGTCGGTGCGTGCAATTTTCGAAGAGTTAAAGAAGAGACGGAATTTTGAGGGGAGGTAGTTTAGGCGGCTTTTTAGGGTACGGCCGATGATTTTCCGCTAA
>JBKCMS010000094.1:0-64778 GCA_046300175.1 Pseudomonadota bacterium | reverse complement strand
AACAAAAACCTATAGTGATGTACGGCAAAAGCCTTGCCAGTTTTACTGGCACGGACTTTTGCACATTACTATAGCGTTATTTCCGAAGTTTCCGTGGCGAATCCCGGCTTTTTGAGAACGCTATCGATTCGCGGATGCGAATCAAAACAAAAACCTATAGTGATGTACGGCAAAAGCCTTGCCAGTTTTACTGGCACGGACTTTTGCACATTACTATAGCGTTATTTCCGAAGTTTCCGCGGCGAAATTCGGGATTTTTGAGAACGCAATAACACTCGAGTACGCTGTTTATCATTTAGATCTTCGTCATTGCCCATGCCGGGCTCTCCGGCTATATTTTTAAGGGCATGCCGACTAAACTGCGATTTCTAGAGCAGATATTCTCTAAGCTCTCTGAGCGTAGTTCGCCGTTGTCGCAGGCTGAGATCGAGGAGTTGATTAAGAGTCTTACCGAAGCGCGCGAAGAGCTGGCATCACACGAGCTTTTTGATGATGCTTTTTATCGGCGCAATCGGCTCTTTAGCTCAGAGCAGATCGATATACTCTTACTTTGCTGGAGGCCTTCCCAGCGCACTCCTATTCATGATCACTTAGGCTCAGTTTGCGGTTTTCACGTACTGCGAGGGGAAGCTACCGAGGTAGCATTTACTCGCTCCGGGTTGGGTCCACTTGTGCCATCTGAAACTAAGGTAATTAGGGCAGGAGAGACCGCCATCAGTGTCGATACAGATGCGCATTTAGTTGGTAATTTCGCGGCTAATAATACCGATCTGGTCACTCTACACTGTTATTCACCACCCCTTTCGTCGATGCGTGTCTTTGATCAGAATGAGACCTTCTTTGCTCACTATGAGCACCTTACTGATTACGCGGCACAGAGCAGTAGTTTTTGGGTTAAGCCGTGACCGGAAAAGATGTCGTTATAATCGGCGGCGGCTTGAGCGGAGCGTTAGTGGCGTTACAGCTGGCACGTCAATGGCAGAGCTCACAGCTAAGGATCACCATCGTTGAAAAGCGCAGTGATGTAGGGCCGGGTTTGGCCTACACCGTTCCAAGTGACCTGTGTAAATTAAATGTTCCGGCTGATCAGATGGGAGCGTTTCCTGAGGATCCAGCTGGATTCTTTAATTGGGTCAAGCTTAGAGAGCGATCAATTACAGGTGATCAGTTCGTCACGCGAAGATTGTACGGCGAATACTTAAAGTCGCTCTTAGAAGAGCTTAGGCGCGCGCCACCCGCGCAGTTGGTGTTCACCACGATTAAGGATGAAGCGATTGATATCTCGCCACTAGATGCGGCTTGCCGATACACGGTCACGCTAGCCTCTGGAAGTACATTGAAAGCCGATCTCTGTGCTTTGGCCTTGGGTAATATCCCACGCGCTAGCTTTGCGGGATTGCGGGACCAGAAAGTGTTGTTGAGCCCGTATGATCAAGATACCTATCGGGGTATCTCTGAGTGTCAGAGAATATTAATTATCGGCAGTTCATTAACCGCGGTTGATGCCGTTTTGGAGGCGAAGGGTAGGGGCTTTAGAGGTGAATACACCCTGCTTTCTCGACATGGTAGATTGCCGCTTGCGCACGAGGCAGTTCAGCAATCCAAGCTTGAGATCGACCCGAGGCTTGGCGCGCAAAGTGAGGTGGCTCGGCTTGGGCTCAATGGACTAACGCGGCTAGTAATCAGCGAAGCGTTAAGATTAGGCTCGTCGCAACCTGTAATAGCGGCATTGAGGCCTAACCTCCATGTTATCTGGAGTCGTTTTTCGATGCGCGAGAAGAGCCGATTTTTAAGGCTATTAAGGCCAATCTGGGAGATTCATCGTCACCGCATTCCACGGCAACATCACGACACCTTAAATCAGCTAATAGAGCAACGTAAGCTGAGTCTAGTAAGCGGACGGATTCGTGCTGTGTCAGCTAAGCTGTCGCAGGTAGAGGTTAAGTTAAGCGAAGCTCATGCCATTAGAGGAGTTAATGGTAAAGAGGTTAGCGGCATGACCACAGTGTGGTTTGACCGCGCTATACTCTGCGCTGGTCCAGAGGGTGATCTCGCTAAAGTTGAGATGCCTCTGATAAAAGAGCTCCTTCACAAAGGAGGGCTGCGGGTCGGAACACTCGGGCTAGGCGTAAGCATAAGCTATAATTTTTTTGGCGCAGGATCACCCCACTCGATCGCCCTAATAGGACCATTACAGCGAGAGGATCTGTGGGAGATAACGGCCGTGCGTGAGATTAGGGCCGAGGCAGCCAAAATAGCCAAAGAGTGGAGTGAGGCTAAAGAGCTCAACTAACGTTCCTAGGTTGAAGGAAATTCGGGATTCTCGGCCCGGCGACTAGGGCTCTTTAGTTTTTGTGTGTTTAGCCACTGAATCCACCCTGCTCTGAATCCCAGGTAAAGACCCTGCCTGATCCCTTTGGGTGGGATGCTGTGCCAGTGAATCCGGTCTCAGAGGCAGTTATAGAGAGCGTAACACCAGCAGAGAGCCGTTTAATCCCAGGAAGTCGTGTGCAGCTCTCTTGTGCACAGGCAAGGTAAGCATCGTTTTCGAGGAAATAGGCCTCTTCAGCCATGGCGACAGAACGCAGGTCCATCTCGGCACGGCTATCAAATGCGCTTGCGCGATAGCTGGCGTACCTTGGTAGGGCTACGGCGATTAGGGTGCTGATAATGCCCATCACAACCAGAAGTTCAACTAGAGTAAAGCCGCCTTGAGCGGTCGAGATATTCCTGTGCATATACTGCTCCTTGAAGTTACTTGCATCACAGGTAATCGGAGAAAGCGTTTAAAAGTTGCGTGCAGAGATAGGCTTAACTGATTTAGCAGTAATGCGCCCAGCCTTATGACCCTAGGAGGAATTAAAAAGATGATATCTGCGAGCCCGGTGTCGGGAGGGCGCGCTGCTCGCTCTGCTTCTTTCGCTCTGCTACTTGCGCTTTATAGGTGTGCCACTTTTTAATCGCTGCGAGGCACTGTGGTGATTGCCATCCATCTCGATGGCACGTTGGGGATGGCAGGTTTGGAACGAGTACAGTCGCCTTACCCACTAGGTCATAGCACTGAGGAAGAACGACTCGATAGCGAATCTTTCCGGCCGTCTTTGGGGTTGTGTCCACTTCGGGATTCTGTATTGCAGCTATCTTGGCCAGAATGACCTTTTGATCGCTAGGAGAATTCTTTGCCTTAGCCAGGTCTTCCTCCGCTTCTGTTATCAGCTTGTTTTGGTAGTCGGGGCGCAGGGCGGGCGGTATTTTTAGCAATTTTTCGCGCGCTTCCCGGACAGATGGGTGTTCACTCTCCTGGTTCTTTGACGCAGATGGATCGTCAAGCTTTAGTGCTACGATCTTACACGCGATACTTAGAGCCCGATCATAGAGGTGCATCGCATCCTCAGTGTGCTTTTGCTTTTCAGCATCGGTGGTAGAGCGCTGGTAGTCTCTGTTAACATTTGAGAGCGTTTCGTTAATTGCTCGCAGCTTTTCGTTATCTTGAGCAGAGAGACCAACTCGTAGCGCAGGATCGGGGGCATCTTCGGAGGAAGTTGCTGATGAGAATTGGGTCATGCTCTGGCCACGATAGGCATCGCTACACGACTGCGCCTCTATGCCATCTCGTAAGCAGGTTGCGACGGGATTTTCTGGATAGATATCGAGCAGCCGCTCCATGCGCATTAGGCAGTCGGGATTAGTGGGAGGTCCGACATACGATAGAGTCTTTAACATGTCACCGAAACAGTTCTCGTTAAGGTACTGCTCAAGCGCGTTTGCTAGCTCAGTGAGAGCGCGTAAGGTTGGCTTGATTTTCCAACTACTCTCAGCCATTTCGATTTTTAGGTCGGTTATGCTTAGCGCCTTTTGAAGGCTTTGTGTGGGTACTGTTGGCTGTGGGCGGTTGGAGTCCTTTAGTTGCTGCTGTTGTTGAGGAGTGGCGCTAGGGGTCTCTTCAGCTGCTGCCATTGAGCACCAGCAACAGAGCAATACCAGCGCTAGACGAATGGATGTGAAAAAAGTTCGAATCATAATTGTGCAGCTTCCATAAAGTGCGGGGTCAATAGTCCCCCTAATATGGTATGACGAATCTCGCTTGGATGTGGATCAAAAGATAACGTAAGAGCCTCCTGAGGTATGTTATTCCTACTAATATACTCTAAAAGGCCTTCTCGTAGAGGGATAATCTGAACATTAGGATTGTTTTTTATCGCTGACAGTTGGCTTAAATCTCGTCGCCACGATTTGCGTGGATTGACCGTGAAGAAAAGTTTAATTCCGTGACGTTCGCAGAGCGAGGCTAGACGCTCAAGGGCGTTATTGGGATGCAGGCCAAGACGAGATATCTGCTCGTTGAGCGCATCCGGCGATAGCAGCTTGCGACTAAGTTGAACAAATTTCATCGAGGAGAATAGACCGCCTGACCCGTCAATGTCTCGCACGAAGAATGGCATCCCGAAATCATTCTGAACGAAGTAGACCAGCAGCGCATCTGGATTAAAATCGAGCGCTAGCTCCTCAAAGAGCGCCACCTCCTGAAAAGTTGAGTATCCTGGTACCCCAAAGTTAAGCACCTCAAAGCGTTTCTTCGAGGCTGCTATCCTATTTAAGTTGTCCTCAAGTTTCTGGGCGAAGGTCGCCTCCTGGGCGACCCCCCAACCAAATGCAAACGAATCGCCTAGCAGAGCGATTCGATAGGTGCCGGGAGGCTTAGCGATCGGTCGTTCAGGAGAGCGCATGCCACATGAGTTGGTTACGACACGCGCTCGTATGAAGGTCAAATCTAGGTTTGGCTGCAGGGTGTAAATGATTGAATCACTGGGGTGTGACTGAACGATGTGCTTGAGAGATATGCTGCCACTGGACTTCTGTCTGGTGCCATTCTGTGGTTGATGGGGTTCCTGCAGAGCGCGACGTAGGTCGGCAAGAGAATTAAATTCGGTGCCTTCCGGCGCCGTTGGAATGAACTGGAGTGTCACTGCGCTGATTGCAACTGCTAGACAGGCGCCAAAGGTGACTAGCAGCGCCTTGCTACGAGCGGAAAGCGGTGCTGAATGCTGTTTGGTTGCCGGGGAGATCATAGCTGACTTAACACTTAGGCACCTTGGCCTACGATCGAGAGTACTTCATTTCATTCGATGCGGCAAATGGAGTAGCTACGGCCGGGAGATTTTTCTGCTGTAAGGTCAATACCTTGGCGTTGAGTTGAAGAGTCCATGGTCAACCCTGTTTGGCTTGATCCGCGAACCTGGCTTTGATACGGTAGACCGATTGTCTGCCAAGCGACCCGCAAGGGAGTGATGTGTAATGACGTATTCAGTACTAGTATCAACCTCCAGTTTTATAGACACGCCGGGTCCGCACGTCTCCAAGCTTTTAGAGGCTGGATTTGAGGTAGTAAAGGCGCGTGGGCCTCTCAATGCAGAGCAGCTGCTGTCTTATATCGGCGATGGCTCTAAGTTCGATGCATTTGTTTGTGGTGAAGACGACTTTAGTGCTCAGGTGTTGCAGGCAGCGGCTCCCAAAGCCAAGGTAATAAGTAAGTACGGAGTTGGTCTCGATAAGATTGATCTATCTGAGGCTGAGAGGTTGGGGATTAAGGTTACCAACACACCAGGAGTTAACCATACAACGGTGACTGAACTGACTTTCGGATTGCTTTTGAGTTTAACTCGGTACATCCCCGAGCAGAACGCTCTGGTGCACAAGGGAGAGTGGCGTCGCCATACAGGTCGAGAGTTGGCGGGAAAGACGCTCGGCATTCTCGGTTTCGGCAGAGTGGGTAAAGAGGTTGCTAAACGTGCAATGGCATTCGGCATGAACGTGCGGGTGTTTAATACCTCGTGGTCACAGCAACACGCGGCGTATCTAGACGAGCTGACACAGGTATTCTCGCACGGATTGTTCTCCGAGTACCGACCCACAATACAAAGAGCTCCTAAGGACGAGGATATATTCCCGCACTCGGATTTCCTCTCAGTTCACATGAGCCTGACCCGTGACAATCAACATTTTCTCAATCGTCGGCGTCTTGTGATGTGTCGCCGGGGTGTGTACGTGGTGAATGTAAGTCGCGGAGCTCTAGTCGACCAGCGAGCTTTGGCCGATCTAGTTCGCTCGGGCCACGTTGCGGGTTACGGTGCCGACGTGCTTGACCCAGAGCCGGTGCAGCTTGACAATCCACTCCTTGGATTGGCCAATGTGCACCTTACTCCTCACGTAGGTAGTCGCACATATGAGAGTGTGGTTCGACAGGGAACGGCAGCAGTTGAGAACCTCATTCGGGCGCTAAATGAAAAAAGTAGCTCATGAGCCTGATTCGATACCTGCCGCTCTCCTACATCAGTTGGTTTCTAGGACTATTGGCTAATCTTCCATTGCCTCAGCCGTTGGCCGAGTGGACGATTCGAGTATTTGCCTGGTTCTACGGTATAGACCACACAACTGCGACCAGGCCAGTAAACGAGTTTCGTTCGATCGGAGAGTTCTTTACCAGGGACCTCAGGCCTGAGGAGCGACCACTAGGAGATCGGTTTATCTGCCCAGTCGATGGTAAGTTGCGCTCCTACCACGAGCTTAGCCCCGGTATGCTGATTTCACAGGTGAAGGGCCGAGACTATAGCCTTGAGCAGCTTCTTGCAGGAGATAGTTTTACGTCACGACTAGAGCGCGGTGCGCTGTGGAACATGTATCTCTCTCCGTCCGATGCGCACCACATCTTTGCCCCAGCAGGTGGAATGATAGTTCGCACCGTGCACATTCCAGGAAAGCTATGGCCTGTGAACGATTGGGCGCTCAACTCAGTCGATTATCTTTTTGCGGTTAACGAGCGGGTTGTTACCTTTATTGAAACGCAAGATGGGCTAGTAGCGGTTGTAATGATTGGAGCTACAAATGTCGGTCGTATCGCGCTACATTACGCGCCACTGGAGACCAACATGCGACCGTGGGAGCCTAAATCGGTGAAAGTAGTAGATCATCCGAGTATCCCTGTTGTGGCTGGGGACAAGCTAGGTACCTTCAAAATGGGATCTAGTGTGATCGTTATCGCTGAGAATCTTCGGCCAAGTAGCGCCGCTTTAAGAGATTCGCGCTCCGTGAAGTACGGGGAGCAGCTTTAGACTGCGTAACTTAATCAGAGTCGAGCTAAGCCCACCCTCATTCATATTTTTCAAAAATCTCTCGCGTGGGGTTTAAATTGATGTGCAAAAGTCCGTGCCAGTAAAATTGGCAAGGTTTTTGCGTTACATCACTATAAGTTGTTGTTTTGATTCGCATCCGCGAATCGATAGCGTTCCCCAAAAGCCCGGATTTCGCTACGGACTTCTGGAGAACGCTATAAATATCTTACCTGGATTCATGATGCCTTTCGGATCGAGTACGGCCTTAATTCCGCGCATGATATCGATCTCAGACTTAGAACGGGTAAAGTGAATAAAGTCGCGCTTTAATAGGCCAACTCCGTGTTCCGCTGAGATGCTGCCCCTGTATCTTTGCACGATAGTAAAGACGATTGTGTCAGCCGCATGGCAATTGCTCCAGAATTGCGCGTCATCCATGTCTGCCGGCTTGAGGACATTTACGTGGAGATTCCCATCGCCTACATGTCCGAAAACTGCCACGCGATAACTCGGGTATGTTTCGCGAATTGCGCTGTGCAGGTCGCGCAGGAAGGCGGGGATCGCCGTAACAGGTACCGACACATCGTTTTTGTGAATGGTGTAGTGCTGGCTGAGTGTCTCGCTAATTAAATCTCTTAGATTCATAAGCTCTTGGGCCTGAGCTGAAGACTCGCTGACCACTACATCTTGAATCAGACCGCGTTCGTACGCCTCTGCACACGCCGCAGTGAGAGCCTCATGTTCGGTGCTTGATCGGATCTCGCTCTCTATCAGCACGTATGCTTGGTATGATTGGGATAGAGGGTCACGGAGACCGCGATGCCTGATGACCTCTGAATATGGAACCCTCTCCATAAATTCAAAGGCCGATAGATTGGGGATTGTGTCTCGACAGTATGTGAGAAGCGTAAGTACTGAATCAAAATCCGACAAGCCACACAGTACCCTCACTACATCGCGAGGCGGTGATGTGAGCTTTAGGATCGCTTCAGTGATTATACCGAGCGTGCCTTCCGAGCCAATGAATAAGTTGCGAAGGTCGTATCCGGAGTTGTTCTTGTGTAAGGGGCCGTTTAGTTCCAAAACTTCGCCGGTTCCGGTCACAACGGTGAGGCCAAGTACTGAATCGCGCATATTGCCATACTTTATGACGCGAATCCCGCCGGCATTTGTGGCGATGTTGCCCCCTATTTGAGATGAGCCGCGACTTGAAAAATCTACTGGAAAGTATAGGTCCTTGGCAGCCGCAGCGATCTGCAACTGTTCAAGCACAACCCCCGCTTGGCAGCGAGCGGTACGTGCCGAGCGATCAATCTCGATAATCGAGCGCATGCGCTCCATGTTGATTACTACCTCTCCGTTTGTGGCAGTGGCTCCGCCACTAAGACCGGTTCTTCCACCTGATGGGACGATGGCTATGCCATGCTTATGGCAGAGGCTGACGATGGATTGCACTTCTTTGGTGCTCTCTGGTAGCAGTACCAGGGCGGGCGAGGGGGAGAAGTCTTTTAGCCAGTCGCGCCCGTAAAACTGCCGTGATTGACTATCGCTGAGGACCCGCTCGGAGGGCAGTATCTGGCTGAAAAGTGCCTGTAATGACTCAGTATTATTTATATTTGACATACACTACCCGGTTGAATCGCGGGGCCTGATGGGTGGTCCGCAGCGATTTGCTGAAGCACTGAACGCTAGGTTGCAGAATATAAGATGGTAGCATGGGTTCGCTCCTTTCTGCGACCCCGATTTGGATTTTAGGAGTAAGTCAGTCGTGAGAGCTTTGGCCAACGCGTCCAATCGATTAAAGAGCTATATGCAGTGGGTGCAACGGTGGCACTCCCTACCGGTACGCCCGTGGATCGAGGGCGCAGAGTTGTATCGACGCGGCGAGTTTGGGAAGGCGGCTGAGTGTTACATGAAAGGGTTGAGGTCACACCCTAGCAGCAAAGCAAGGGTGAACGCGCTTTTAGATTTAGCTCACTGTCTCTTTCGCCTGCACAGATTTGATGAGGCAGAAGTATTCCTGCGACAGGTGACCGCATCATTTCCAAACCTAAGAGAAGGGTATGTTCGGCTGGCTCGACTCCAGCTCTGGTTGGGCTATTCAACTGAAGCGATCTGGACGATGCGAGTGTGTCTGCAAAAGATCCCGGTTGATCCAGAGCTAGCAACTCTCTTTGTTACTGCGGTCGTTGAGGCCGGAGCAGATTCGGCGGTTGTTAGGGAGGCCCAGGAGCTCCTTTCACGTGTGCATTGCGATCCAGGGGGCTTTCCAGCTTTGGAAGTAGCTCGAGCGCGGTTAGCCCACAAGGTGTTAATGTGCGGTGACGCACGCGATGATATTTCGAAATTAGCAGCCCACGATCGTTGTCCGTTTGACGCAGTGGTGGCATTTGCTGAGGTGCTTGTATCTGAAGGTAAGCTAGCTTATGCGCGACATCATCTTCACCGCGCTTTAACAGTTGCTCCTGAGCACCCCAAGGTATTACGACTACTAGTTCTTACGTATCTGCATGAGGGCCCATTCTTCGAGCCAAATTACGCTGTGCAGTTGGCGCTTAGAGCGTGTCAGGTAACAGCATGGCGCGGAATTCATGAGCTTTACATCTTGGCCCAAGCCTACGTGGCTGTAGGTGATAAAGGGGCCGCATTGTTGGTCGCTCTTCAGGCCAAGAAGATCGCTGGCAGGCTCATCGGCGGCCATCCGGGGATTGAAAAGCTAGAGCGGTTTTTACAGTCTGCCGCGGTTGGAACTCAAGTGTAATTGAATTGGTTTGGCTTACTGGTGAAGATGATCGGGAATGGGTAAGATAAAGGATCTATGGCCAATAAGGAAACTAATGGTGCAGATTTTCGTTATTGGCTATCGAGGTGCTAGAAGCGCGTCAACTAAACAGCTATAGGCCGTTAATAAGAAAATAACATCACAGCAAATTGTGGCTTTATTTTCCTAACGGGCAATAGTTCAGGTTATCGATAGGGTTTGAGTTCAAAGGGTGTGTTCGGATGAGTAATAGTTGGTTGCATGAGCTAAGTGGTCTGATTTCAGCATCAGGAGCGACTCGTCCAGGGGTCTTGTGCGAGATCAGAGTGCGTTGCGGAGAGGTTGTTAGCGGTATTGATCTATCTACTGGGCAGATCTCTAGTGGAGTTAATGCAACATCTGAAGTCAGTGGTGATGAGCAGTCCCTGCAGCGGTTGGTGCGCGGAGAGACTACACTCCAGTCGGCGTTTCGATCTGGCGCTATACACCTTAACGGCGACCCAGAGCCTTTTTTACGGCTGGCGATGATACTCGACCGTGCCAGTGCGCTCAACGCGCTACCAGCTTAAACCCGACAAAGCTTGGAAATTGGCTGGGTAAAATAGTAGCAGCTCGCTCAATTTTATCCCTTTTGCGATCTCCAGCAGCATTGAGTAAACGGCGGTAGAGCTGCGGAGCCCTTTGCAGAGAGTTGCGGAATTGGCTTACTGTATAAAAATCGGCTAGACTCTCCACAGTAAATTAAAGAAAGATAGAGAGTAGCATTTGTGAAGCTAGACGATGTCTACCAGGAATTGCTCCTGGACCACTATAAATCGCCGCGATTCAAGGGGGTCTTGCTTAACCCTGATCGGGTGGTCGATCTGCATAATCCACTATGTGGTGATCAGATATCCCTTAACGTTAAGTTGCACGATGGGACTATATCGGAGATAGCGTTTACCGGACACGGCTGCTCTATTAGCCAGGCTACTGCTTCGATGATGGCGGAGCTTTTGTTGGGAAAATCGACGCAAGAGGCTCAGAGGCTATCTAAGCTTTTCAGGCAGATGATTAAGAGCGAGGTATCTGGAGATGCGCTTAACGATCTTGGAGACGCCTTGGCTCTTGAAGGCGTTAAGAACCACTCAGCCCGGATCAAGTGCGCTCTTCTAGCATGGGACTGTATAGATCGCGCTTTGAGCGACCAGGGTGTCAAAAGCCTCAGAGAGGAGCTCCCAAAGTAAGTCTACGGCTATAGAGAGCTACAGCAAGCCCTCTTTGATCGCCATGCGCGCTAACTCGGCGTTGCTTTTTACCTGAAGTTTTTTGAGTATATTAGACCGGTGGGTGTCTACAGTGCGAGTGCTGATGCACAGAAGCTTGCCTATTTCTCGGTTCTTTTTGCCCTGCGCTAAAAGCATGAATATCTCGTGCTCCCGTTTTGATAAGATCGATTGAGATGAATTCGGCCAGGGGTTTGCCCCATTGCCGGAGTGAGAGCCGTTGATAGAGCCATTTTGCAGGGAAGGGCTCAGATATGTTTGGCCCTTGGCGACCGCCTCAATAGCGTGCTCCATCTCATTAAAGTCAGAGTGCTTAGGAACGCAGCCTTGAGCTCCTGCATTAAGAATCGCTTGCATCGCTGCGCCGTTTTCTCCGCTCGAGAGAATCAGTATTGGAGATCGCACTCCGCGTTCGCGGAGCTGGTGGATCGCATCTAAACTTCCATAACGTGAGAGTGCTAGATCGAGAATAATCACATCAGCTTGCCAGGTGGCAGGATTCGACAGTAGCTCTGCCGCACCTGCAGACTGGCCGACAACCTCATACCTCTCTGTTGCCGAGAATGCTCGTGCAAATGCCTGTCGGGTTAGTAACTGATCTTCGACTAAATAAAGCTTGAGTGCGCTCATACTGCCCCCCTATCATCCTGTCCTAGCCACATGTAGAAAAGAGCACTCATCTGCTGGCCCAGCGACGTGGGTTTCCTATAAGAGGCTCTCTGCTTGTAGGGATCTAGTACGGAGTATTATTAGAAAAGGTTTAGCATTTAGAGCGTGACGAGCTCCGCAAATGGCCAGTTATTTCACCTAAAAGCAACAGTAGCCCCGAAAATCGCTGGGGATTTTAGCCACTTGCACCATTTTAAGACCTACAACTTTTGCCGCAAAAGACAACAAACTCCTATGTGCTTAAGCGTGTGAAATTTTAATGTAATCAGAGACTCTAGCCCGGAAATTTCATGAAGCCTGCTACTACGATCGCCGATAACGGCGCTTTTCCGGTTCAAAAATCGATTTTTGAATTCGCCCTACGGGCCCCAAAAATCACCATTCCCGGCGCTCTCGCGACGCAGTTTCATGAAATATCCTGGCTAGCTCTGGACGGTACTGCTTGATGTTAACAAAGAAGCTTGAGAATGGCGGCTTTGAAATCAGCAAATCGCTCATAGTACCTAATGTATAAGACGATTTTTTTCAAAAATAACTCGCACAGGGTTTATTTAAAGTCTCGCGCAGGGATTGTTCACCTTATACCCAATCTCGGGGCTTTTGGAGCGTGTGTAGTAGATACTCTTCCCGTGATCCTGGTGTAACGCTTGGGCAGTAATCCCAGCGAACCTCAGGTGGTAGCGACATTAGGATTGATTCGGTGCGTCCACCGGTTTGAAGCCCGAAGTGAGTCCCTCTATCGTATAGAAGGTTAAACTCCACATAACGACCCCGTCTGAGAAGTTGAAAGTATCGCTCATGCTCACCGTAGGGCACGCGCATGCGGCGCTCTACAATCGGAATGTATTGTTCGGTGAATGCAAAACCGAGATCGCGCACGAATGTAAGCAACTGCTCGTGATTCGCTCCGTCATTTCGGCCAAGGTGATCAAAGAATATGCCGCCGATCCCTCGAGTCTCTCTGCGGTGTGGGAGATAGAAGTATTCGTCGCACCATTTCTTAAATCGTGTGTAGTACTCTGGAGAGTGACGTTCGCAGACATCCTTAAGCACAGAGTGAAAGTGGGTTGCATCAGCATCTTCGAGATAATAAGGGGTAAGATCGGACCCACCACCAAACCACGCCTTGTCTCCAAGTTCTAGATAGCGCCAGTTGGCATGTGTGGTCGGCACCATCGGTGATCGCGGATGAATCACCAGAGAAACCCCGGTAGCAAAAAATGGCAGTTCTTCCATTGGGGCGCCCAGCTTCTCGGCAAAATCAGCAGATACGTGTCCTAAGACCTCGCTAAAGTTAACGCCAGCCTTCTCAAATACGTCACCGTTTGCGAGAATGCGCGTGGCGCCACCACCGCCATCGCCTCCGCGAATATCGGGACGCTGCCAGTAGTCAGTTGCAAACTTAGCTGCACCGTCGATCGACTCAAGTTTCGAGCAGATGTGAGTCTGAATCGATTGAAAGAGCTGAGCTGCGCGCTTACGAATAGGTGGCAGGTTTGAGTCCATACTTAGGCCAGTGGTGATCTTCCTTCAGAGATAATTTTCAAGCTTACCGCAGTTCCGCGCTCTATGTCGACTTGGGCTCCGAGCGCTTTTGCTGTGATTCCTAGCGCTACAACTGAATTCATTGCATCAAAAGCATCCACGTGTCCCATGTGCCCTATCCGCACCACCGCTCCTTTGAATTTTCCCTGCCCGCCTGCCAAACGAATGCCGAAGCGTTTACGTACCTCTGTGCGCAGAGTGTCCGCGTTTATTCCGCTTGGAGGGAAAATCCCCGTGACACTTGTTCCAGGCGCATCCGGTGCGATGAGACGAAATCCCATCGCTACGGTGCTTTCACGCACGATCTGCGCCAGGAGCGCATGGCGCTGGTAGATCGCATCGAGCCCTTCTTCACGAAACATATCGATAGCGGCATTAAGTCCGACAATGATAGTTGAGGCAGGGGTCCACGAGGTCTCTCCGGCAGAGAGGGATGCGCGCTCTAGAGCTAGATCAAAGTAGAGCGAGCGCTTTGGTGTTTCTTCTACCGCTTGCCAGCCCCGTGTCGACATCAGCACCATCGATAGTCCAGGAGGTAGCATAAATGCCTTCTGCGACCCGGCGATAAAGATATCGATGGTTGCTGGGGTTCCAGGCATAGGTGTGGTTACGCACGAAGATATACCATCAACGATCGTGAGCATGTTTGGGGCGAGCTTTTTTACCTCGGGAAGGATCGACTCTAGAGGGTGGAGAGCGGTTGTGGAGGTTTCGCTGTGCTGAATACAAAAAGCACGGGCGTGAAGGTGTTCGGATACAAACTCTCTAACCAGTGCGACATCAGCAGCTTTTCCCCACTCAATTTTGAGCTCGTGTACGGTAAGCCCAAGCCGCTCGCCGATTTGGCGCCAGCGTGCCCCAAAAGCTCCAGCATTTACGGTGATAATCTCATCTCCAGGTTTGCAGGTGTTGAGTACTGATGCCTCCATAGCACCTGTCCCTGAGCAGGCGAGAAAAATCGGAGCACTATCCCAGTCACACAGCCAGCGCATGCCCTCAGCTGCCCGCTTAAGCTCCTGCTTAAAAATCTCGCTTCGATGGTGCAGGAGCGGGCGTTCCATAGCCTGCAATATGCGCAGAGGAATTTGAGTCGGGCCGGGCGTTAGAAGGCGTTCTTTGTACATATCGATAGCTCGTTGTTGACTGCCGTTCCCAAGTAAGTTGGGCGCTTGGCAGGGGTTTTGCCTTTGATTGATACAGCAGCAAGTGGGTTAAGCCCAACAGACTGCTAGCTCATGGTAATTCAGTTAGTTAGCCGGAGCAAGAAGATGAGACGAGTCAATTAGCTGACAACTACACGCCTCTGCCGCTCGATTTTTTTGACGCGGATTGAGAGCCGAGGTTGCCCTCGAAGTTCCAGGCAACAGGCCCGGTTAAGGGTGCTAGTAGCAAGGCAGTATTGACCCTAGAAGGTGAGGAAACATGCTCAGTCACGTATCGATTTGGCAGATGGTTATCGACGTCTGTTTAGTAACATCAATGCTGGTGATGGCGTTTCGGTTCGCCAAGGGCACGCGGGTACATACTCTGCTACCTAAGATAGTTGAGATGGAGGGGCGTATCTCGGTGATGATGGCCGAGATAGAGGGGCGCGCTAAACATGTTAGCGACCAGCTTATACGTCGCGAGCAAAACCTCTCTCGTTACATAGCAGAGATCGAAAAGCATCAGAAGGATGCAGGAGTCGCACTTAGTGACGGTGACGCTCTATCAAAGGAGTTGGCTCTCTTGTGCGAGAGTGCACGACGGGAGGCCTTAGAGCTGGAGCGCGCTATTGCCGAGTTTCGATCGGCCCAGAACAGCCAAGCTGATTCGTCACGGCAGGCTCGTCGTAGTAGACCAAGGCGATCTCGCAGCTCTGATTTAGTTGAAAGTTCGCAGGATGATTTCACCGATCAAGTGGCTTTACCGAACGCTGCCGTTTCCACCGCACGCGGAGCCAAACAGCGGGGAGTCGGAGCGCACAATAATACCAGAGAGAATAGGCCCAATACTGAGATTTTTGTGCAAGACAAGCCAGCCACCGTGCAATCGCTACAAGAGTCGTATAGAAGCGCAGAAGATATGCTCAAGCGAGGGCGTAATGTGGAAGAGGTTTCTGAGCGAACTAACTTGCCGATTGAAGGGGTGAGGCGTTTGGCCCAGATGATCGAGATAGAGCGGGAAGAAGGCGCAGAGGTCCCGGTGCAGTATCCAGCTGGTCGAGTAAGCGCCGATCCAAGGTTGGGTGCACTGGGTCTATCTCGACGTTAAATTTCAGCCGTATAGGGACGCTTTAGCTAAGTAGTGGGGCTGCGCTAGCGCAAGGACGTTTTAATGAGGGTTTTTAAGGTATGGATATCGGCACCTATGTAGCGACATCATCTGGGGTTCTTCAGATGAAGAAGCTTGAGGTTCAAAATAACAACCTGGCTAACATCAATACAGTTGGTTTTAAAGGCCAATTCGTAGTTGCTGAGCCTCAGAGCTTTGACCGAACCCTGGCCAGTACCATAGAGGAGCGTGACCCATACGCTCGACCTGACCAAACGCAGCTAAAGAACGTAGTTGATGTAAAAACGCAGATCGATTTCTCTCAGGGGCCGATTCAGCATACAGGAAATCCGCTCGATGCTGCGCTGCGATCCCCAAAGGACTTCTTCGTAGTTAACACACCGCAAGGAGAGCGCTACACCAGAGCAGGAAACTTTACGTTATCACCAACCGGAGACTTAGTAACGGTTGATGGATATCAAGTAATGGGCGAGGGGGGTGCTATATCGGCGCAGGCGCCAGGGGTCTCGATCTTTCCTGACGGCAGTGTGCGAGCAGGAGCCAATGTTGGGGCACAGCCAAATATAGTTGGGCGCTTACGGGTAGTGCGTTTTGAAGACCTCTCTGGACTCGAGGCTACCGAGGGAGCGCGCTTTAAGATCAAGGGTGGCCCCCGCCCCGTGCAGGTTGATCCACGTGTGGAGCCCCAGTCTTTAGAGATGTCGAATGTATCAGCGATCAACGGGATGGTTGATCTGATCGCAACTAATCGTGCATTCGAGGCTTATACAAGAGCAGCACAGACCCTGGATTCGATGAATCAAGCAGCAGTATCACAACTTGGACGTAGGCAGAGATAAATAGAGGATTGCGATGATTAGAGCACTATACACGGCCGCAACTGGGATGAATGCTCAAGAGACCAATATCGATGTGATCTCCAACAACTTGGCGAACGTCAACACCGTTGGATTTAAGAAGGGGCGAGCGGACTTTCAAGACCTTATGTACCAGTACGTGATCGAGCCAGGTGCGCTGACATCTCAGACTACCAGCAATCCTACCGGTGTGCAGGTAGGATTAGGAGTTAAAACCGCAGCAGTGCAGAAGGTCTTTACTCAGGGAGACCTCAGCTCAACCGGAAATCAGTTGGATATAGCGATCGAGGGTGATGGATTCTTTCAGGTACTCCGCCCTGACGGAACATTCGCTTACACCCGTACTGGAGTTTTTCAGCTGGATATGAACGGATTGATGGTGACATCGGACGGATATCAGGTTGCTCCGGGAATTACGATACCACCCGATGCTCTCAAGGTAACCGTTGCCCGTGATGGTACGGTAACTGTAACTCAACCCAACAACGCAGTACCAACACAGGTAGGTCAGCTTATCGGTGTGCGCTTTCCGAACAACGCCGGTTTGCGAGCAGTCGGGCAGAATTTGTATGAGGAAACCCAGGCATCAGGAGCTCCGGTAAACGGAATCTTCAGTCAGCTAGGTTTCGGGCGGCTGAATCAGGGATTCTTGGAGAGCAGTAACGTCAGCGTAGTAGAGCAGGTAGTAAACATGATTACCGCACAGCGCGCATACGAGGCGTCCTCGAAAGGAATTACTACCGCTGATGAGATGTTAAATATGGCGATCAACTTAAAGAGGTAATGTATGACTGATAAAAAAGCCAGTAGGCATTTCGGTGCATATCATCGAATACAGGCTGTGTGCACCTTGCTTACTTCGTTAGTCGTGGTCAGTGCTCCGATTGTAAGCTTGGCGGACATACATGCAGGTAAGCCTACCGATATTAGGTTACAGGGCCGTACAGAGGCGGTTGTAACCGAACCAGTGATTCGCCTGGCGGATGTTGCGCTTATTGAGTCTGCTGCTGTTTCTGATGATGAGGCGATCATAGAGCTTAGGAAGATACCTCTGGGCAACAGTCCGCGTGCCGGGGAGTCGTTTGCTCTGGATGGAGTAACGATTCTAGAGAAGCTAAGAGATGCGGGAGTGAAGCTTGACTCGCTGTTATATACCTTTCCAAGGCAGGTACAGGTTACACGGGCGTATCGTGAGGTCTCACGTGATGAGCTTGAGCGGGCGTTAAAGTCTTTCCTACTGGCGCAAGACCGCAAGATAGAAGTTAAGCATATCCTTGCAGAGAGGCCGGTTAGAATCCCGGCTGACGCCCTGAGTATAGAGGTTGTAGGTTTGCAGGCGATGCAGCCTGGTCACTTTGGCGTCGATTATCGCTCGCGTGCCGGCTCAGGTGAAGTGCGTTTTCAGATGAAAGCACTTGCCGATGAATGGAGGATAATGCCAACAGCAGCGCGTCCACTTAAGCGCGGAGATATCGTGACAGCAGGTGATGTGAGGCTTTCACGGGTTAATGGGACCGCGACCGCCAGCGACTCTATTGAACAGATCGGAGACGTTGTTGGTCGAGCGCTTCTGCGAGATATTGGACAGGGCGAGATGTTTAGTTCAAAAGTAGTGAAGATACCACCTTTAGTAGAGGCAGGCTCAAGAGTGACGATGGTTTTTCGGCGTGGTCGTCTTGAAGCGACAGCACGGGGCATGGCTCTTGAAGACGGCGCAGATGGACAGGAGATCGGAGTGCGAAATGAAGCCTCACAGAAGGTGGTTCGGGCGCGAGTTCAGCAAAAAGACGTCGTACTAGTGGGAGCGCGGTAGTCATGGGCAGGACAAATCGTATTTCATCCTTAAGTCATAAGCGAACTCCGATGGTTCTTTACGTTGGGGTCGCTTGTGCTGGCCTACTCGGTGCATGCGCGCCGCAGCTGCCGCAGAATCCATACGTTCCATCGCGCAGATATGCGACATCTCCATCTCCTGGAACTTTTGACCAGAGTAAGAATATCCACTGGAAGGGAGGCTTCGTAGAGGAGCCCACCGACGATGGACGAGCAAAATTGCGCTTTGCAGATGCTCCTCCTCCTGTAGTAGCAATGACTGCCCAGCCGGCGCAGTTTAGAGATGCAGGATCGGATTTAGGTCCGGGAGTACGGGTGATGCGTAGCGCAGAGCAGCAGGGCATCGCGTATAAGGGACCTCTTGATATGGGGGATCCTGGAATCACAGCGTCGCTGTTTCGTGAGAGTCAAGCTGGCAACGACCCATTTCGCGATTATCGGGCCTGGCAGCCGATGGACCTTGTTACGATCGTTGTAACGGAGCAGTCGCTGGGTCAACAGTTGGCAAATACTGAAATAAAGGCAAAGAGCGAGTATTTGGCGGCAATCGAAAACTTTTTCGGCTTAGAGAAGCAGACTGCCAACTGGAGCAATCCTCCTGATCTCACCAGTTTGATACAAGCGCAAACGCGTAATGATTTTCGAGGAGAGGGCCGAACTCTCCGTCAGGCGCAGTTAAACGCGCGGGTTTCCGCTGTAGTTGCGGAGGTCCTCCCATCGGGTCTTTTACGGATTGAAGGGGAGAAGATTATAGCAGTGAACAACGAGGAGCAGGTGCTGGTGATATCCGGACTTGTTCGCCAACGAGATATCAATTCGAACAATGAGGTAAATGCCTCTCAGATCGCTCAAGTGCGAATTGATTACTACGGAAAAGGCACAGTTGGAGAAGCGCAGTATGGTGGTTGGTTATCGCGATTGTTGAGGATTTTGTGGCCATTTTAATTCAACGACTTAGTTTGCTGGTGCTTGCGGTGTTGTCTCTGGCGCATGAGGCGCAGGGGGCACGCCTTAAAGATATCGCCGATATCGAGGGAGTGCGAGGCAACCAACTTCTGGGATATGGACTTGTAGTTGGTCTTAACGGCACTGGTGATGGTCGAATGACTGACTTCACCCCCAAGAGCATATCGAACATGCTTGAGAAGATGGGACTCAGGGTGGACCCGATGGCAGTACGGGTCAAGAACGTTGCGGCGGTAATGGTGACTGCCGAACTGCCTCCATTTGCTCGGCCTGGCTCGAAGATCGACATAACTCTCTCTTCTATGGGCGATGCCAAGAGCCTTCAAGGAGGCACTCTTTTGTTTACTCCGATGAAGGGTGCCGACGGGAACACTTACGCAGTGGGCCAAGGGGCGATAGACCTGGGAGGCTTTGCTGTGGCAGAGGGGGGCGATTCAGCGCAGAAGAATCATCCAACCGTGGCTGTAATACCAGGAGGTGCATTGGTAGAGCGTTCTATACCGTTTGATCTGTTTCAGTCAAAAAAAGTGCGCATAGTGCTCCGTCGCCCGGACTTTACGACGATGACACGCGTAGTGAATGCACTTAATCGTCGTATGGGTAAGCAAACAGCGGTAGCAGTCGATTCGGGTGCGGTAGAGATCGGGCTCGATGTCCAGGATCAGTTCGACCCGGTAGCTCTCGTAGCACAACTGGAGCAAGTTGAAGTTGAGCAGGATATAGGAGCGCGTGTAGTTGTTAATGAGCGAACGGGCACAGTAATTATGGGAGAGAGGGTAACCATAAGTAAGGTGGCATTGGCTCATGGAAATCTCAATATAGCTATCCGATCCGAAAACGAAGTGGTACAGCCCAATGCATTAGCAGGTGGAGTGACGGCAGGGGTTACTAACACCGATATAACGGTTGGAGAGGACGTGAAAGCGCTGCAGATCGTTGGGGGTGAAGTGACGCTAGGAGACGTGGTGGCAGCACTTAATGAGCTGGGGGCTACGCCGCGTGATTTGATAGCGATATTTACCGCGCTCAAGGCAGCAGGGGCGCTTAATGCAGAGCTGGTAGTGATGTAAGGGTGAGATTATGACATCGATTAAGTCGCTTGGGGGATCCTTAGGTGTAGAAGCGCGTAACCTTAAAAAAAGCATGCCGGTAGCGCAGCAGCCAGAGGTTGCAGCGCAGCAGTTCGAAGCGCTGCTTGTTCAGCAGATGCTTGAATCTATGTGGAGTACTGTTCCGCAGAATGGATTGTTATCGGGTAGTAACGAAGAGGCGATGTATCGCGATATGCTCAACGAAGCCCTGGCATCCTCTATATCTGAGGGCAAGGGGCTTGGGGTTAAGGATGTAATCCTGAAGGATTTTAATAAGTTAAATAAAAAGGCGTAACCTTTGAGTAAGCTAGTGCATCATAATTAACTGGAGTGTTGGGGTGTCTGCTGTATTAGACCCCCAGTCTAGGGTCCGGTGTGCTAGGATTATCCTGAAAAGAGCAGTTAAGGTGGGGCAGAATGGAGCAGCTGGTTAAAAGCACAAAGGATTTTGATATTTTCGGCGCGGAACCCTGGCACCGTCAGGGTGAGCACCGAAAATTCAAAAGCCGTAGTGATTTTAGCCAGATGCGCCATTCTGAAACCCGCAACTGCTCTTTTTAGGTTCAATATCCTCCAGCGCTATCAAGCCGGAGTCGAACCTTTGCTACTTGGTCCCGTATATCCTATCTCCGGCATCGCCTAGACCTGGGACGATATATCCGTGCTCATTTAGCTTATCATCAACTGCGGCCGTGAAGATCGGCACATCCGGATGCTCCGAGCGAAAGGTATTAACACCCTCTGGCGAGGCTATCAGACAGACGAATCGTATCGAACGGGGTGCGAGTTTCTTGAGGCGAGTCACCGCTGCTGCCGCAGAGCCACCCGTAGCCAGCATAGGGTCCACTACAAGCACATCTCGTTCACTGATATCCGAGGGCATCTTAAAGTAGTACTCAACCGGTTGTAACGTCTCCGGGTCACGATAAAGCCCTATGTGTCCCACTCGTGCTGACGGTATCAGCTCAAGCATCCCCTCTAAGATACCATTCCCGGCCCGCAAAATGGAAACAAGCGTTAAGTCCTTCCCCGCTAAGACCGGGGCCTGCATCGTGTCTACTGGGGTCTTAATGCTGATGAGCTTTAACGGCAAATCGCGAGTTACCTCATACGCCAACAACATACTGACTTCACGCAATAAGCGACGAAACTCAGCCGTTGAAGTTTCTTCCATACGCATCAGGGTTAACTTGTTCTGCACCAAGGGGTGGGTAATCACTGAAACATGACCGTGGTTCATTTCTGCACCTTTTTGTAAACCTATTTCTATAGCTGTGTCCGCAATCACCGTTTTCTATCCCGCCTTGACCTCGCTCAGTAACCGCAACTTCTCTTCGGCTCCGGATAACAAACCCCTAAGATGTTGCACGAGCAATGTACCGCGCTCGTAGGAACCGATTGCCTGATCGAGCGGAAGACTACCGGACTCTACAGCGGCAACTACCCCCTCCAGTAGCATCAGTGCCTCCTCGAAGGTGAGCTGCGCGATGCCGTCAGGCGTCACATCTCCTTTCATAATATCATCAAGTGAAACACTCTTGCCCGGGCCTTGATCACCTTTCGCCTTACCCATATACCCTACTCCCCTCTCACTTTATTAACTACACCGGCAATGACACCATCAACCACACGCACCTCAAGTGGCTCTCCAACTTTCACATCGTGCACAGAACGAACGTGAGCGCCTCCTGAATACAGGACACTAAAACCTCTTTCAAGAACCGCAAGAGGGCTAAGCGCTTGCAATCGAGCGCTCAGCCCCTCAATACGACTGGCCCGATCGCGGCACGCTCGCCCAGCTGCATCCAATAAGCGGCCCTCGAAATTTCGCAACTTTAGTCTCAGCACCTCCATCACACGGTCAGGTTTAATTCGTCCCAAGGCTGACTCGGCAGCTCGCACCCGCAATCCGGCCTCGATTGCAACTGCTGACAAGCGCGAGGTTAGTCGAAGCGACAGATCATCAAGCCTCTGTACTCGTGGCTGGTACCAGCGATCCGTATCGGCCAATCTTCTGGACAGCTCATTAATCCTAGCGAGCAGATCAGCAACGTGTGGAACAACCATCTCGGCTGCCGCCGTGGGGGTCGGAGCCCGTACGTCAGCCGCCAAATCACACAGCGTCACATCCACTTCGTGACCTACACCTGAGATAACCGGACGCGAGCACGAGAATACAGCCTTAACTACCTCTTCCTCATTAAATGCCCACAGGTCTTCAAGCGAACCGCCTCCACGCGCCACAATTAAAACATCAACTAAACCTGACCTGTCGAGCCTACGGATCGCATCTGCGATCTCGGTAGCTGCCCCATCACCCTGCACCCGTGTATCGGCCAGATAAACCACCATAGCTGGAAAGCGCTCACGAATTTTAACCATCATATCGTGAATGACCGCCCCTGTGCTGGAGGTTACTATCCCCACCGCTCTTGGCAGGAACGGCAACTGCCGCTTTCGCTCTGGCGCAAAGAATCCCTCATCCTCAAGACGCTTCTGCAACTCTAGAAATCTTCGGCGCAATTCGCCTTCACCATCTTCAAAGAGTCGGTGGACTACCACCTGGAATCTCCCTGATTGAGCGTAAACGTTCGGCCGACCGTGACACCGAACCGACATCCCGACTTTAGGCTTAAACGATAGCGTCCGAGCAACTCCGGCCCACATCGCACAAGCAAGCTGCGCGCCGTCGTCTTTTATCGTAAAGTAAATATGCCCACTCTGAGCCACAGTAAGTTGTGATATCTCGCCACGAAAAAGCAGCTGCGGAAACTGCAGCTCCAGTATATCGTTAACCAGGCGCGTCACCTCGGTAACGCTTAGATAGGCAGGATCAGACCTGGAAGGTTTTGGATCTGTTGAAGGTGGGCGTAATGCACGGTTCACCACTCTACGCTACTACGAAGAGATACTAAATTGAAGGGCAATACATCAGGTAGACTAACCCGCACAGGGCCACACACCCGCCTCTCTGCGATGTGGCGCTGGATGTTTCTATCCGTGGCGCTGGATGGCGCTGCTGCCATCTTCCTTGGCAGCGCTCTTTCGGCACTTCAGGCTCAAATCATCGCGACTGTTTGCACCCTTGTAACCCTACCTTTTCTTAATCAACAAGTAGTCGCAAAACGCGCTGCCTCATTACGCAAGTGGCAAAGTGATAGCCGAACGAGTGGCAACAGGGGTTTTAAAGTAATACTTGGGGTAAGCCTGGCAGGCATAGTAGTAGTCAAATTGTTGCTACTTCCGAGTATTAATACCATCGCCGCAGTTATCGTCGCTGCAATCCTGCTGCTTGGCATCGTCTCGTCTGTTCAACACGTGCTACGCGAGACCCGTGCCCAGTCAAAAGCTCTTTTGGACTCTCCTCGGCTGCACGTTGCCTTGTGGGAACGTCAACTGATTGTTCTCTTCTCAATACCGATTATCGCCGCTCGTATCATTAGCCTCTGCGGCGCTCTATCCGTCGGCAGAGCAACTACTCCAGCACTGAATGTGATCTACCTACTGGTCGGTATTATGCTGTTGGCAGCGATGAAACCTGAACGCTCTGCTTTTATCGGTTGGTGTCGGCGATGTAGGTCACCTACCCCTGTCGCATTTGTCGAATACGGGTCTTGTCCCCGCTGCGACGATCAGCTCCGCTAGCTACGGGCAGCGCTCTTTTCTAAAACTGGTCTCAGAAGTAGGTTCGTGGCGAGGTTGCCGAGATGCAAGGCGAGACGAGGGAAAAGAGCAAAAAACCGGATGTGTATCCAGCGAGATACACCTAAGGATTTTTTCGCGAAGTCTGACGGAGTCGTAGCCCGCATTAGGGGCTAGGCCGCATATTTCATGAAACTGCGTCGCGAGAGCGCCGAGAATGGTGATTTTTCGGGCCCGTGGGGCGAATTCAAAAATCGATTTTTGGGGCGGGATCGTATCGTGATACATTCCGGTCCGAAAATCGATTTTTGAGCCGAAAAAGCGCCGTTATCGGCGATCGTAGTAGCAGGCATCATGAAATATGCGGGCTAGCGCCACCGTCCCGGAGTTTGCTTAATAGCTTCCTTTTTTCCGAACCCTGCGCTTGCCCAGCTATTCTCACTCATTTTTTCAAAAATTAATGAGGCTGGGTTTATGCTCTACTAAACAGTCGCCCCAATAGCCCTTTGGAAGGAACCACAGAGACAGCTTCTGCTGCATTCGCCATCTGCTTATCGAGCAAGGCTTCCGTGGGGACTAAATCCGAATCAAAATCAGCCGCATTTTCATCGAGCTCTGAGAGCACTCCGGCGCTCCTAATCGGCTGCTCTAGAGAATGAAGAGCCTCTCCAGCTTGCGTCACCACCGTGGCCTCTATAGAACAACCAGTAGTTGTTGTGATTCCACGGAGTGAATACTCACAATCAACTCCGTACTGACAGAGGCCTGGTACCTGGCGCGTCCATACCCCGGTATTGAGCGGGCGAATCTCTTTGGTCGCGATCACATCCCGCCGTCCGCCCGGTAAGCAGAGCACGAATCGAACCATAGCGCTCTCTTCGCCCCCTTCACTAACTGGCATGTTGACCAATACACGCGCTGTTAATCGCTCTCCTTGGGCATTGGCAAAAGCAGACACATCCACAATACGAGGAGCTGGCTCTGTGATCTGCACAACCTGCCTAGTTCCATCGCTTAGCGGCTTTACAAACAGCTCCTTACTCTCGGATATCAGCACCTCTCCCGCTAATGAAAACGCGATCACCCGGGCAAATATCCTCGATTTAGCGGCAGCTCGGCTGTTATCTGAGCCCAACGACCAACCCAACACCTCCTCGCGTCTGAAATTAGCAACCACCGTGTGGTCTGGGTGTCCTGTATACGGGTCAACGCAAACGGCCCTCGTTACCGGCTTGAAGCTCATCCCCAGGGAATCAGAGTATGCCTGAAGCAATACGTGGCCGTCTTCACGCTCCAAAGAAATCTCCACACGATAAGGTGCAAAAAGCTCCCCCACCCGTCCGGCGGCGAGGTCCGCCAACTGCTGAGCATGACTGCGAGGAGAAAAGCGAGCCTCCACTCTGATGCAGTCATCTGTCCCGCTCTGCCACACAGGTTCTACATCCAAAGAATCAATTTGAAGTCCCGCATGCGCAATCTTCCTTGATACTGCTCCATTACGCTGCTCGGATTCATGATTAGCGCTGGAGACCTCTGTCTTTGGCTCTCTGTCAGGCACCTGCACTTGCACTCGGCTCATATCCCCGCACAGCACCCGTTCGTCTGCGGAAACAACCACCAGCTCACATGTGATCTCATGAGACCCGGGAGCCAGCAAAAGAAATTCGACAGGGATATCGATGCACAACCCCTGATATAGGGTCCAAGCCCCTCTGGGGTGCAACACCCGGCGATAGCGGTATGATGATAGCGACTCGACTGCGACATTCAGCTCGCTGGCGATAAAGGGCATGCCGAGAGAGGCCAATTCAACTACTTCACCCCTTGAATTCACAAATCGGCACTCGAGCATTACGCTTTCACCTGCGTGCATAAATAGCGATAGGTCAAAAGCAACCGATATCGAGTGACGCTCCCAACCCGCTACCGGTTTGAAACCTGAGGTGACCGTTAGTTCAGAGATCTTGTCACCAGACACAACATCGTGTGGCCACATTCCCAGTGAGTGCGGAGCAGGTACAGGAGCTAGACTGAGTTGGCGATGGGGAACACAGATACTTTCAAGCCGGGTAGCACTTACTACCTCTTGCCCGGCTCCATCAATCACCGTAACCACCACCTCTACTTCCGAACGCCCTGCGGGCAATTGAAGGGCTGCGTATGGAACAAATGCCCGCACCTCATCAATCACCAGCCTTTGCGAGTTTGGTCTGATCGGTACAAGCGAGCAGAACGGTGCGTGCTCTGGAAGCAGCTCAACCGCCTCCGCGCCCCCGGGGTCGGTCCAGCTTGACCACTCGGGCCGGACCATCACCGGAGCTCCTCCAGCATGAATCGCCACCCGCAGCCACAACGCTTCACCATCGCGCCCCAGCAACTTCAGGCCACAGGTTAACAGACACCCTTTGACCCCAAAGACCTGATGGTCGTGCATAACATCAAGCGAGAACAGCAGATCGTGATCGTCGCTGGTTGCTGATAGCCCAGAATCGAGCAGTGCGAACTCACCGTTAGCTTCAAGCTCAAGCGCGCAAAGGCTCATCTTGCGGCGAACATACCACTTGAGCAGCATAAGCAATTCGTCAAGCTCGCGGGCCACATCGTAGGCCAGTCCACGCGCTGATTGCGCCCGGGCACCATCAGTTAAGGCCTCTCGCTGCCGCATATCCCTGAGCACCAACGCTTTGTTAGCTCTGCGAGCCAAGCCGGTAACTATCCCGACTTCAACAGATCCGGCAAAAAGAGAATTTAGGAGCTGCGACACTGGAGCTTCGAGATTGAAGACTCCAGTCTCTTTGTGGGCTAGCTGACGAATAACCTCGAGAACTAGCTCTGCTACCTTAGCCTGCGCTCGGGCAGAGCTGCGATGCTTGTGGCTTCTGTACTTGCCGCAACGCCTCACCTGCTCTTCAAGCGGCGCGACAAAAGTCTGCAAGGCTTTGGACCCTTCGCTCAGGTAACGCCTAATGTCTATTTTGGGTATAAGCCCCCGATCCCTAACCGCAGGAAGACGATTGAGCTTGCTTGCCGACGGGGTTCCCCCTACCGATCGTGTTGCCGACTTGCGCAGCGCTCCCGTGTCTGGGGATGCATCCTCTTCTCTATCTATCCCTAGGGCGTCCTTCTCAACTACGTTCATTACAGGACCACAGCTTTTGCTAATCTGAAATTGCGGCGCCATGTTTACCGCGATTCGACCGCTAGTTTCAACCCATGAACATATTTATTTTTCGTAACTACTAAGCAAATGCAGCGACTGTAGCACCAGCCCCTATTAAGGGGCAGCTTTGCAGAGCAAAGCGGGGTGGAAACACTAGCCCTATTAAGGGGCAGCTTTGCAGAGCAAAGCGGGGTGGAAACACTAGCCCTATTCAGGGGCAGCTTTGCAGAGCAAAGCGGGGTGGCAAAACTAACTACTCACCAGAAAGAATGATCAACGAAATGGTGATAATTAAAAATGAAGCATGAACCACAACCTTTTAAACCGGTGAGTAGCTACTATTTTTCTTACGACAGTTATGGGGCACAGCAGCACCCCCCGGAGCCAATAAATCGGGACTTTTTATGGTCATTTGGCAAATGACTCTCTATTTACTATACTCCCGGAGACTATCTATATCTTTTAAAGGTACCCCATGGCCACCGATGTTAAAATGCCTCAACTTAGTGACACCATGAGCTCAGGGAAGATACTAACCTGGAGGCTCAAAGAGGGCGACGTTGTTAAACGCGGAGACATACTCGCTGAGGTAGAAACCGATAAAGCCAACCTGGAGATCGAGTCGTTCTTCAACGGATCTCTATTGAAGATCATGGTTCCAGCCGGCTCGGTGGCCAAAGTTGGCGAAGCGATCGCAGTCATCGGACAGCCTGGTGAAGTAGTAGGAACCACATCTCCAGCCGCGACCACCTCGGCCCCCTACCATGCACAGCCGACACCTGTCTCTGCTACACAGACTTCCCCTGCAGTGTCATCCTCTATGAACGCCCAATCAACTCCTCTCACAGTTGTGGCGTCTCATGATCGTGTCAAAGCCAGCCCTTTGGCAAAGAAGGTTGCAGAACACCTCCAGGTTAACCTATCAGGTGTTCAGGGCTCCGGCCCCAACGGGCGCATCGTGCGCAGGGATGTGGAAGCCGCAGCAGGCACCCCAACGACTCCAGTCACAGGCAACACAGCAACAGCAATTCAACCCGCGCAAGCGCTACCAGTTATGCCGGCTACAACGGCTGCGGGAACCTTCACACCGCTATCCAAAATGCGCGAGACGATCGCTCGACGGATGCAAGAGAGCGTCACCACAGCGCCGCACTTCTACGTCTCCAACTCCATTAACATGGGGGAGGTTATGCGGCTACGTGAGGTACTCAAAGAGCGCCCTGAGTACAAGGGCATCTCGATGAACCACTTAGTAATTAAAGCTGCGGCCTATGGCCTCTCTAAGGAACCGCGAGTAAACGCGGCAATGCGGGACGGACAGCTCTATCAACCGGCATCCATCAATATCGGAATCATCACCGCAATTGAGGACGGCTTGATTATACCGGTCCTAAAGGATGTAGACCGAATGTCGCTCAAGGACGTTGTGTTTGAGGCTCGTGCGGCAATAGAACGAGCTCGTGCTGGCCGCCCCAGCTCGAGTGACCTATCTGGTGGAACGTTTAGCATATCCAACATGGGCATGTTTGATGTCGAAAATTTCACAGCCATTATCAACCCTGGGCAGGGAGGTATCTTGGCTGTTAGCGCTATCAAAGAGGAGCCTGTGGTATACCGTGGTCAGATCGTTGTAGGTTCTATCATGAAGGTTACCGTGTCCGTTGATCACCGGATTATAGACGGAGTCATGGCCAGCACCTTCCTCAAGTACTTTAAGGAAGCTCTTGAGCTGCCGGCCCTTCTGATGGCCTAAATAACTATCTGTATTGATAAGGATGCCACGTATGGCGGTTGAGGTACCTCGTAATTCAACAACTATCGTTAAGCCCTCGTGGCTCAAGGTAAGAGCTCCAGGCTCGCCAGAGTACTTGGAAACTAAAAAGATAGTTAAGGACCTCAAACTGCACACTGTATGTGAAGAGGCGATGTGCCCAAACATCGGCGAGTGCTGGTCTCACCACACAGCAACATTCATGATCATGGGCGAGTTGTGCACCCGCAGGTGCCATTTTTGCTCGGTAAAGAAAGGCACCTCTGAAACCCTCGTTGCTCTTGATCCGTTGGAGCCTGAGCGAGTGGGAGTTGCGGTCAAGGAGCTCGGGCTTCGTCACGCAGTGGTGACATCTGTAGATCGTGATGATGTAGCCGACAACGGGGCTAGCCATTTCTGCAAAACGGTGCAGGCGATACGCAAGCACGCTCCTCAATGCAAGATTGAGCTGCTGATTCCAGACCTCAAGGGCTCGCGCAAAGACTTAGAAACTATTCTTAGCGCCAAGGTAGACGTGCTTAATCACAATATCGAGACGGTTCCCCGGTTATACCGAAAAGTTCGGCCGGGCGCCGGCTACATACGCTCTTTAGCTATTCACCGCTGGGCGAAGGAGATCGACCCACTGGTGGTTACCAAGTCTGGCATCATGGTTGGTTTGGGAGAATCAGCAGACGAAGTTCTGCAGGTAATGGACGATATGCGAGATGCTGGAATTGATGTGATGACGATCGGCCAGTACCTCCGACCATCAGAGAATCAACTCCCAGTCAGAGCGTTTATCACCCCAGAAGAATTTAAAGAGTATGAGCTCGAAGGTATGAAGCGCGGGTTTAAGTTCGTCGAATCAGGGCCATTTGTGCGCAGCTCATACCACGCTTGGAAACACACAGCAGACATTCCTAAGCGAGTCGACTGAAGTGATGAACAGCGCTTCATCAGCAGCTCCAGCTCTATTTCTAATACCAAATCTTCTCGGCGCTGCATCAGTCGATCACTCACTACCACTTATTGCTGCCACTACAGTAGCATCGCTGAAACACTTTCTTGTCGAGGAGGAGCGCTCTGCACGCGCTTTTATCAAGGCACTCTGCCCTAACATGGCCATTCGCGAACTGTCGATTCAACGGATCCCTGAAACGGTGCAGAGGGAAACATTGGCAGAGCTTATGTCCCCCCTCTCATCCGGACACAGCATTGGAGTCATCTCTGAGGCTGGCTGCCCTGGCATCGCGGATCCTGGTGCATCCCTTGTGAGTTTCGCCCATGCCAACAATCTGCGTGTGGTTCCACTCGTGGGGCCGTGCTCAATGGTGCTCGCTCTGATGGCATCGGGACTCAACGGACAAGCATGGCGCTTTGTGGGCTACCTACCGATAGAGGCCCAACAGCGTGGGGTGGCTATTAAAAATCTGAGCGAGATAGCTCTAACATCGGGAGAAACTCAGATCATCATGGACACACCGTACCGCAACGACAAGCTGTTACATGACCTGCTACAAGTCTGCAAGCCTGCCGTGCGCCTCTGCATCGCTCAAGGGCTCACAACTCCATCCGAGTACATTAAAACGCATCCGGTCAGCGTCTGGCGCAAAACCCCACCAAAGCTCAGTAAGCAGCCGTGCCTTTTCCTACTTGGGCGTTAGCCGCTGATAACGTGTCTCATAAGCGGGTATTGGGCTATGGACTTTTGGTAAACGCCAGACACCATTTTCACCTCATTACCTGCCGTTTTGTGGTTTAATATGCTATTGCTACCCTCGTGATACGTAGACTGTTTCGCGGCAAAACACTGGCTTCTATCGGCCTCTTCCTTGGCCTGTCCACCGGGGCAGTCATACTCCTAGCAAAACAGTGGTTGATAAATGAGGTGGTTAGCGCTCTTGAGGAGGAGGTTATAGCCTCGTGCGATTGCTCGCTTGCTTTTGACTCTCTCTCCCTCTCGTTCTCCACCTTGAGAGCTCGCGCCCGTAACGTTCGAATCGTCGAGAAAGGTGTGCCGAGACTATCTTTCAAGACTATTACGACCAAGATCGATATCTCTGAGATTCGTGACCGCAAGGTTCATCTGCGCAATCTTATCCTTAATGATGGCACGGCCGATGGCGTTGGTCCTAATTCAGTTACATTCAGATTTATCGATCAGTTAACAAAACCGCTCCCACCGGAGAAACAGTTGCCAGACAGATGGCGTGTTATCTTGGACTCCCTTGAGGTCAGGAAATCATTCCTGCGCGAATCCTTTGGTTCTAGCGAGATATCAGGCTCTGGCGTATCTCTTAGCGTTAAACGAGATGGTGAATATTATGCCCTCACTCCCCGTATCGCTGATTTCCGCTACACAACTTACGGTGACACTCCTGGTTCTCCTCCGCAGGAATTATTTCTCGGCCCACTAGCTGGCTCAATAATGATTGAGGATGCGCAGACCGTTTTTAGGTCTCTAACCCTCGGTCGCGACCGCTCTCATATTGAAGCAACTGGGGTCGCTCTATCTGACCAGAGCTCAACTTTCTCAGGTAACACCTCCTTCACGGTATCCCCCGACTATATAGGTCTTCCCGATTGGCTACGTGGCCTGATTATCGGCAACACCACAATATCGGGGACCCTTGGCAGCCCTCTACTAACCGGAAGTATTCAGAGTAGCCCCGACACCGCCTTCTCCATAGCGCTGCCGTTTGCATCCCAGCTAAATTTTCCAAAGCTGTCTGGCGGACTCACAATCGACGTAAACCGAGGAGACCCGGTCATCACTCTGACCGATCTTAATGCCTCAAACGAACAGGCGGTGCTTACCTCAACTAAGCCCCTAAAGCTATCTGATGCGGGCCTAGCTGCCGGGTTTAGCGCTAAGGTACCTCGATTTGAGTACGGGCCGTTCGCGGTAACCAAAGCAAACGCTACGATCGATGTCACAGAGGGGCCGGCGGGCGTCTCAACCGATATTACCATCACATCAGATGACCTCCTGATGCAGGGATTCTCACTGGGACCAAGTCGGATTCAGATACATGTATCACCAACCGCCGCTGACATCGCAGTAGAGAGCTCCAACAAACAGCAAGGAGTGCTCAAGTGGCGCGGTCTGATCGACCTATCATCACCGGATGCTTCACTAAAGGACAGCTCCTTGAGTCTCGTCGATTATCGCTACCCGTTGTCCCTTCCAGTAACCAAAGAGACACTAAGTCCGCTAGCCTTCACCTCTCAGATAGCGCTACGTGGGCCGCTAGGATTGAATACTCTACTTGCCGATGGGGATATAACTGTGCGTTCGCCGGCGCTTCACGCAGGGTATCCTTTATCAGGTCGAGCCAATCTTAAAGATGGAGTACTTAGAGTTACCCTACCCAATTCTCCTCTAAGAGCTGGCGCGGAGCTCACCGTTGATTTTGCTAAGAGCTACGAAGGCAAGCTGCGCTTCACACAACCCGAGGTCAAGCTGAAAGAGATCGTAGGTCACGAAGATGAGTGCAGTAAGGTAGGAGCTTCACTATCCTATACATTTCCTCTACAGGCGATTCTTGCAGGGAGCGGTGAAGTAATTCTGCACTCTTTAGCAATAGGTTGTGCCCCCTACTCTCTATCAGCACCGCCTGAGTCGCGCATACCGATACGAAACGGGGCATTGCAACTCAAGAATCTCTCGTTGGCTACCCTGGAAAGCGCTCTGGAGCTTGATGGTGAGCTGGGCATTGCCAAAGGTTTTGCTATGTCCGCACGAGGACGCCTTGAATTAAGCTCACTGCTGCCTCTTTTACCGGCCATGGATGATCTCCGTGGACTATTAAAAACCGATGTATCCATTCAGGGCGCTTTATCGCAGCCATTAGTAACCGGAACAGCCCAGCTAATTAACGGTCAGTTCGGTGTTTCATCCCCGGAGCTAGGAGGCCACCATATATCAGGGGATTTTTCTCTGTCAGGGCGAGCTATTCGGATCAATAAACTTGGAGGCTCAGTGAATGGTGGCACCTTTACGGCCTCTGGCACTCTTCTGCCCTTTGAACCGGGCAACTCCTCTCTACGCACCGAGCTAAAAGAGGTGACTATTGAACCGATTGAGGACGCTACGATCACTTTCTCGGGAGACTTAGCTCTCGGCGTTAATCAGAAACAGCGCCAAACTCTCTCAGGTGCTTTAGACATTACTTTTGCGGAGGTAGCTAAGGACTTCGATCTAAACAAGCTAATTATGAGCACAATTTCCGGATACTTCCTACCGACTCGTATCCAGCCGGCAGCGAAGAAGAGTTCAGTGGACCTGGAGCTTGACGTAGCAATTTCCGCCCCTCGGAATATATTCGTTGTGACACCATTTCTTAGTGCCGAGCTCAACACTAATCTCCGTGCTAGAGGCACTGTGACATCACCTGCTCTGGAAGGCTCCATGCAGATTCTCAGCGGCTGGGCTGGCCTGAAAGGTAATCGATTTGACATCACTTCAGGAGGACTAACTTTTAAACCTTCATCACTTATTCCGCACCTTGAGCTGGTGGGTGAAGGCAACCTGCGAGCACCAACAGGTGAGAGTATACTGGTGATACTCGACGCATCAGGTCCGCTCTCTGCTCCTAAGTTTTCACTTAACTCTGACCGAGGGCTCTCCCAAAGCGACCTGCTACTAATTCTTACTTCATCCCGCCCGCTTGGTGAAAGCACGATGAAGGGCCGCATGGACTCACAGTTTGGCTCAGACCAGCGATTTTTCATCTCTGATACCTCCTTCTCAAGCTTTAAAGCATTCTTCCGCAACCTGACCAAGCTTGACATCCTCTCATTCGAACCTGCATATAACCAGTTCACCGGCACAATTGAGCCTGCCGTAGTGGCGCGTAAGAATATCTCTCCGCGCCTGACCCTACTTGGCGAGAGCTTGTTTAGCTCAGTTAGTAATTCACGAGCAGGTGGTGTTTACTCTCTTACCCCAGCGCTTGACATTAATGCTTTCTTCCAGACCGTCAGCACCCAGAAAAACTCTATTCTGTCGAGCGACCTGACCTATACTGTATGGTCCGAGGAATCTCGGTTCGTAACTATTTCGATCGAGGGATTAAACCAATTCAGTGAACAGTCAATCCTGAACGCCGCTCGTCTTGGCCCATCATCTCGTATAGCGAACACTCCAGAGAGCCTGACACTAATTCAAAATCAGATAGCTACATACATGAACGAGCACGGTTTTACAGCAGCGTCCGCATCTGTCTCCTGTCGCTCAGGAGATAAGTTTTGTCACGATCTGCTAATTACCATTCAAGAGCGACAACCAAGCACTGTTTCGGGAGTGATATTCGAGGGAGACGAATTGAGCCCGGAGCTAGTACAAAAGGTTACCTCCATTGCTCCTATTAAGACCCTCGCTACCTCATCAATTCTCGCCAGCGTAGAGCGGGCACTCGTACTCTCACTGCGCAACGAAGGTTATATCGCAGCCCGCATTACGCCTTCTTACCGGCACGATATAGTAAACCATTCAAGCACCCTAGTAGTAACATCAGAGCTTAGACAGGCTATATCCTTTACATTCACTGGCAATAAGGAATTCACAGAAGAAGACTTTCTAAACAGTATCGATCTATTCTCTCGCAAACGACCATTCGGAAATAATACTATTACCCTGCTCATCCAAAACATCGAACGAATGTATCAGGAAGAGGGTTACCTTTTTGCTCAGGTTTCTCACTCTGAAGATAGGTCCGATCCAGAGAGACTGGTTTATCGGATTGCCATCACTGAAGAGGCACCGGTGGAAATCAAGACTTTAAGCTTGATCGGGAATTCTCACCTAAGCAGATCGAACCTGATCAAGTCGATGAATTCTATGGGCTTAAAAGAGCACGTGGCTGCCATGGATGCAACCTTTGCAATTCCGGCTCGCTTAGACGCCCTGCGCGATGCCATCGTATCTGTGTATCACCACGAAGGCTACCCCGACGCTGCTGCTTCGTATGATATTCGGCAACGCGAAAAATCAAGCTCAGTTGATGTTGTGTTCACAATCCAAGAGGGAGAACCTCAACGTTTGAATTTAGGCGAAGTCAGCGGGTACCCAGCGGGGTTAAATCTCCCAAAACCTCCATCTGGCCAGATATCTCTGCCGCGGGTGAATATGTATATCGACCTGCTGATTGAGTCTCTCAGCAACGAAGGCTTTCTATCACCTGCGGTATTTGCCACACCCACTGATGACTACTCAGCTATTAGTGTGTCGGTTGTGCCGGGACAGCGAACGATTGTGGGCTCAATCACCTATGAAGGACTGGTGTCTATTTCCGAACGTACTGCAGCTAGATCAACGAAACTAAAACCTGCATCTCCCTACCGAGTTGAAGATATCAATGCCACCAAACGGGAGCTTTTGCGGACGGGATTGTTTTCAAGGGTTGAGATTACAGCCCAAGATGGAGCTATCGATGGAGCCAACGAGGCACTGATAATTCGAGTTGTGGAACGCCCGATGCAGACTCTCGAACTAGGGCTAGGCGCTAATTCCGAATTCGGCCTGCATACCTTTGGCGAGGCCACAAACAAATCTCTCTTTTCTGATGGACGTACCCTATCCCTCCGTGTTGATACATATTTTGACCAGGCGCAGATCAATCCAAGTGGCTCAGGTCTGATCAGTCAGGGCTTTACTAGCCTGCGATATTCAGATCCGTCCTTCCTAGATTCCGAATATTCCCTGACCGAAGAAGTCCGTTACCAACGACAGGAGTTAAGCACTCAGGAGTTCAACATTGATCGACTCTTGGTGGGTTCTTACTTGTTTAGACAGATACAAAATGAACTTGCGTTCTCTGCGGGGCACTCGCTTGTGTTCGATAACCTACAAGATGTGACACCCGGTGCTGTCATCTCAGATTTAGACGACGGCTCGGTGCGCCTAAGCTTCCTTTCGAGCATCATTAAATACGACAAACGCGATGACCCACTCCTACCCAGATCCGGCTATACAGTGACAGTGGAGCCTAAAGTTGCCTTTCAGCAAATTGCCTCTGAAGCCAACTTTGGCTCTCTGGTTGCCAAGAGTAGCGCCATTATACCGCTCGCTGGCTACGGATCGCGTTATTCTCTGGGCCTTGGTTTGAGTGGAGGCATCTCTAAACCGTGGGGCGACACAGAAGAGATTCCGATCACTCAGCGCTTTTATCTCGGTGGTCGTACTACCGTGCGCGGGTTTAGGGAGAATTCTCTCGGCCCTAGGGGCTCAGATGGTGCAGTCATCGGAGGTGATGCGATGATAGCCGGTAAAACACAACTTCAATACCTCGCCGATGATTCAGTAAGTACTCACCTCTTCTTTGACTTCGGAAATGTGTTCCTGCAGCATCAGGACTTTGATCTGGAAGACCTGCGCACCAGTGTTGGAGTCGGATTCCAGTATCTCTCGCCGATAGGCCCAATCGGCTTTGACCTGGGGCGACCACTCGATGAGAAGTCTGGAGAGCCCTCTGTCAGAATCCATTTTTCAGTCGGCAGTATGTTCTAACCATATAATATTCCTGATCAAATAAAATTAGAACGCTTCTCCTGATCCCTGCATCCTATCTCTCTGTAGCCACAGGACTACAACAGATGAGCACCCCACAGAAAGGTGGAAATTATAGGCGCTCAGCCTGTTTTTAACGCGATGGTTAACGGGGTTCTTATGCATAGCGCGATAGTTATCGATGAAATCGGAACGCAAGCTGCAGTTGTCGATACAACTCAACTCCTCGACGATGTCAAAGCGTTTGCGGATATCTTGGTGGCAAGCACCCAGCAGGCTCCAGAGGGATTCTCGACTGGAATGTGGATCACGGCAGAGACACTCCCTGAAGCCGTGGCGCAGGCGGTATCAATCGCCGCCAGCAAGCGGGTATTTATGGTTAACTCCGCTTTAGTATTCACAGAGACGGACCTCTCAAAACTTGTGCCAGAGATAGAGAATAGAAATTTGAACGAACATATAATCGTTGCTCCAGCTCTATCAAATAGCTCAGTGAGCACCACTGAGTTTTCACCAGAATCGATCGTGGCAATGCTTCAAAGCTCAAGTGCATGGCCTCTGATGAGTATTTCGACTTCGCGAAGCACGATGACGTCAGCATGCTCTGCCCGAAACGAGTCAGTCATTGAAATCATGGCGAGAGCGATGATCACCGCTATCTCCGATGGAGACTATGTGCGCACGACCGCCAGGATCACACCGCTTGTGAATCCAGAGACCCTTTCTCAACTGTGCACCTTATCAAATGCGGCAAAGGCCCGATGCCTTCGCGCTGCAATCGACGGCATGAACATCGAGGAGCTATTTCCCAAGCATGACTGGAGATCTTTTAGCGAAGAGAGCGCCGCTGCTTCGTACCACTCTCTAGCTGCATTATTTCTGCACTTTCAAGATCCGAACTCGGCAGCTCAGTGCCTCGCATGCAGCGAGAAGCTAGAAGAGAGCCCTAGATACTTTGCCCTTCAAGCTCTGATACAGCAGGCGCAAGGGGAAACCCTCGGAGCAGTAGCCAACCTAGTCTCAAGCCTGCAGTGTTACGAGGCTCGCAAATCGGCAGATGGAAAACACTACCTAAACTTTAAGCCCTCTAATCTGGAAATAATCAAGACTAGGCTTGCAGAGGGTCTAGATGCGCTAAATAAGCGCGACAACGACCGAGCTCTGGCATCCTTTTCTGATGCGGTCTTTAGCTTCGATAGCTTCTACTCCGAACACGGGGTGCAGAATCCGAGCAAGACCGAGAATTAGAACTAGTGGTTTTTTGCCACATTGCCCCCCTGGTTCCTTAAAGGCTACCTTGAGGAGCGCTATAATGGCCCGACAACTACCTGATACAACAGAACTTTTGACGACTGGTCGATAGCAATATAGACTACCGGGTTGAATCGCGGCGGGCTTCTTACGGCGCCCGACAGGCGCGTGCCGCCAGCGGCGCACGCGGCCTTATCTGCGTTTCAAAACGATACAGTATTTTTTGTTGTCGATCAGTGATTCATCTCCTCGCCTCGTCAGGACTTCTGCTCATAGTGCTGGGCCTTTCAGGAGGTGCTTGGTATCTCTGGGAACGCTCAAACGAAGCGCTGATCCCCGCTGGCCGCTATCTCGTCCTCGCGGGCTTTTTGCTATCAGCTTCTGCAGCATGCGTGTCGTACTTAATCGGCCAAGGGTGGCTCAAGAAGGAGTCATTTACAGAAAGGCGTATCTGGACGCTCGGTTTACTCGCCATCTTTATATCCGATTGGATGAACAGACCCTGGGGGCTCTTTAAGGGGCCAACTATCCGAGGTGAGCTATTTGTCGGCGCAATAATCTGTTTCATTCTATTTCATTATCGACTCTGGTCACGCTTCTTTGCTAGCTGGCCGATGGTCGTCATTGGACTTCTCATCTGGTCATTCTCAGTCGCGGCTAACGGGATGATGATCTTCTCAGATGACCATCCGATGTTTCTATTCAGGTTAAAACTCCTGCGCGAAAATTTCCCTTCTATTCCTTTCTGGTCTCCATTATGGAACGCGGGCTTTGATGCGCGAGATTTTTTTGCCACCGGAGCCCTAAACGCATACCTGCTAAGCGCCCCACTCGTTCACCTTTTCCCCGTGGAAGCTATTTATCCGATATTAATAGGCGGGCTGCTCTGGGTTATTGCGCCTGCATGCCTCTTTGCAGCTGCACGAATGCTCGGTCTTCCGGTGGTTGCTGCTTCTATTGCTACCACTCTCTCGTTGTGTTCAGGTCTCTTCTGGTTTCGCTGGGCGCTAAAGTACGGCACGGTTGGTTTTATCACCAGCACTGCGCTATTTCCTTTGGTTGCGGCATTAGCAATCCGCTTCATCCATGCTGAGCGTCCATCTCGCGCCGCTATGGTTCTCGTATGCATTACGACGACTCTGATGCTACTGTGGTCTCCCTCAGGTATAGCAGCACTACCGATTCTACTTGTTGCGCTGCCACGAATTCCTAAGCTAATTCTCTCAAAGCGACATCTCGCCGCTGCGTGCATAATGTTAGCTTTAAACCTGCCATGGATGTGTATGATGTGGAAGGTCTCCAATGTGGGGCGCTTTCTCGATTCGCACACTGCTGTTGTCCCGCCAACGCCAGTAGCCTCAAGTGAGTCATCGAATTCTCTAGCTCCCCCCAACTCCCCTGCTAGTGCAACGATCTATCGCCACAAAAGCGGCACTTTTAGTCTAAAAAATGCCCTCGCTAATTGGCAAAGCAACGCGACCGCACTCAACCCAATCTTAGTGGTTTTCGCCATACCGGCACTGATAGCATTTTCTGGTATTGCGCGCTGGTACCTGATTGCACTCTGCTCCTGGCTGCTGCTACTCGGCACTGCTGGGGTATCGCTCAAGCCGCAGCTAGAGCTTGACCGAATGATTATCATCGCGTCGATTTTAGTCACCATCCCCATAGGTCAATTCCTGTATCAACTTTTTACCTCAGCTGGACGTGGGATCACTTTCACCTTAGCGGCAATCTGCTCTGGAGCGTTTGTCTTAGTAAGTCCGTTCACGGCCACCTCTGTAGTTCTTAATCGAGCAGATGACACCTACAGCTTTGCAGACAAAGAGCTTCCATCTTTTATTCGCGCCGTATCTAAACATGCCGCGGGTGGGCGCGTGCTTTTTAGCGGATGTGTATTGCACCAGTTCAGTGGAGGGCACCTCGCACCACTGCCGCTGTGGGCAAAGACTCCGATGGTGGCATCGAGCTATGCACACAACATCTGGAGATACGAACAACCTATCCCGGAGTCGTTTATCTCCCGCGGAGATCAAGGTATTAAAGAATTTCTAGACCTGATGAACGCCACAGTGGTAACGGCCCATGAGCCAACGTGGATAGACTACTTCAAGAAACGTCCGAACGAATACGAGCAGGTGTGGCGTGGCGAGATATTTTTCGTATTCAGGCGTTTAAACTACTCGCCATCGTATACGATGAATGGCAGCCTAGCTGACCTGACCTACACCTCCAACTCGGTGTCTTTTATCCCAACCTCAGAATCCCTCACTCTCAAGTTTCGACATTTTCCATTTATCTCCTCGACCTCGTGCTCAATCGGAGCAAGCGCCAGCGATGCAGGATTTAATCTGATAACCCTAACCGGATGCTCGCCTGGCACTCCTGTGACCATAAAGAGCGTCTCCCCGTGGCAACGGCTAATTGGAGGAAGCTCATGATTAGACGCGCCGTCGCCGTATCGATGCTCGGGTTTTTACTCGCTACTGGCGCTCTCTTGGCGCTCCTGACCTACTTCCAATCATCTTCGCTTGCCGGAGATTTTCGGCAGAAAACTTGGTTTGCATTGGTGAACCTCAATAATAACGGGTATCACTCGTGGCGACTAGATCATCTAACGCGCCTTGCCTCACTACTCAGTCCCAATTTCAATTTCGCCGAGCGTCCCGTTCCTGGAATGATCCTCTTGCTGATAGGCACATATATATTTCTGCGCAGGTGCTCAGTGCAACGACCTACCAGCATAATAGTGCTCTGGGCTGGCGCCGCACTGGCTGTTTCATTCATCGTGTTTGTCACCGGACTTGACCCAGTAGTGGTCGGTTCAGTGGCTTGGGTTCCATTTGTTGCTATCGCTGCGCACATCGCGATGATCAGCACGCACGGCCATCTGCCCCTTATTGGCTTATTTATCGTGAGCATCGAAGCTGCTTTCAGCGCTAATTTGGCCTCTCTGCCCAGTGTAGCAACAGCGGTCTGGCTGGCATACCTTTTATCACTTTCGCTTCCTGGTAGCTGTCAGCGGCGAGCAATAACTTGGTCGTTAGCCCTTGCTCCAGCTTTACTGGCAACCGTTACCGCTCCGATGCCTGAGTTGCCCCACTATCCCAAGTCAGTGCATGTTTTGCCCTTCGAGGGCAACTTTGGCACGCTGCGGCCCTTGCTGGGCCCTACTTATCCATTTGATACCCTCGACCGAGCAGCTGTGCGGGCTGAGTATAGTGACCGGGCTTTTACCTTGCTGGTGCTGGCCATCATCGCCTGGTGGTTCCGCCGGAGGCACAACACTGCAGTGGCCAGATACACCGGCAAAGTTGGTATGGTACTCGCTCTCTTGGCGTCCTTAAACACTTGCTTTACTGAGTCGTTGTCGGCGATTTCACCCCTTCCGAGCCTGTCACGTATGATACCGTGGGGAACGTGCTACTCAATTACCTCTGTGGCACTCGGTCTTAGCGCTTGGATGACAGTCACGAGCCTGGTCCTTAATCTCAGAACTATAAGCTTAGTACCACTTGCCTGTTCCGTAGCACTCCTGTCAGTAGTAGGCTCACCGAATATCTATAGCCCCATGCTCAGAAGGGTTGGCATCGTCGAAAACGAGACACTGCGACCATTTATTTTGTCGCCCTCGGCCGCTATTTTTCGCTCTCTCGCAGCATCGGAAGGTGACATCACTAAGCAACTAGAGACCATTCGCGATAGCTCGCGCCTACCGTCCAGAGATGTTAGAAGCCTAAATGCTGTCGTCGAAATGCATCCTATATCATCTCAATCACAAGTGAGCCAAGGAGGTCCAGCGGATGATGCGTGGCGCTGGTCGACTCGCACCGGCTCACAACGCGGAGATGAACTGCTTATAGTCCGCTTTAGTTCCCCGGTAGAGATTCGCGGGGTTGACCTTGATCCGGGCCGATATTTCACTGATTATCCGCGCGGACTTCGGATTGCCGGAGGATCTTGCGATCAGACCGCCGCTGTCATTCTAGCCGAGCACCCAACCTGGCAAGGTGCTTTAAGGGTTCTATCAAGAGGTATCCCCTATTACTCCCCGCGTAATGATGTGCGAGTTATTTTTAAAGACCCAGCTACCGTTTCGTGTCTGTTTATCTACCAAACCGGACACGCCCAGTTTGACTGGTCGATTTCAAGGATCAGAGTTCTTTAGCGTTAGGATTGAGCGAGCATGTTTGATGAGATCTGCACAGAGGAGCTGAAATGAAGCGGTGGTGGATATTTTTCCTGATGTATCTGGTGCTGGGGCCAGCAACAAACGGTAGCGCAGATGCCTCGTCGTCAGTGTGCCGTGACGACTTCTGTTTTTCAACGAAAGAGACGGTCGATGGCGTATCACTTACCCTTCGTGGCGTGAGTACTTTTCGATATTGGGGGTTGCGGGTGTACACTGGAGCCCTGTATATGCCGGTGTCCGAAACGTCACCATATAATGTTTTAGGAGAGATACCTAAAAAACTTGTACTCCGATACCATCGCAGCGTATCAGTCGATCAGTTTATCGATAAATCTGAAGAGACCCTGAGAACAAATCCGCAGCTCTCGCTAGACCGGTTACGACCGTTTCTATCACGGATCAAATCCATGTATGTACCAGTACAGAAAGGTGACTCATATGCCGTAACTTACGATCCGTCGCAGCGGACGCTACGACTCTTCTTCAATCAACGACTACTCGGAACGATTACCGACTCAGCATTTACTCGCGCTTATTTTGGCATCTGGCTGTCCGACTATTCAGTAAATGAGACGTTTACGGATGAATTACTCGGAATAGACGAATAATCTGGTGCGCTCAGACGATGGCTGATAGCCTAAAAGTGGTTGTAAATAAGCACTCTCTGCGCAGCTACTAATGAATACATGTGAATAGGAGGGTCGAATGCTGAATTTCTTGAAAATTACACGTCAGCAGGCAGCAGGTTCAGCAATCGCTCTCGCTTTTATGGCTACCTCTTTAGGGGTCGCAAAGGCAGAGAACAAAGTTGGTGTTCTAGCGAGTTATACCGGTGAGTGGGGTGCTTACGGGCAGGCCTATCAAATCGGTATCGAGCTGGCAGATGTGGGTAAGAGCACAACTTTTATCTATGAAGAAGACGGGTTTCTCCCAGCTAAAAGCGTTGCAGCGTTCCGTAAGCTGGTACAGCACGATAAAATCACAGCAGCCATAGTTGGCGATACTGTTACCGCGCAGGCGGTGTCACCTATTGCACAAAAACTTAAGTTGCCGCTCTTTGTCTGGGCATCAAGCGATGGAATATTCGCGCAAAATCCCTACGCTCTTAGACTGTGGAGTTCAAGTACTAAGGATCTCGGTTTTGCTGCTGACGAGGTAAGTCGTCGGGGATATAAAAAGCTAGCGCTCTTCATCACAACCCATACCTACTCGACCCAGTGGGCGGAGGAGCTTGCGTTACGTTTCCCGGGTAGTCGTGTGCATGAGTTCCCTGCGGCCCCAGATAGTTTTGCTACGCAACTAATAAAAGCCAAGAGCTCTGGGTTTGACGCTATAGGGATCTGTCTCGGAGCCGGGATGAATGGCCGGCTAGCTCGCCAATCACGGGAGCTTGGGATCGGGCTACCTATATTTGGCTGTAATTTCCTTGAGGGAACTGCAGAAATACGCGCTGCCGGAGACGCACTTGACAAAGTGTGGTTTACAGCCCCGAAAATTTCGCCTGAATTTGTGAGTAGGTATAAACAACGAACTGGCGTCACCGATCACGTCGTTTCAGCGGCAACCTTTCACGATGCAGCCCTGTTGCTGACAGGTAGAGTAGACAAACCTTTCGCCATCAATGGGCTTCGCGAAGTAAACGAAAATGGCGACCGGCACCTAGACTTTAATTTCGAGGTGTTCACCTTTAGAGGCGTTGAGATAGTGACGCCGTAGGGTTTGGTTTCTCGGCATCCTTAGTAAGCAGTCAAAGTCAGCTATCGATCTCGACTAAAGATCGTGGCCCAGCTTGTCTCGTTTGGTCAGCAGGTAGCCCGTACTACATGGATCTGGCTCAGATAGGCTAGGTATTCGCTCAACAACCTCGATACCGCCCTGCTGCATGGCAGCCACCTTACGGGGATTATTTGTAACCAGCCTAATTCTGCGCAGGCCCATAGCACGCAGAATATGGGCCCCTACAGCAAAATCACGTTCATCTGCCTGAAAGCCTAGTTCAAGATTAGCTTCAACGGTGTCACGACCCTGGTCCTGCAAAGCATAGGCTCGCAGCTTATTTTCCAAACCGATTCCTCGACCCTCCTGCCTGAGGTACAAAAGAACCCCCATCCCCTCCTGAGCAATCGCGTTTAATGAGCCCTGAAGCTGATTACCGCAATCACATCTGCGGCTGCCGAACACATCACCCGTCAGGCACTCTGAGTGTATCCGCACGATGGGAGCGTAAGATGCTGGCACCTGTGACGGATCACCTCTCACTATCGCCAGATGCTCTTTGTGACCAGCATCATCTGCAAACAAGTGAACCGCAAAATCGCCCAGGTCACTGGATATGGACCCTATAGACAGACGCCTAACCGCAATTTCATTCTCTAGTCGATACTTACGAATAGCAGCGATAGTTGTTACTGCCATTTTGTGCTTATCTGCAAATCGCAGTAGCTGCTCACCGCGCGCCATTGAACCATCGGGATTAAGCACCTCGCACAATACTCCAGCAGGAAACATCCCTGCTAATCGCGCCAAGTCAAAAGCTCCCTCAGTGTGCCCTTCGCGGCCAAGAACCCCGGCGTCGTTTGCTATCAATGGAAACACATGCCCGGGTGTTACAAAGTCGTCACGTGTGGCTGTTGCGTTAACTAGCGCTGCGATCGTCTTGGCACGGGATGATGCGGTGACCCCAGTTGAAGCGACCTGTTTGGCGTCTATACTTACGGCAAATGGAGTGCGAAATTGGGAGTTGTTTGTATCTACTTGGTACGGCAGCTCTAATGACTCTGCAAGCTGCTTAGATATGCTCACACAGATAAGCCCGCGTGCCTCACGCATAAGAAACGCAACTACATCGGGGGTTGTAGCCTCCGCTGCAATGATGACATCGCCTTCGTTCTCACGATCTACGTCATCGAGAACCAACACCGGTTCACCGCTCTTAAATCGGGCTAACACTTCAACAAATGGATCGGTATCTACCGGCTCTGCGGGACCATGTGAGGGGCTAGCATGCTTGGCAGTCATACTACTTTTTGCCTAAACAGCACCAGACTGCGGATCTCTCTTACCACTCTGAGAGTTTGAGCCTAAACTTTTCAGAGTATCCACAAACTGACTTACGTCAGAAAACTCACGATACACAGAGGCGAACCGGACGTAGGCGATCTTGTCTATCTTACGAAGCTCATCCATAACTAGCTCGCCCAGCAGACGACTCTCTACCTCTTTTTGACAAAGCTCTTGTATCTTCTTTTCAATCGCTTCCACAGCCTCGTCTATAGTTTCCATGCTTACCGGCCGCTTCTCGCAGGCTCGGCGCAAACCACTCCGGATTTTCTCGCGATCGTAGTTTTCACGGCTGCCATCTTTTTTAATTACAACAGGAAAAGCCAACTCAACTCGCTCAAAGGTTGTGAAGCGGTAACCGCAATCACCGCACTCACGCCTTCGGCGAATAGCACCGCTGTCACTTCGCGAATCAGTGACGGAGGTTTTGTCAGAATTGCACTTGGGACAGTACATACACTAACTACCTAGCCTTACTCCTAAGCTACCAAGCGATGCTTATATAGAGGGAATTTTCGACTTAGCTCAACAACACCTTCTCGCACCGATGCCAATTTATTCTCATCCTGGGAGTGTGCCAGCGCCTCGACGATGAAGGCAGCTACCTGCTCCATCTCGGCCTCTCGCAGACCACGCGTAGTTAAAGCTGGCGTTCCCAACCGAATACCGCTGCATACTGATGGCGGCTGTGGGTCAAAAGGCACTGTATTCTTATTGCCCGTTATCCCAACTTTGTCACACGTCTCCTCAGCTACCTTGCCAGTAACATTCATAGGTCGTAGATCAACCACTAGCAGGTGACTATCAGTGCCTCCCGACACCACCTGTAGACCCCGCTTGATCAATGCTGCAGAGAGGGCCTGAGCATTCTTAACTACCTGCCCAGCATACCTCTTAAAGTCAGGCGAGAGAGCCTCTCTCAACATAACCGCCTTAGCAGCTATCGTGTGCATATGCGGCCCCCCCTGAAGTCCCGGGAAGACAGCCTTATTAATCGCCTTTCTGTGCACCTCACGACCCATGACCATACCCGATCGGGGGCCTCTTAGGGTCTTATGCGTGGTGGTAGTCACGACATCTGCGAACGGCACCGGAGAAGGATAGGCCCCACCTGCCACTAGTCCTGAGTAGTGTGCAATGTCCGCCATCAAGACTGCACCCACCTCATCCGCGACCTCTCGGAATAGCTTCCAATCAATCTTACGGGAATAAGCCGTGGCGCCTGCAATAATCAAGGCCGGCCGATGCTGCTTTGCTAGAGACCGAACCTCCTCTGGGTCAATCATGCAATCAGAAGGTCTCACTCCGTAACCAACCACCTTGTAGTGACGTCCTGAAAAATTTACCGGGCTACCGTGAGAGAGATGGCCGCCATGATCAAGCCTCAGCCCCATAAATGTGTCTCCAGGCTTCAGGAAAGCCTCAAAAACAGCCTGGTTAGCCTGGACTCCGGAGTGCGGTTGAACGTTCGCGAACTCGGTTCCGAAGAGCTCACAGGCCCGTGCGCTCGCTATATTCTCAACCTCGTCAACAACATGACAACCTCCGTAATAGCGCTTGCCTGGTTGCCCCTCGGCGTACTTGTTTGTCAGCACCGATCCCATCGCCTCCAGTACGGCCTCGCTAACAAAGTTCTCGCTGGGAATCATCTCGAGACCAAACTCTTGGCGCTCTGTTTCGCGCTGAATCAGGTTATAGATATCCGGGTCAACCGCTTGCAGGTTGCGTTTGCGAGACTCGTAGGAATCATCGGGAAGTGCCATTGTAGACTCCAAAATAGAATTTATTAAACTCACTCGCCCTAATCACTTAGGACAAAAACTACGGGACAAAAAAGGGCCCCTAAAGGGCCCCTTTAGCATACCAGATCATCCCCGTTTCGGGAAAAATCGGTACGCCACTTTACGCTTGCTTAGCGAGGATGTACTTGGTTACATCATCAACCGTCTGGATCTTCTCGGCGTCCTCATCCGGGATCTCCATATCGTACTCTTCTTCGAGAGCCATAATGAGCTCAACGATATCGAGTGAATCTGCACCTAGGTCCTCGATGAACGATGCCTGAGGAGTAACCTCCTCCAAGCTCACACCCAGCTGCTCTACGATAATCGACTTAATGCGCTCTTGAATCTCCTCAGGTGTTGCCATGAAAAACACGTCTCCTAAACGTTTCTTTGTTTACAATAAGTACGACGTCTCCACGGGATCAAAGCCTGCGCACATCGTCGCAATAGTCAACCAGTAGCAGATGCATACCATGCAGAGCTAGGAAGATACGGAGTAAGGAAACATTCTCAATCTCTACTAAGTTACTCCCCACTCCGCCTCTTTAAGACAAGAGCGTGGCCCCTTGTGTGAGAACTTCCAAACAGCTTAGACCCCTCGAACGTCAATGCCCTGATTTAATTAGAGGAAGGGACAATAGTCAATAGCTCAGAGGTATTAATTTCTGCCTTACCTAACTACGCCCTAAAGCATAAAAAGCTTATTTCTCAAACAGTTAGAGGCTATAAGCACCTTCCAAGACTAGGCGACTACATGTACATGCCACCGTTAATCCCGATAATCTGCCCAGTGATATAAGCAGCCGAGTCGGAGGTCAGATAGGCAACTAGGTCTGCCACCTCACTGGCGTGCCCGTAACGCCCTAAAGGAATCGCCTTCATATGCTCCTCTTTGAGCTTCTCGTTTAGCGCAGCTGTCATATCGGTCTCTATAAAACCCGGTGTAATCGCATTGACCGTCACATTGCGGGACGCCAACTCCTTTGCCAGCGCTTTGGTCAGTCCAATAAGTCCGGCCTTGGAAGACACATACGGTGCCTGGCCAGCGTTGCCCATCTCTCCGACAACAGAGGAGATATTCACAATACGACCCGTCTTGGCTTTTAGCATCAGGCGTGCTGCAGCGCGACAACAGAAAAACGCACCATTAAGATTGACTCCGAGGGTTGCCAGCCACTCCTCGTCCTTCATTCGCAAAACCAATCCATCTCGCGATATGCCGGCGTTATTTACCAAAATATCAAGCTGCCCGTGTCGCGCTTTAATCCCGTCGAAGGCGTTCTCAACAGCCTCACTATCCTGAACGGCAAATTTCAACACCTCTCCGTCCGAACCAACCTCGCGTATCTCATTGAGGGTCTCTTGCGCTGCCTCTGGTGATGATGAGTAGTTTACAATAACGAACGCTCCCTGCTTCGCGAGTGCCACAGCTATAGCCCGACCAATTCCACGTGAAGCTCCTGTAACCAACGCTACCTTCTTCTTATTCTCTACCATGGTCACCTCCCACTGACTTCTTTGATTCCTGTTTATCGCTCTTGCCCGCCGAAACCTTCTTTTCAAAGGCACGTGACCATCCCTGACCACCTTCTACGTCGATCCCTGCATTCTTAACATCTAGCTGCTGTAAGGCAACGTGCAACCTCTCTAAAACACCTTGTTCCACAAAGCGTTGCGCTACCCTGATACCGTTCATTACAGCCCTACTTGAAGATGAGCCGTGGCACTTAATGGCGATCTGCCCGAGTCCCAGCAGCGGAGCTCCCCCATATGCTGATGGGTCGAGTTTATCCTTGAATACGGTGCGCAATACCGGTCGGGCCAACCATAACCCCACCTTTCCTCGCCAGCTTGTCTGTGAAACCGCTTTCATTGAGTCGGTAACCAAACTAACACACCCTTCCATGGCCTTGAGTACGATATTTCCAACAAAACCATCACAGACTACAACATCAACAACATCGCGGGCGATATCCCTGCCTTCAACGTAGCCGATGAAGTTAATCCCATCTAATTCAGAAAGCATCATCGCGGCGGAGCGGATAATGTCATTGCCCTTGGCTAATTCTGTCCCGTTTGAGAGCAACGCGATTCGCGGCGCTGTGCAACCAAGTGCTGCCTCAGCATAATAGTGCCCCATGATTGCAAACTGAACCAACTGAAAGGCGTGGCAGCCAGTATTTGCGCCAGCATCCAGTAACACAGTGGGAGTCCCTGATCCCCCTTTAGGTATTAGGGAGGCTATAGCTGGCCGTGCTATCCCAGGCAGTGTCCCTGAAACAAATACTCCAGCTGCCATGATTGCCCCGGTATTACCGGGACTAACTACTGCACTGGCACGACCCTGTGATACCAGCTCAAAGGCCACACGCACCGAGGAATCCTGCTTCCCTCTAATCGCCAATCCAGGCGATTCATCCATACCAACCACTTGAGAGGCGTGCTGCACCGTTAATGGCAGCTCACCGCCTGGATCGCAGACTTTAAGTAGCGCCTGAATCTGGGTCTCGTCACCGACAAGGACCGCTGACACGCCAAAATTGCGCGCTGCGGCCACCGCCCCCTCTACAACTACCCGCGGGCCATGGTCGCCTCCCATCGCATCGACTGCGATCGGAAGAGCCGAACTTAAAGGTGTCTGCTGCTGTGAGGTCACGAGTCTTTAAGCGAGGTCTAATTATGCTGCCGACTTAGTCGTCACTACCTCTTTGCCTCGGTATGAGCCACAGCTAGCGCAAGCGCGGTGCGGTAGCACAGGCTCAGCACACTTAGGGCATACAATGGCGTATGTGCGCGACAGCGCATGATGAGAACGACGCATGTCACGCTTTGATCGAGAGGTTCTTTTCTTAGGAACTGCCATAAATCACTACCATTAAAATTCGTCGGGCTTGGAGGTACCGTGCTGTGCCTCCCTGGCCCACTCGTGTACTTGCCTTAGCACCGCGAGGTTTCTACCACGATTTGTCCAATAATTTCAACTGTTGCTCCCATCCTCTTCAGTACCTCGGACAAGGTCGCACAGCATCGCTAAAACCGCCTAACCTAAAAACCAACAAATCCAGCACCATAAATGGACCACTCGGGCAACCATTTAAGCCTAGGTGCCACTGTGCTACCACTCCGCGCTTCCGTGCGTAAGCGGATGCGACACCGGCACGTAAGGATATTTACTCAAAAAGCTCCTAATGCAGATTAGGTAGGCCCCCAGAAATCCAACAAATATGCCCACCTCGGTAACACCGAGCGGGATATGGTGCGGGGATATCTCCGGCATAATAATCAGATACCGGTCAAGCCACACACCTGTCATCAGCACCAGACACACAATTGCATAGGTGATCGGGTTCTTCTTCACATCTCGGCTGAGCAGCGAGATAAACGGAATGATGAAGCACATCGGGAAGACCACCCAAGCAAGCCCCTTCCACGGATATTCACGAGTACGGAGTATTAACCACTGAGTCTCCTCGGGGAGATTTCCATACCACTGAGTCAAAAACTGGGACCAGAACATGTAGCCCCATAACATACAAAAGCCGAAATTAAGCTTTCCAAGATCCCAGAACTGTTGAGTCGTGATCAGCTCTCCGAGACTTTTATTGCGCTTGGCAAAAAACATCGCCATCAGAGCTAGGCCTGCCCAAGCGATATATATTTGGCTAACAAATATGAAGGCGCCAAAGAGATTTGAAAACCAGACCGGATTCTGTCCCATGATCATCTCGAATGCAAAGAGTGATATTGTCACTACATATGCCAAGACAATAATCGGCGCATTCACCGACATCTTACGCTGGAGAGGAATCACCTCGCGCTCTGCCCCTTTCCATCCTCGCAGTAGAAAACGATGGATCGGCAAACTCCATACACTCGCATCCTTAGCTCGATCTCGAGCCAAACCTACATCTCCTCGCAGAGACATTCCGACAAAACGCGCCATTAGAAAGTATAAAACAAAAAAGAGAACGGCGAAGCGGGCGTAAACAAACCCCGGAGTCATCCACCACTCTCGTCCTGGCATAGGGTTCTTACCCCAGTAAAATATGTACTCTCTTCCAAAATAGGTGGTGAGGAAAACCACAAAAGCCACCGGCAAGTAGGCAACATTGGCCTCAGCTAATCTCCTTACCGGTGCTCCCCAGGTTGCCCTAACGATCTGCATGATGACTGTGGTCATCACACCTCCGAGAGCCAACCCCTGGAAATATACAGCGTTAACATAGAACGCTCCCCAGGTGTGCCCTGCATCGCCCGCTATAAGCCCGTAGGCAAAAACGAAGACTCCGACGAACACCATCGCCCAAAGTTTGACATATGTAGAACTTGCTACCGATATCGGTCCAGCATTAACTACCTTCTCGATGTTCACTGGAACCATGTGTACGTGTGACATCCTATCCTACCTCTACTAATTAACACCTTGCTGACTGCGAACGTAATTGACCAGATCCCAATGCTCGGTTGGAGACAGTTTCCAACCGTGGCCTGGCATTAAGCGAATGCCAAAATGGATAGTGGCGTAAATACTGCCGTCTGTACGCGTCTTGTACATATCCGAAGTCAGATCGGGAGGAGTCTGCAAAGACTTCTTGCCTACTGCTCCGGGCTCATAAGGCTTCTTACTGATATCACCGTGACACGGAGCACAATTAATCGTGAACAGCCGCTTGCCATTTGCTGTAGAGGTTACATCCCCCTTGAGCGGATTAGTCAGAGCTTCAGCTGCCTCTCGTGAGGCCACGTGATACTGCGACATTCCTACCGCTACCGTACCAGGGGCTTTTGGTCGCATGAACACCCCCGTGCGCTTCTGCACATTCACCATATCGTCGTTGAACGGCAAAGCACTCGCCCCATCCACTACTAACGCGCTTGCGCAGGTAGCAACAACCGCGAAAACAAATCCCTGTATCTTGCGAGCCATGCTCATTAGCCCCTCACCTTCCTTTACAAACTATCTCGAACATCGACTTCATCAGCACCGGAATCAATCATCCGACGCTTTGCATCCTCTACCTGATTCCCTGCACACGCCACGACTACTCCGAACTTGTCATTTGAGAATCGCGGGTCATATCCAGCAGTACGCAGAACCGAAGGCAGCCGGCAAAAAACTAGGATCGACATAAGTGTTCCAAGCCCTCCGAAGAGGATCGTCCACTCGTAGCCAGGAACGAAAAATGCTGGGATCGATACAACATTTTTAGCGCTCGTGCGCATCGGCCAATCCAGAGAACAAAGGATGGCTAAAGCGAATCCCGAGATACACCCAGTAATGGCACAAATGAGCGCCACTGTCCGCACCGGACTCTTCTGAGGATATGTTACCTCTTCGATCTCGTGACGCGGGACAGGTGAATACATGCGGTAGTCCATATTAGCGGACTTAACCTTCTTTACCGCCTCAAGGGCATCGTCCATGTAGGTAAAAACACCAACTACTGCTCGACTTGATGACTCAACCATAGCTCAGCTCCTTACCTCTTTCCTAATGACCTGCACCAACTGAGGCCCCATGCTCGTGGCCATGACCACCGCGCCGCATTGGAGGTGGCAAAATCTCTTTAATCTCTGTGATAGCGACGGATGGGAAGAATTTGATGAACAGAGTCATCCACATCCCGAACCAACCGAATGCGCCTACAGTTATGCCAATCTCAACCCACGAAAAGTTATACCCACCCCACGCAGCTGGAATGAACTCTCTGGTCAAAGATTGGAAGATAATATTAAACCGCTCCAACCACATTCCTATGTTGATGAAGATGGATAAGACAAACAGGAACGGGATATTCGTTCTCAGCGATTTAATCCACAACAGCTGAGGAAAAATACAGTTACAGAACGTCATACCCCAAAAGGCTATCCAGAACTCACCGAAAGGCCGGAACCAGAACTGAAAACGCTCAAAAGGATTATTACTAAACCACGCGGTATAGAACTCGGTGATGTAGGAGTAGGAAACAACCCCTGAAGTTAGCAGGATTAGCTTGCTCATCGCATCGAAGTGAAAGGCAGTGATCAGGCGCTCAAGTCCAAAGGCCTTTCTCAACGGGATAGCTAGGGTGATCACCATTGCCACCCCCGAGAAGATCGCCCCTGCCACGAAGTAAGGCGGGAATATCGTCGCATGCCATCCAGGAACTATACTCATCGCAAAGTCCCAGGAAACCACTGAGTGTACAGAAACCACCAGCGGAGTAGCGAACGCCGCGAAGATTAGGTAGGCCGCTTGGTAATGCTTCCACTGGGTGTGGCTTCCACGCCACCCAAGGCAGGTTACCCCGTACAGAGCCTTACGAAATTTCGTCTTAGCACGATCTCGAGCAGCAGCAATATCAGGTATCAAACCGACGAAGAAAAACGTCGCAGAGATCGTAAAATAGGTCGAGACCGCAAACACGTCCCACAACAGCGGAGAGCGAAACTGTGGCCACAGCGCACGCTGATTAGGATACGGCATGAGCCATAGAGCGTACCATGGACGACCCAGATGGATGATCGGGAACAAACCTGCGGTCATTACCGCAAAGACCGTCATTGCCTCTGCAAGCCGGTAGATAGGTTGGCGGAATGCTGCTCTAAATAGGTACAACACCGCCGAGATTAGCGTGCCAGAATGCGCAATACCCACCCAGAATACGAAGTTGGTGATGTAGGTACCCCAACCAATCGGATGGCTCTTACCCGACTCTCCGAAGCCGCTCCACATTTGATAGAACCAACAGGCTGCACCGATAGCCAGGAAGAACAAGCAGGCGAACAAGAGTAAGAACCAACCCGTACCAGGGGGCTCTAGCATCTTGAGCACCGTATCGTTTACCTCTGCATAGGTAACTGGAGCCTCTGAATCTGCTGTTTTTTCACGATGGGTATGTTCCATAGTTCCCGTCTCTCGTAGCTTATGCCTTGTATCGAATGTCGTTTAGGTAGCTGACAGATGGCTGCGTATTGAGGTGGTGGTCAAGCACCTTGTATGCGCGTTCGCTCTTCGCTACCTTGCTCACCCTGCTGTTCGGATCCTTTAGGTTACCGAAAGTAAGCGCCTGTGTCGGGCATGTCTGTACACACGCTGGTGTGACATCTCCGTCCTCAACAAGACGGCCAAGATCCTTAGCCACATCCTTGGCCTCAGCGATGCGCTGAACACAGAAGGTGCACTTCTCCATAATACCCACAGTACGCTTGGTGACATCCGGATTAACCTGCCAATCAAGCAACTCTGGCCACTCGTATTGGAACCAGTTAAAGCGGCGTACCTTATACGAACAGTTATTTGAGCAATACCGAGTGCCGACGCAACGGTTGTATATCATCGCGTTCATACCCTCTTCATTGTGGTAAGTGGCGTATACTGGGCAGACCGGCTCGCACGGGGCATTCTGGCAGTGCTGGCACATCATCGGCAGGAAGCTCACTTTCAACTCTTCTCCGCCATCTTCTGTGTGGATTGAGTCGTAGTAACGCTCGATTCGTATCCAGGCCATCTCACGTCCCTGCGAGACAACCTTCTTGCCAACAACTGGAATATTATTCTCAGCCGAGCACGCCACAACGCACGCCGAACAACCGGTGCACGCTGCTAAATCAACGGCTAGACCCCACTGATACAACGGATGCTCTCGTTGCTCATACATCTGCTTAGGCTCATGGTGGGCGGAACTATGTCCGTTATCATGCCCACCACCATGCGCTACTCCGTGCGCACTGCCGTGTTCATCGTGTCCGTGGGCATGCGCTGCGGCTCCCGCTGTTCCTGCAACCAACATAGTGGTTCTTGCAAGCTCACGATTCTCCTGTGAAGCAAATTCCTGAACGGTCACAAGATTGCCATCTCCAAGAGCACGCTTTACCGAAACCTGCCCTCCGGTGAAAACAAGAGCATCGGCGTCCTTAGCCAGCTCTTTAGAGAGCAAGCTATAGACACTGCCACTGCCTTCAGCAGCGCTCTTGGCAAATCTCCCGTAAGCCGAGTGTCCCTGCCCTATCGGAACCGCCACAACCCCCTTGTGGACGTGCTCGGTTACGTATGCAGGCACTCGCACCTCTCCATCTGCCGTGCGAAGAACCAATGCATCACCTTGAGCTACTTTGAGGCTCTTGGCGGTATCGGGATGAATCTCTGCCCAGGCTCCCCACACCGCTTGGGTAATTGGGTCAGCGAGCTCCTGAAGCCAAGGCCGGTTCGCTGCACGACCATCAAACGACTTAACCGATGGGAATGGATACAGCACAAGTGAATCGTCCTTAGCACGTGCTGCACTAAGACCAAAGGTCATGGAGAACACCGCAGGATTGATAGTCGTTGCTACTGCCGACTTGGCTGTCTCTGCATTTAAGAACAAGCCCCCCTTCTCAAGGCTAGCCATCCAGAACTTCTCGCTATCTGTCCCTGTTTTGCCTGCACACGCCTTTAGGTACCCAGCCTTAACAAACGCATCGAATGTCTTGCTCTCTCCGGCAATGGTCTTCGAGGCGCCTGATGCTATATCGAGCAACACATCTCCAAAACTTTTTGTGCTGAAAATCGGGCGCATCGATGGCTGCATTAGGCTTACTGAGCCATCTGGCAGCTTAACGTAACCCCAATCCTCAAGCCCGGTGTGAACCGGCAAAACAAAATCAGCCAATTCAGCGGTTTCATCGAGGTGACTGGAAAGTGCCACTACGAGCCCAGAATTCTTACCTGTCCCCTCACCCTTGATTCCTACCTCTGCCACCCCGTAACCAAAGCCAAAGGCACTAGGGAATGTAAACTGTGGATTAGTGTTGTAGGTGACAAGAACATCAACCTTACCTGCCTTCATCTCTTCGATCAGAGCTGCCACAGCCTTAGCTGAAGATTCAGGTTTTTTGGCGGTGGCGACATCCACGGTCTTACCAACGTTACCAAGCATCACATTAAGGATGTTCACCGCAACCAACAGCGGCAGCGGATCGGCAGTTTGTGTCGCTGCTCCACCAGCAAGAACCAGAGACGCATCAGCATCAGCCAAATACTGCGCTACTTGGAGTAGTTTAGCAGTCGAAACTCCCGTCTCTTGTGATACCACCTCAGCTGTCACCCCAGAGGTCAATCTGGCAAGCTTGGTTTTGACATCCTCACTTAAACCTTTTGTAACCCCACGCTTGAGCAGCTCAGCTATCAAGAACAGAGCAATTCGTGTCTCTGACCCAACCGCAGACTTTAGCCACATATCGGAGTTGGCACCCGTAAGCGACAAGCGCGGCTCGATATGAACGAACCTAAGCGGCTTATCGGAACGACGGGAATCTGCCCATTGTCGCGCATATCCGACTGGATTGCCCCACGTCTCAAGGAAATCCGCTCCGAAGTTTACGACTACGTGAGCTTTATCTATTGAAAAAGTAGGCACTCCGTAAGTGCCGTACACGAGCTCAGAAGCCTTTGCTACCGCCACAGGCTGAGTTGGATCCCAAACTACGTGAGTAAACCCAAGCTGCGAGGTAAAACTCTCCACCAATTCGGCTTGAGCTGAAGTAAGCTCACCGGTTAGCAAAACCTTTTTGTTCGACGCCTTTGATACGGCTTCGTTAATCTTGGCGTAGGCGTCATCCCATGAGGCGGCTGCATAAACGGGCGTTGCAGGGGCACGTAGGGGCTTGTCATTAAAACCTCTGCCCTTCTTTTTCTGCGGCTCACGCACACGATCTGGGTCGTAGAGCGCTTGAAGCGAAGCTTGTCCTAGAGCACACAAACCACCACGGTTTACTGGGCTATTTGGATTACCCTCCACTTTTACGGCTCTGCCTTCACGAGTACGAACACGGATACCACAACCCGCCGAGCACTCTGTACAAGTTGAGCTGTACCATACAGCGACTCCCGGAATCTGCTCAGGGTCGGGCTTTACGTAGGGAAGTATCTTCTGATCAGCTGGATTAGCGCACGCCGCGGCGCCCACAGCCGAAGTTGCTCCCAAAACTTGCAGGAATCGACGCCGTGAAATCTGTACTAGCGGCGCCCCTGCAGTCACCTCCGCCGAACTATTTGCATTGTTCTGGCTTGCGTTCAGCTGAACTATATCGCCTTCCATCTTTGACCTCTACTAAAGTCTGAAATAATTAAAACTTGACGATTAACTACCGATGTCCGTGACAGGTTAAACAATCTATACTGGCACCCTTCTCGCGGTGGCAGCTGATACACCACCCCATCTTCATTGAGGACACTCGCTCCACCTTCTCCATCTCAGGTATCTGGCCGTGGCACTCCTGACACGATACACCGGCCTTCACGTGGCGCTTGTGATTAAACTTCACATGATCCGGCATAACGTGCACCTTCACCCACGGTATCGGCTCTCCACGCTTGTAGTAATCCTTGAGCTTCTCAATGTCCTTCTTGCCCTGCTCACTCTTTCCGGCAATCAGCGCGCCGTGGCATCCCATGCAGGTCTCCTCTTCTGGGATAGCCGCGTAGGCAGCCTTACTAACTGACCAGTGGCAGTACTGACACTCCATTTTGTTTTGTTGCACATGGATGACATGGCTAAAATTGATCGGCTGGTCAGGCTTATAACCTCGCGCTCTCTGCGCTGGACCAAAGTAGTGAAAATGGTCGGTTATGTTGAGGTCCCAGAGAGCCGCCTGGCCGTCGTTATACACGCCGGCACGAACACCCACCGCGGGATACGTCGACTGAGAGGCATTTTGTGCCACCGCATCCTCGCTTTTGAAAAAGCTCCAGCCTCCTGTCAGGGATTCTGTATTCACACACAATGCAGTGAGGGCGAGCGCGCACACACCGAACAACGCAAGTCTGATTCTTGTTATCATGGATAGAGACGAAATGAGGTTTCTGCGAAGATCCGAGACTCTGTTCGACAACCTCAAATAAAGTTGTCGAGCCCCACTCTTTGCAGATGTTACCTGCTACTCATTACCGAATACTCACCGCTCCGCAGGCTACAGCCGCGAAACAAAGGATGAGCTTCGCGCTAACTTGTAGATCAGAATTGAAAATAATGGAATATCCCTTCATGTCCAAACGCTGTTTTTATTCTACTAACGCCCTGTGCCTTGTGCCCTGTCAGCATTAGGTGAGCGTGTCAAGCCCCGAATCGACTAAGGATTGTATTCTCGGCTTTTACACCGGTGCCCTTGAAGTCTAGGGTGTAATGCAAACCGCGACTCTCTCGACGCGCCAACGCACAGCGAATCACCAGCTCTGACACCAGATGCAGGTTGCGCAGCTCAAGCAGGTCTGGTGTCACGACACATTGAGTGTAGTACTCCTGAATCTCGCGTCTAATCAGCTCCATGCGATGGAGCGCGCGCTCAAGCCTCTTTGTTGTGCGGACGATCCCCACATAATTCCACATAGTCCGCCGAATCTCATCCCAATTCTGCGTGATCACAACCTGCTCATCGCTATCCACAGCACTGCCGGGGTCCCACGGTCTTGGGACCACAGAAACTCGGTTTTTACCTCGATTTTCAACTGAGTGCGCCGCTGCTCTATGACCGAATACGACACCTTCAAGTAATGAATTGGATGCTAGCCTATTAGCGCCGTGCAATCCGGTGAACGCACATTCACCTGCTACGTACAGATCAACAATATCAGTTGCTCCATGCACATCGCTCATCACCCCGCCACACATATAGTGCGCGGCGGGCACAACGGGAATTGGCCCTTTGGTGATATCGAAACCAAAACTCAAGCAACGCTCGTATATCGTCGGGAAATGCGCCTTTACGAACTCCGCATCGCGATGCGAAATATCAAGCAGAACATACTCATCCCCGTGAAGCTTCATCTCAGCATCGATTGCTCGAGCCACGATATCTCGTGGAGCCAACTCAAGTCGCGAATCGTACCGCCCCATAAAACGATCGCCATTCGACCGGAGAAGGTAGGCCCCTTCGCCACGCATCGCTTCAGTGATTAGGAAGCTCTTGGCTTGAGGATGGAACAAACAGGTTGGGTGAAACTGAATGAACTCCATATTTGCAACGCGACAGCCTGCCCGATAACACATCGCTATCCCGTCGCCAGTAGCCACATCGGGGTTTGACGTGTAGAGGTATATCTTCCCCGCTCCTCCGGTTGCTACTAACACCTTATCTGCCAAGATCGGCTCTATCGCCGCGCCGGCCCGAAAAACGTAGGCGCCAAGCACCTTGTTAGCTGCCGCCGATGAGATACCCATCTTATGGGTTGTGATCAAATCAATCGCACTGGCGAAGCGAATCAACTCGATATTCGGATGTCTCTGAACAGCGCCAAGTAAAGCCCGTTGAATCTCAAAACCAGTAGCGTCTCCTGAGTGAAATATCCGTCTTCGCGAGTGCCCGCCTTCGCGGTGTAGGTGAAAATCGCCACTTTCATCTGTATCAAAGAGAGTGCCACGTGCAATCAGGTCGCGCACCCGATCCGGCCCTTCGGTTACCACCATCCGAACTACCTCTGGGTCGCACAAGCCAGCTCCGCAGGTAAGCGTGTCCTCTACGTGCAGATCGAAGCTGTCATCGGGTTGCATTACCGCAGCGATCCCGCCCTGAGCCCAGAGGGTCGATGACGTACCGGTGTCCTTCTTAAAGAGAATCGCCACACTTCCGTGGTCGGCCACTTTGAGAGCGTATGTTAGTCCGGCGATACCACCGCCAATTACTAGAAAATCAACCTGCTTCATAGTTTCTAAAGATAGCGCATCACACTGGCCAGTGAAACAGCAGCTTTGTGAGCTGGCTCCAAGAGGCGAACCCACCCTCATTAATTCCTGAAAAGTAACTAGAACTGGTCTCAAAAGTAGCTTCTTCGCGAGGTTGGCGAGATGTGAGGCTAGACGAGGAAAACGAGCGAAAAAACCGGAGGTGTATCCACTGAGATACACTCAAGGATTTTTTCGCGAAGTTTGACGAAGTCGCAGCCCGCATCTCTTCAACCGCAGCAGAAGATACTTATAAGACCAGTTCTACTCACCAAATACTGGGTATCCCCGATCAGGGGGCGATAAGTGCGGGTGGGCTTTTTCAAAAATCACTTGCGCAGGCTTGTCTCTTAAACTGGCTCCGGAAATTGGCTTTATCCGGATTTCTGGATACTGTATTCTATATCAAATGAGCCGCTCTGCCGATTGTGCTGAGATCGGCGCTATATGCAAGCACCGCACCATGATCAAGTCCAACCCCCTTACAGTTAGAACTTCAAACCTTCAATTTAACTCGTTCGACCATACGCACATAGTGGAGGCGATTGATTCTTCACTTGCAAAGGCAAATGAAGAGCTTGAGAAGATCAATCTCGCTCCTCCCCCACGTACATTTGACAACACTCTTCTAGCACTCGACAACCTGGGAGTTGGACTCGACTTTTCCATGGACATTGTGGCGCATCTTGAGTCCGTTGCAACAAATACCGAGTGGCGCGAAGCGTATAACTCGGTGCTGCCTAAGGTGACTGAGTTTCAATCTAAACTGATCCTTGATGAAGGTCTCTGGGGTGCTCTCACGAGCTTTGCTCAAACTCCTGAAGCTGTTGCCCTTGCCGACCATCGCAAACGTTTCCTTGATAAAACGATCGATTCATTTCGTCGTAGTGGCGCCGAACTTAACGCTGCCGACAAGAAACGCTTGGCAGAGATTAATACTGAGCTAGCCAACCTTACCAATACATTCTCCCAGCACACTCTAGATGCCACGAACGCTTTTGAATACGTTACAACGCAGCACACTGACCTCTCTGGATTACCAGAGAGTGCGCTTGATATGAGTAGAGAGTCAGCTGCCGCAAAAAATATTGATGGCTGGCGCTTCACTTTGCAGGCACCTAGCTTCATAGCGATCATGACTCACGCAGATAGTCGTGAGCTGCGCGAGCATTTCTACCGGGCATATAACTCGCGCTGTTCGCAAGGACCCCTCGATAACCGTGAGTGTCTTAAATCCATACTCAAGCTACGCTCGGAGAAGGCCCAGATTCTGGGGTTTAAGGATTTTTCTGACCTGATCTTAGCAGACCGTATGGCCCAAAATGGGGCGCAGGCTAGCAACTTTGTACTTAAGCTCCGTGGTCACATCGAGCCTCACTTCAAGCGAGATAACCAGGAGCTCTTCCAATTTGTTAAAGACAGCTTCGGTGTTGCAAAGGACGACATTAAGCCTTGGGATATCCCATACTACGTTGAGAAGATGCGCAAAGCTCGCTACGATTTCGATGCTGAGGACCTGCGTCCATATTTCCCTCTCCCTCATGTACTCAAAGGTCTCTTTACTATTGTCGAACGGGTCTTTGGCATCTCTGTGGTGGCAAATCAGGATTTGCAAACATGGGATCCACTGGTGACTGCATACTCGGCATTTGACACCAAAACCAAGGCTTTAGTCGGACACTTCTACGCCGACTTTTTCCCGCGCGAGAACAAGCGCGGTGGAGCCTGGATGAATAGCTTGGTTACCAACTCCCGAGTTGATGGACCAGAGCTGCCTCATGTGGGCCTAATCGCCGGCAATTTCTCCCCGCCAAACGGGGAAATTCCAGCTCTACTCACTCATGACGAGGTAACAACTCTTTTCCACGAATTTGGCCACCTTCTACACCTGCTGTGTAACACCACCGAGTTACGCAACCAGTCGATGTCTAGCGTAGCGTGGGATTTCATAGAGCTGCCTTCGCAAATTCTAGAAAACTGGTGCTGGGACCGAGAATCACTCGCGCTATGCGCTGCCCACCATCAAACTGGAGAAGGGATCCCTGAGTCTTTATTTAAAAAAATGGTCGCGGCGCGCAACTTCCGCAGCGCGTCGCATCTCATGCGCCAGGTCGGATTTTCAACTGTTGATTTGGCCCTGCACCGCGAATACGACGCTAACGAGCACCCTGACGTGGTTAAATTCGCCCGCTCAATACTGTCGGACTTTGCCGCCGTGCCCCTGCCCGAAGATTACTCAATGATACTGACATTCACCCATCTGTTCAGCTCGCCGGTGGGCTACGCTGCGGGTTACTATTCGTACCAATGGGCTGAGGTACTCGATGCCGACGCTTTTTCTCGCTTCATCAAGGAAGGTTTATTCAACTGTGATACCGGACTTGCATTTCGTGATGTCGTTTTGAGTCGCGGCGACTCAGAGGACCCTGAGACTCTCTTTCAGCGCTTTATGGGCCGAAAGGCTGACATTCGCCCCCTACTTGAACGCTCTGGGCTACTTGACTGCGAGGCCTGAGTGGGTCTGAATCAAAACAACAACCTAACTTCTTTATCCTGAGCTAATTTTTGCGACCCGAAAGGATGGGTTCACAAGAGATTAGAGAGCTGGTAGATTAAACCTAACACAGTTCTCCGGCTAACCTAGAACTGGTCTCAAAAGTAGCTTCGTAGCGAGGTTGGCGAGATGCCAGGCGAGACTAGGAAAACAAGCGAAAGACCAAGAGTTGTATCCACCTAGATACGCTGAGGATTTTTCGCGAAGTTTAACGAAGTCGCAGCACGCATATCGTCAACCGCAGCAGAAATTGCTTTTGAGACCAGTTCTAGACTCTAAAATCCCTCATCGTCTTTTCGATGAGGCCTAGGGGTTTTTCTGATGACCGAATCAACATCAACATCGGCCGGGCGGGATCTAGGTCTGGCCTTAGGGTGGAGCACCGCCTCTGAGCTTATTAAACCTTTTGGAACCGTGGCCGCAAATTTCACTGAGGCCATACGTCTTCTCGCAGCCGCTCACTCAAATTCTCTGCCGATGTCTCCTGGCGGCAGCAATCACATCGTCAGACTGATCAAGAACGACACAATCAAAGCGATATACTACTTTTTTTCCAAGCAGTTTCGCCCCGAAGTGATCACAGCCAAGCCTCACCTTACCCCTCAAGATTTCCTGAAGGCCTACAATCCTATTGACCATGCAGCGATCCTAACTCTCTGCTACCTTTTTAAAAATTTGAGCAAACGTATCGATAAGGAGGAGTGGGAGTACGTACAAACGCCGCTCTATGAGTCGCTAGCTATCGGGGGGCAGCTAGGCAAAAATATAAACGAAGTGGGCCTGGGACTGGGACTTCTTACCCGCGGGATGCGCTACCTGGCTTTTGCTCCACTTATGCGGGAAAACCGCAAGGCTTTCAAGGAATACCGCCAGCATCTAAAGGCTAAAGACGTCTCGTTCGATTTAGAGTTTGAGCAGCGGGTGTGGCAGTGCACTACGGTTCAGATAGCCAGCTTGCTACTAGAGCAGATGGGATATCCCCGGTCTGCTGCGATGCAATTCGTAGGCGCTGTCGAGAGGAGCACATCTCTGACCCCGGATCCGACTTTCGGCGTGCCTTTTCGCCTCGCCGAATGCCTGATGGATGCCTACATGGAGGGGCATGAGATACCAACTTCAACCCCTGCATGGGTCGGCCAGGAGATATCGCTGCCCGCAGAGATACGTGGAACGCTACTAATGTCTTTAAAACAATCCAGCGAGGATAATAATCGTAGTGAGTGGTTGAATAAAACCGGCGCAGATATCACCCCTGGAGGTACCCCTGAAATATTCGTTACAGCCGGCACATTGCCGACCTCCTAAACGTGCAACGCTAACTAATTTGTAACAGTATGGTAACCGGCGCGGATCATCGATACATGGAGCGCGCCCTGGCGCTGGCAGCCTCAGCTACTCGCCAGGTACTTCCAAACCCAACCGTTGGAGCGGTGATTGTTGCAGAGCATAAAGTGATTGGTGAAGGTCACCATGAGTTTTTCGGAGGGCCTCACGCCGAAGTAAACGCAATCAACGCCGTACTTAAAACTGCTGACCTGCCCGCATCAACTATCTATGTCACCCTCGAGCCCTGTTCGCACATAGGAAAAACAGGGCCCTGCGTCGATCGCATCATCGCCTCAAGGATTCCCCGCGTTGTTGTCGGCTGTAGGGACCCATTTCCACAGGTATCTGGTCGGGGTATTGAAACCCTTCGCTCAGCCGGATTGGAAGTCATCGAAGGAATCCTTCATGACGCATGCGTTCTGGCCAACAGCCGCTTTATACTGTCACACCGACTTCACCGTCCTTACATCATTTTGAAGTGGGCGCAGACACAAAATGGCCTTGTTGCACCCTTAAGCAGAGAACCGGTCACTATCAGCTCCGAAATCTCTCAACACCTCGTGCACTACTGGCGTGGCCAAGAGATGGCGATCGCTGTTGGTAATGCTACTGCTCGCGGAGACAACCCGCGCCTGACGGCTAGACACTGCAACCTCTATCATGAACACGAGCTTCCTCCCCGGCAACCGACGCGAGTAGTTATCGGAAACGCTCAGCGACTCCCCTCAAGCCTTGCGCTCTGGCAGACTGATGCGCCAACTCTCGTATTCTCGCCGAGCGGAACGCCCTACAGACGCACCGAGCCTCACATCTCGGTGGAGCCATATGATCCTGACTCACCGCTTGCGATGCAGGTTTGCAATGCACTCTATCGTAAGCAGATACTATCGATTATCATTGAAGGCGGCACTGCAACTTTGAATCAGTTTATCGAAGCAGACCTGTGGGATGAGATACGGGTATTCACATCTCCAGCCAAATTTCCAGCCGGTCTGGCAGCTCCTGGCTTACCGAACAATCCCCAGCTAACCACTACTGTTGGGTCAGACACTCTTCAGATGCTAGTTCATCCGGCGCTCTCGGCTAGATTAGGAGTTGCAGAGTCATCTATTTCATCCCTTATCTCCTCGGCGTTGAAACCGCTCTAGCCCGCATATTTCATGAAGCCTGCTACTGCGAGCGACGATAACGGCGCTTTTTCGGCTCAAAAATCGATTTTCGGACCGGAATGTATCGCGATACGATTTAAGCCCCGAAAATCGATTTTTGAATTCGCCCTTCGGGCCCGAAAAATCACCATTCTCGGCGCTCCCGCAACGCAGTTTCATGAAATATGCGAGCTAGCAGCAGACGCTTTGTAATGCCTCTGGTGGAAATGGAACCCAGGCTATGCTAGCTAACTTGGTATCTGAGCCTTTTAGAAGGAAGGTACCATGGCAAGAAAGGGAAGACGTAGATACTTTAAGGCAGCTGAGAAGGTAGCTATTCTGAAGCGC
>JBKCMS010000093.1:0-16059 GCA_046300175.1 Pseudomonadota bacterium | reverse complement strand
GAGCTCTTGCTCCAGTGCTTTCAAGTTCCTGCTAAGTTAAAAACCTACTCAGCCATCACTGGTCCCACGCTTATCAGCAACTAGATAGTCTCTTTCTACAGCTAGAGTTTTTTTGTCTTCTACGGCGCAACTTGGCTGTTCTCTTGATCTTCATGGGCCAAGATTGCGCTCGCCCTGCTATTGCAAGTGATTTTTTTCAAAAATCACTAGCGCAGAGTTTGTAATTTCCGTAGGGATTCCATCTCCACGGTTGGTAATTTCCGCGATCTGTTCCTCGTCGAGCTGCACAGAAGACTCGGTTCGACCCATTCCTAACCTGTATAATCTCTGGGTAATCTGCTCCAGCACTTTCGCGGGAGAAACTCGAGACGAGATGGGAGCCTCGTCATCTTCACCGTCCAGTGGTTGGTGGACCTCGATAAAAAGTTTATCACCAAGTTGACCTAGCTTAACTGGCTCGTCGATGATCAGTACGGGAGTTCCAACGGATACCATTGAGAATAGCGCTTCTATGTCTTCAGGATACATACGTACACACCCGTGGGTAACGCGCATACCGATTCCGTATGCTTTGCGTTCATCGACGCCGTGAATAAGATGTGAGCGAAATCCTAACCTTAGAGCAAATAGCCCGAGCGGATTATCCTCTGCTCCGCCTGCGATGATATCCGGAAGAATCTCGCCCTCAATAGCATGCTCTAGCCTTATTGAGGGTGGGGGACGCCAGGATGGGTCTCGTATCTTCTCAACGACTGATGTTTGACCAAGCGGTGTTCTCCAGTCCATACGGCCGATGCTGACCGGGTATGTGATAACGACAGCAGACTCTTTTTGCCGGTGTGGTGGATAGAAATATAGCCTTAATTCAGCAATGTTTAATACGATTCCACGGCGGGTAGAGCCTGGGAGGATATAGAGATGGGGGATTGTTACAAGTGCTCCAACGTCAGGTATCCAACGGTTTAACTTCGGGTTTGCTCTTAGTATCTGGTCGTATCCGATGCCAAACTGCCGTGCAATATCTAGCAGGCTTTCTCCGGGTTTGACCCTCACATAGCTGATCTCGCCTACTACTGAGTCCGGGACTTGAGGAAGGGCCAGACATTCGCTATTAATTGGCGAGGTAAATAATATATGAAGCAGCGCTACGAAACAGAAGGCTAGGCAAAGCCTCATTAAGAGCTCTTTTATTACTTTATTGCATCGAACTCGAATCAACTATCTGATTGTTGACACTCACTACACCTGGAAGACGTTCGATGGCCTGTACTAATTGTCCTGCCTCGTGAGGCTTGAGATCTCCGCGTAATGTAACTCTGCCATCGTGGACAGCTAAATCGACCTGGAGAGGCCGCGGAATTGTCCGGCCTATCGTTGAACGGATTCGGTCGCTAAGCTTGCGATCTGAGATCACTCCTTCAGGTCGTAAGGTGTTTCCAAGGTTGGCTATCGCCCCTTCGATCTTATTGCGAAGATGTCGATATGTTTTGCCAGCAGTGGTACCGGACTGTGAGGCCAGGCTGCGTACCTTGTCGCGTGCGAGTGCGCGACGCCGGTTACCCTGCCGGGGATCGAGCAGGTACATCAGCGCCGATCCGATAGCTATTCCAGCTATCAATCCAAGCATGCCTGTCTGTCTGCCGCTGCCCATAGAGGTATACCTGGGTAGATCTCTCTGGTGTGATGATTCTTTATATTCAGGGTTCATAGTGAGCTAAGAGTAACAGCCAGGATGCCTGCCGCTATGATAATAAGCAGGGTCACGATTGTCATGGACGTTATGGTCTGTTTAGTTAGTCTGTTCTGGTAGTGAAACAAGAGCAGAGCCGGGAGGAGAAATATGAGTAGCGAAGTAGCACCGCAGAAAAGAGATCAATCAAAACCTCAATTAGTTGCCACAAGTTGCATCTCAAAGATAATTGAGTTGCAGGCTGAGTCGAGCAAGAGTTGGGAGGACGCGGTACAGCTTTGCCTAGCTGAAGCGGTTAGAACAGTAAGGAATATATCGAGCATCTCAGTGTCAGAGTTTTCAGCTACGGTTCGCGAAGACGCTGTCCAAAGGTTTCATGTGCGATGTAAGGTGGCCTTTGCGATTGATGATAGTATGCGGGCTCACTAGGGCCCCTGCTAGTACCGCGTTCTATTGGCGCTGGGTGCCTTAGAGCGCATGACACAGAGCAAGTGGGGAAGGGGTAATTTTATTCAGTTGGGCGTCAGAGGGTCGTGACACCAACACCAGATTCCGCGTAGACTCTCTGTATGCAATCAGCTGAAAGCCTTCGCCCCTCCATCGTGGAAATAGATCCCTGGCTTCGTCCCTATCGAGGTGCAATCGACCACCGAATGTGGGTTTTTAACCACCAGTTACACCGCATCCATGCCGGTGGTGTATCGCTTGAACAGTTTGCGCTAGGCCATGAGTACTTTGGGTTGCATAGTGATGGTAACGAGTGGGTGCTACGCGAGAGGGCTCCCCATGCAACCCGGATCGTGCTTATTGGTGACCACACCGATTGGCAGTACGATCCTAGCAATGAATTTCAGCGTCTTGAGCACGGAACTTGGGAGTTGCGACTGCCCCGCAGAAGGCTCTCACACGGAATGTACTATAAACTGTTAGTGTACTGGAACGAGCACGGTCGCGAATGTTACGGTGAGCGCATCCCGGCGTTTTGCAGACGAGTAGTGCAGGACCCAACATCGCTGGTTTTCAGTGCCCAGGTTTGGATACCAGAGGAGCCTTACAGGTGGCAGTATCCACTTTTTAGAGTTGCCGCTTGTGCCCCAAGAATCTATGAAGCCCACGTCGGTATGGCTACTGAGGAGGCAAAAGTTGGCAGCTACAAGGAGTTTGCAGAGCGTGTGCTGCCCGAAATCGCACGGGCAGGTTACAACACTATTCAGCTGATGGCGGTACAGGAGCATCCGTACTACGGGTCGTTTGGATATCAGGTTTCAAATTTCTTCGCGCCTTCGTCGCGTTTTGGAACGCCAGAGGACCTGATGGCCCTAGTCGATGCGGCGCATGGCATGGGTATAGCTGTTGTTATGGATCTCGTACACTCACACGCCGTCAAGAATGAGATCGAGGGGTTAAGTAAGTTCGATGGTAGTTACTCTCTGTATTTTCACGATGGAATTCGAGGTGAGCACCCAGCCTGGAATACCAGATTATTTGATTATGGAAGGATAGAGACTCTGCATCTGCTACTCTCTAATTGCCGATATTGGCTTGACACATTCAAGTTCGATGGATTTCGCTTTGATGGGGTCACCAGCATGATCTACCGTGATCACGGACTCGGTTCAAGAGTCTCCTCGTATGATCATTACTTCTGCAGCAACGTAGATGAAGATGCAGTCGCTTACTTAGCGATCGCTAATAGGCTAATACATACGCTAAGGCCTGATGCCATTACTATCGCTGAGGAGGTAAGTGGTATGCCGGGACTAGCTGCTCCTCAGGAGATGCAGGGGGTTGGTTTTAACTACCGATTAGCGATGGGTGTGCCTGATTATTGGATTAAGCTTCTCAAACATTCCCGTGATGAAGACTGGAACGTAGCTGATATCTGGCGGGAGCTAGCGGCACGGCGCGCTGAAGAGCGAACGATCGGCTATTGCGAGTCGCACGACCAAGCACTTGTTGGAGATAAGACTATTATCTTTTGGTTGGCCGATAAAGAGATGTACTGGCACATGCAGGAGAATGACCAAAATCTAGTGATTGATCGAGCAATAGCGCTGCACAAAATTATCAGGTTGCTTACATTAGGAACGGCTGGCAATGGATATCTTACTTTTATGGGAAATGAGTTCGGGCATCCCGAATGGGTTGATTTCCCCCGAGAAGGAAATAATTGGTCATACCACTACGCACGTAGGCAGTGGAGCCTAAGGGACAATCCACAACTTAAGTATCGCTTTTTAGCCGAGTTCGACCGTTCGATGATGAACCTGGCCGAGCAGTATCGAATCCTTGAAAACGAGTGGCCACAAAAGAGCTACGAGCACGTTAGCGACATGATTTTAGCGTTTGAGCGCGGTGAGGTCCTGTTCGTTTTTAATCTTCATCCACATAGATCGTACGAGGGAATGTTCATTCCGTGTCTGCCCGGGCGGTACACGTCCGTTATGACTACTGACGATCCTGATTTTGGCGGCTATGGTAGGATTGACAAGAGTGTAGTTTATGAGTCGACTTCGGATAGTGGCGGTATTCAGCTATATCTTCCGAGTCGGACCGGATTGGTACTTGGTCGCCGCAGATCTGATTAAACCTAAAAACGGCAGTTAATCAGAATAAAAATGGCGCAGATACGTGAAAGCGCGCAGGGTTTAGTAATGTTTTTTCGACGCGCAATCCTGCCACCTTTAGCCCGCATATTTCATGAAACTGCGTCGCGAGAGCGCCGAGAATTTTGCCTCGTTTCCTCCTCTCGTGTGGTATCTCTTCAGCTGCGCGAAGCAGCTATTTTTGAGAACGGTCCCTATCATCTGTCTTAACAGGCTCACACCACAGTTTCACAAAATGTTTTAGTTCGCTATTTGGGAATTCCAGTCTTGATTGCCAACCTTTTTCTCCCAGATCTCTCTCAAACCACAATGTATGTTTCGCTACCGTTTCCAATCCAAGTTCGGTAATCAAGCGTCCTATCCATGGTATTGCAACGCCACCATATCCTGGACTCTTTAGAGGGATTGTAATTAAGCTGTCTAACATCTCCCATTTTCGAACTGATTCAGTTGATTCCTCGCCACCTGTCTTTGAGGCTGCGCTGTCAACTTGCTTGGATGCATTTGGCGGAGATGCACATAAATTAAGGAGAGACCGGTTGTGTCGGCTCCAACCAAACTCGTAACGCGCCTCCCAATTATTATTACTAATCGCAGCTGTCACTGGCTTGACTAGTTTAGCTGCTGTTTGTAGGTCAAGCCCTTCAATAAATCGGCCTAGGTTCGGTACGACCAGAGCAGTTTCGTTTTTCTTGCATCGTCCAATAATTTCTCTTACTCGTCCGGCAGTCTCCTCTAGTTGCCAAGCGGCCCTGTCTGTGGGGCTGCCGTAGCTGCATGTTCGCGAAGAGAAGATTGTATGCATATAGCTCTATTAAAAAAAATGGTCAGAATTCCTATTCGGTAAGCGCCGTTGCTCTGGGACCAGCGTCGTGTAGATACTATCTGCTTCGCAACCATAGTCAACATTAGAGTATCACGATATCTGCATTCCCGTTAAACCCGTTGATTACCGCCTGCGCGACCTGTCTTCCTGCCATCAGGGCTCCGTTTTGCGATCCGTAGGTGAGGTAGTCACCGGCAAACAAGACTCCGTCTTTCTGTATCCAACCCGAGGCCATTCGGGGTCTAGCAGGCAGGGCGTTTGGGATCGTAATGGTAGTTATGTGCTCCCATTTGGCGACTTGTGAGCCAAACCAACTATGCAACTGACGACGCGCAGCAGTGACTAGGTCAGCTTCTGGGTATTGCTGGGCTGCGCCGACTATTGATGCGGAGATAAGCGCCTGCCCGGCCGGAGCGTAGCTAGGCTGAACATTCGAAGGTACGGATAGATTGTTGATTGGTCCTGTCGAGTCACCGTCTAAAACGATAATCGGCTCGGGATAAGGAGGCCGCTCGGCCAGGAAATAGATCGTCTTAGTGCCACAATGGGGAGATGTCTGTTCCGGTCCACCTAGAGCGGCTGCTGAAAGGGCATCGCTCGCACAGATAATGTGCTTAGCTGATATATCTTCGCCGTTTTCAAGTGTGACCCTGTTCTTCGCCAAACCGCAGATTTTTGTTCCAAGCAGAAGATGCTCTCGACCTAGCGTCGCAGCTAGAAGCTCTGGGAATGCTTGAATTCCACCAGCGGGTAGCGCTGCGCCACCTTGTGCAAACGTACGCAGGTAAAACCGAGCAAGAGCCGAGTCGGTGTGGAGGGCCGGATCAAGCAAAACTCCGCGAAGAAAAGGTTTTAGGAAGCCATCAGAAAAGCGCCTAGAGAATCGGCAGCTATCGATCATTGAAGCGGTTGAGATATCACTCAAGGATGGCGACCTATAGGCATGACCATAGACGCATAACCCAAAACGAATAAGATCAGCAATACTGCCAAGCGGGCTTTTAATTGCGCGCAAAAAGTGTCCCGGATGCCGCCGGGGATCTACCAAGTCACTCCAAGTGTAGTCGATTCTTACACGAGCACCATAGGTAAATGGACGACAATTGAGGTCTCTGAGTGATGGCAGGGTTTTTAACTCAGGATAGCTGGTCAGCAGCACCTGAAAGCCGTGGTCGATCTTGCAACCTTGTATCAAAGAGGTACGCATACGACCACCGACGGTCTCGTTTTGTTCGACCACGAGTACTGAGAGCCCGGCCTTTGTAAGCTCAAGTGCAGCTCGCAACCCAGTAATTCCTGCTCCAACGATGACAATATCGGAATCGTGCATACCGGTTACTATAGGCGCAATCTCATTAGCTGTAACAGAAGGAAACTCACCCATTGAACGATGTCGTCTAATTCCTTACCACAGCAGATGTGCTACACTGTGGTGCATGGAAGAGGTAGATGCACGGTTTCGAGGCACATATCAACTGTTGGGTGCTGAGCATTTCTCGTTGGTACGAGCAGCTTCGGTGTGTGTAATTGGGCTCGGCGGGGTGGGCTCGTGGAGCGTTGAGGCATTGGCGAGGAGCGGAGTCGGGAGCCTAACACTAGTTGACCTAGATGATGTTTGCATCACTAACATCAATCGCCAAGTCCAAGCTGTTAGTGCGACTGTTGGCCAATCAAAGGCAGAGCTACTTGCTGCGAGGGTAGCGGACATTAATCCGAGCTGTCGTGTAAGAGCAGTACGTAAATTTTTCTCTCAAAGCACCGCAGATGAGATACTAGCTCAGGGCTTTGATGTTGTGCTCGATGCAATTGATCGTAATGAAAACAAAACAACTCTTATAGCTGAGTGCGTTCGGAGGTCAATACCGGTGATAACTGTCGGCTCAGGAGGTGATAGGAGAGATACAGCAGCTATCACTGTAGCTGACCTTGCTCGCACGATTCACGATCCGCTCTTGCAGATCGTTCGTAAGCAGCTCCGACAAAACTACGGATTTCCGAAGGGCGAGCGCGTTCGTTTTAACGTGCCGTGCGTCTATTCGCCGAAACAGCGCGGTCAGCGTGAGCTTAATGAAGATGGCAGCTGCGCAATGTCCGAACAGGGCCGCAAGAGCTGTAATGATGGGCTTGGAAGTGCCGTGTACGTAACAGGGGTTATGGGATTTGTGGCAGCGGGAGAGGTGATAAAGTTGCTCAACAAAAGCAATGCGTGCCCGCGAGTTGTCACAGAGACAAAGACGACAGGTTGACTAGTCGAGCTTTCTGGGCGTAGCATGTCCTGCACATCGACCGATGCCGAGCCGTAGCCTGCCGCTATACGACGACTAGACTCGACTTTAAGGCCTGATATGACGGTGTACTAGGCGTTGACGTAAAAATTTATAAGTTTAAGTCGCTCCTGTATCTCCGTCGGCAGCAGACTGTAGTGTTTCTATAGCTGTGCTGGCTCTGTGATTTGTTGTGATTGCATAAGTCACACCGCAGGGTTTATTAGCTCTAATTGTTAAGACTAGGAGATTAGTATGGATTCTTCCGCAGCGAAGTCACCTGGACTCGCGTACTCAATACCACACGACGGCCTCAAGGGCCTCAGAGAGAACTGGCAAGCTGATGCAGTTGCTGGATTGCTCGTTTCGTTGATTGCATTGCCGTTGTGTCTGGGTATCGCTATGGCCAGCGGTTTTCCAGCGTTTGGTGGGGTCATCACAGCTATAATCGGAGGGGTTATAGTTGGGCCCCTTGCGGGCTCCAGATTGACGATTAAGGGGCCTGCCGCTGGGCTAATAGCTATCGCGGTGGCATCCGTAGAGGCGCTTGGCCAAGGCGATATGAGTGCGGGATATCGATACACGTTAGCAGCGATAGTTGCTGCTAGTGTCATTCAGATTGCTTTCGCCGTATTTAAGCTCGGTCGGTTAGCTGACTTTTTTCCGGCCTCAGTAGTTCATGGAATGCTGGCAGCAATCGGCATAATAATACTAGCCAAGCAGATACACCCGCTACTGGGGGTGAAGCCGCTGGCACGTGAGCCGATTCCTCTTCTCCTTGAAATTCCGCATTCGCTCGTTGTTATGAATCCAGAGGTTGCCCTAGTTGGGGTAGCTAGCGTTGCGATAGTAGTGTTTGCAGCGAGAATATTCGGTCCCTTAGCTCGCTTCTTTCCAGGACCGCTAGCAGCAGTGATCGCTGGTATATGCTTCTGCCTTTATTTTGATTTTAGTCATGTGCACACATATAGGTGGTACTCCCTGGATTACACGGTGGATCAGCGTTATTTAGTGAGTTTGCCAGCAGCGTTTTTTGGCGGGATTACCTTTCCTGATTTTAGTGTCTTGTTTAGTGGCACCTCACTTAAGTTTGTTGTTCTCTTTGCATTGATCGGGTCCCTGGAGTCTTTGTTGACCTGTAAAGCGGTTGACGGACTAGATCCCCACCAGCGAAAGTCAGGAATGAACAGGGATCTTTTTGCAGTCGGTGTCGGTAATTTGGTAAGCGGATTAGTCGGCGGGTTGCCTATGATCGCTGAGGTCGTTCGCTCGAGCGCAAATATAACTTACGGAGCGCGTACTCGTTGGGCTAATTTCTTTCACGGCCTGTCTTTGCTAATTTTTGTAGTTCTCTTAACTCCCGTGATTCAACTGATCCCAAACGCTGCATTAGCTGGAGTCCTTTGTGTGGTTGGATACCGACTCGCATCTCCGCGAAACTTCCGGCTCTGCAAGAAAATTGGGCGGGATCAACAGATGGTATTCATCGTTACGATAGTAGCTACACTGTTGACGGACCTACTGGTGGGGGTGATTGTAGGTATGGTCACTGAGTACCTGGTAAGTGCTGCTCTAGGAGCTCCACTTGGCTCGCTCTTCTCATCTGTCCCGAGGGGGACAGTTGGTACCGATGGGCGTATGCGGTTTAGCATGCCGGCAGCGTGCATATTTGGCAACGTTATAGGTTTTAAATCGAGGTTGGCCGAGGCTAACGGCTCACCGGTGACTCTGGATTTCTCAAAAGTGCTCTACGTGGACCACACTTTTATGCATGAGCTGCGTACGGCAGAGAAAGAGCATGATATTAAAATTGTCGACCTTGACCGATTGACACCAATGAGTCACCACCGCGAAGCAGCGCGCAGAGCAGAGCCGCGTCGATACGGCCTTCTTACCGTACTAGGGTAGGTTATTACTCGCCATGAAGTCCTCTGCAGATGTTCGTTCGATCGTCGAATCGGTGAGCCATCTCTTGCCAACTCAGGGGCCGATTGATGTTTTTATCCACCACAACACGCTTCATGCGTTTGAACACCTACCCTTTGAGGACGCGGTGATTGAGGCAGCTAAGGTATATGGCGCCGAGGCATTTCTGCCAGAGCAGCGCTACCTGGAGCACTTTCGTAGCGGTCGAATAACGGCTAGAGACTTAGATCAGGTTCTAGAAGCCGAAGCGCCTCATGGCGAATCGTTTCAGGGGATCGCATTCAGAGAGATACTTAGGCAGTTTCTTATATCCTCACCGGCAGTCGAAGGGTTTCAGGAGATCAAGTGGTTGCTCCGTGAATCTGCTGGAGCCATTAAGCACCAGCGGATCGATTCAAGCAGACTCCATACTTGGTTAGACTCTCACGGTGCTTGTGTCAACCGCCGTGATAGTCTTCATCAGTTAAATTTCGAGGCTGCCGAGGGTCTTGAGGGAATTTTACGTACTATCCCCAGAGACGGGGATATCACTAAGCACGAGCGTACGGTTTTGTGGGCTGCTGCTCTTATGACCGTGGCAGAGGTATGGGAAGCGAGGTTTCCAAGTCAAGGTGAAGGTAGCGAGCGAATCCTTGAAGACATGGTCAATCCACTGATGATCAGATTCTGTGAAGAATATCTGGATCTTGGATTCTCAAATCAGCTTATGCCAGATCGCCAGGATGGGATGCTATCGTGTTTCCTGCGGATGGTGGATGTGGCCCATTTCGGAATTCCGGCATGGATCGAGCCGTTACGTCGCTCCGTGTCAAAATACAGGGTGATCCCAGAAGCGGTAGAGGATTTAGTTGGGCAGCTTCTCGACAGTTGTGGAGTTCTGCCGGAAAATCGCTATGAGCACATCTTACGAGAGGCTCTCTCTTTAAAGGGTTGGGCTGGATACATCTCGCTTGTTGAGCAGCGACCAGAACTGCTCCACGGCCAGCAAGATCAGATAAAGCCGAGGTTTATCGAGTATCTTGCTGTGCGATTACTTTTGCGACAGTGTGCCGCGGATTCTTCTTTATTCCTGGCAAAGTGCGCAGAGCTTCCAGACTCAAACGAAGATCTTCATGTGCTTGATGGCTTGTATACCACGGCCTTTCATGTTTTTTCTTTATTCACTGAGCTTAACCTCGGTGGAAACCTTATAGAGGCACCGGATCGCGTCGTTCCGTTGATTCGTGAGCTGCTATGTTTTGACCAGATACGGCGACGCCGTATTTGGCACCTGACGTACGAACACAATCTTTATAACCGAGCTCTAGACCTCTTGGCTCAGTCAAGCAAACAAGCGCCCAGAGCAAGCAATGCAAAGGCTCAGTTTGTCTTTTGCATCGATGATCGCGAAGAGTCTATTAGACGGCATCTTGAAGCTCGCGACGCTGCTTATACTACTTATGGAACCGCTGGTTTCTTCGGGGTTGATGCCAATTATACCGTGATGAGCGGGGCCTCTGCTTCGTATTGTCCGGTGATTATAAAACCGACTCATGCAATACGAGAGGTGCCGCGTGAGGGCTTTGAGTCGCACCTCTCTAAGTATCGGAAGAAGCAGGCACTGTGGTTTAGACTCTCTGGTTACGTGAATCGTGGGGCGGGATCGTGGCTACACAATATGTTACTTTCATTGGCGGGATGTGTTTCGCTGGTTCCAATGGTGCTTGGAGTCATCTTCCCGCGTACCTTACGCAAAATGGGTTACCTGTTCGGAAGTGAGCCAACTATTCCTGCTGATTTGCACGAATTGCAGGTGGCAATAGACCCTCTCGCAGATTCCTCAATGCCAGGATACACACCTGAAGAGATGGCAGTTCGGGTCATAAATGTTCTTAGGGGTATAGGATTAGTTTCAGATTTCTCCGATATGGTGGTTTTTGTTGGTCATGGTTCCTCCAGTCGCAACAATCCACTCAGATCCGCATACGACTGTGGTGCATGTGGCGGCCGTCCCGGCAGAATTAATGCTCGCGCGATATGCGTCATGGCTAATGATTTAGAAGTGCGTCGGATCGTAAGGGAGCGTGCAAATATATCCATACCAGATACGACCTTTTTTTTAGGCGCTTTTCATAATACGTGCAGTGATCAAGTGGAGTACTTTGATGCAGATCGAGTACCAGAGTCGCATCGCATAATTTTTGATCGGATTAAACGTGATTTGGTAGAAGCCACGAAACAGAACGCCTTTGAACGATGTCGTAGATTTGTTCAGGCTGGTATAAAAAGTGTCGATCAGGCGGCAGAGGAGGCGCTTTCACGGTCGTATATGTTGGCCGAGGCTCGCCCGGAGTACGGCCACGCGACAAATGCAATCTGCGTAGTTGGTCCTCGTGAAGTGACGCGGGGTATGTTTCTTGATCGTCGTTCGTTTCTCGTCTCTTACGATTCAATGATTGATTCAGATGGCTCAATTTTGTTGGGTATACTACGAGCGGTGGTTCCTGTCTGCGGTGGTATAAATCTAGAATATCTATTTTCTGCCATGGATAACGAAGTCTACGGGGCGGGCACTAAGCTTCCGCACAATATTGTTTCTCTAGTAGGTGTGATGAATGGCACGTCAAGCGACCTAAGGACGGGATTGCCCATGCAGATGATCGAGATTCACGAGCCCGTCAGGCAGTTGCTGGTGGTGGTGGCTACAAGAGACCAACTCGAGGGCGCGATCTTGTCTGACGCCATGATATCGCGGAGTTTCTCGGGTGGTTGGATGCGAGTCGTGCTAAAGAACCCTGATACGGGATGTTTAATGTGGCGTCACTCAAATGGAGAGTACGAGCTATATGAGCCATCGGGAGATGCAGTTCCTGGTATTACAGATCTTCGTGAGTGGTGCCTCGGCCGAGCTGGCCATCTGCCTTTTGGTCATTTGCAGGAGGCACAATGAGTATCTGGTGGCTTAGTACAGTAGGTAAGTTCATCATTGGTGCACCAGTGCTTGCACTCATTGCGATTATATTTGACCGAATTGTGCGGCATGATGTGCGGGAATCATTCATAAAAAAATGCTTGACCGTATCTCAGGTAATTTCTATCTGTGCCGGCATAGTGTGCTCAACTTATGTAGTATCGAGCGGGAAGCCCCTAGAGATCGGCGCTCTTAGACTTGTCAGTCTATCTACCCAGGACCTTGTATTCGCCCTGCGAATAGATCGCATTTCCGTCAGCTTTGTTCTGATTAGCTGCTTTTTGGGAGGGATAGTAGGGCTATTTGCATCGCGATACTTGCACCGTGACCCGGGGTATTTCCGGTTTTTTATTCTGTATCACATCTTTCTTGTAGGTATTCACGCCATCTTTCAGGGAGCAGGTCTCCCAACGGTGTACATAGGCTGGGAGTTGATCGGGATCACCTCGGCGCTTCTGATTTCATTTTTTGCATTCAGAAAGCAGACGGTCTCGAATTCATTACGAGCTTTTTGGGCCTATAGAATCACTGACTCGGGTATTCTAGTGGCAACTTTGCTGGCTATGCATCACGGGATAGAGGGTTTTTCTGAGCGCGCCGACCAGCATCCTCACCTGGCCATACTTTTTGCCTGTCTGCTCTCGGCGATCGGAAAGTCGGCGCAGTTTCCATTTGGCAGATGGTTACCTAAAGCTATGGAGGGGCCTACTCCATCTAGCGCGATTTTTTATGGCGGTCTTTCGGTACATGCTGGAATGTATCTTATGCTGCGCGCTGCTCATGTTTATGGGCTACCTCGGTCGGTCGCTGTCTGTATGGTTGTAGTAGGTTTATTTTCGATCTGGTATGCCACGATAGTAGGGCGCATTCAGAGTGATGCAAAGAGTATGCTCGCATACGCATCGATGGCTCAGGTGGGATTCATGTTTATTGAGGTAGCGTTGGGATTTAATCAACTGGCGATATTTCATTTTGTAAGCCACGCAATGCTTAGGACCTATCAACTTTTGAATGCCGCCTCGGTCATGCACGATCGGTATGCTTTTGAGCATGTGCTTGGCCGAGACAAAGTTACTTTTCAACCAGTTAAGGGTAATCGCGCCTTCTCCCAGTACGCATACGCGTTTTGGGAGAGTATTGACGGGGCCTTTGGTAGGCTGAGCTTACTCGGATTCGCCGAGTCTGTTGGCCGAGCTTGTCGCGCTTTCGAGCAGGCTTTTGGAGAGATTATTCTTGAGGCGGTGCGACATGTGATGTTCTACCTGCGCCATCCATTAAAGAGCGTCCACTTAGCTGCTCATCGCCTGGAAGGACGGGATCATGATGGTAGAGGAGGCGGAAGGTGAACATTGTGAGGTCTGCGAACACCCTTGTGGCATTTTTTCCAGGAGTGCTTGCGTTCTGCATGTCACTTTTAGATCTATCGACCCCTACAGTTCGTCGGATGGCAGGAATCACTCTCCCGTTTTCAGCGCTGATTTTTTTTGTGTCAGGTCTTAATCCTTCGTACGCGGTGGAGCCGATCGTATTCCTACCATCTTGGATTGAGCTTGAGCCAATCAGCGCATATTGCGGAATGCTGTTCAATTTTATGTATTGTGTGGTGTTCATCGCCTTCGGTAATCGTGTGTTTGCAACACGCACAGCCGCATACTGGCTGATGATACAGTTATTAGTATGTCTTGCATTATTATGTGAGAACACGGAGCTGTTCTTCCTGATAGTGACGGCGGCACTAATAATTCATCTCAAAGTAAGCCAGACAGACGTATACCAGGTAAGTCGAAAGCAGGATCGATTCGTGCTTGTTTCGTTTGCGTCGATCCTGGTGGTGGTCATTGGCTTTACCTTTTTTACATTGCTCCGCATTTCTGAAGGCATATCTACCTTTCATGAACTTGCGGCTCACGCGGGGAATCTACCGCGGTATCTAAAGGTCTTGAGTAGCGTACTCATGATGATCCTGCTGGGGGCTTTCCCATTCCATTTTTGGGTGAAGCCTTTATTCGCCGCGCCAGCGCGCTATGGGCTTGCAGTTATAACTCGTCTAAACATCGGTTTTCTAGTGTGGTGTAAGCTGTATCCATTAATCTATTCTGGTGATTGGCTGCTCGATCTGTTGCTGACCTACGGATGCGGAGCCAATTTGCTTTATTCAGCGTTTTTGCTCTTCGGGGAGCGTCGTTTGAGTCAGATTGTTTCGACGCTCTATCTATTTCATGTACCCCTCTTGATTCTTGCAGTAAAGATATCAGGAAACGAGGCGGTTCCTGATTTTTTGCTCGATTTCGCTAACATTATAGTCGCGATTAGCGGTTTGCTAGTTATTCTTGGAATGTTGCGCGATCGGTTGGGGGCCGAGGAACTCGATAGGGGTTCTGGGCTAGGCATCGCCTACCCATTTTTGGGAATCGCATTCCTAGTCTGCATACTGTCGTTGGTGGGATTCCCCGGCACCTTAGGTTTTATTAGTAGTGAGGTGATGCTCCATCATTTTGCCGAGTCTACTTGGCCGGTAGCGGTCTGCTTCATAGTCACTCTTGCGCTTAATGGCTACTCCTCGTTTCGGATATTTGGTGAGTCTTTTTACGGCGATCCAGCCAAGTCGTTTCGCAAGGCGTTTCAGCCGCTTGTCCGGGAGAAGGTCGCCGTGGTACTTGTTCTGTTGTTCCTTTGTGTAAGCGGTCTCTCCGGCCGCTAAAGATGAAATACTATGAAAACCAAAGATGAAATAGTACGAAACTGGTTGCCGCGTTACACCGGACAGGCCCTAGAAGCTTTTGGCAAATACATCCTTCTCACTAACTTTAGCAACTATGTGAAGCTCTTTGCTGAGTGGCACGGTGTTCCGGTGATAGGACAGGATCGACCGATGCAGTGCGCGAGTGCAGGGGGCATAACAATTATAAATTTCGGTATGGGCAGTGCCACTGCAGCTACTGTAATGGACCTTCTTTCCGCCGTAGAGCCGCAGGCAGTGCTGTTTCTTGGAAAGTGTGGGGGGCTCAAAAAGAAGAATGAGATAGGGGATATGATCCTTCCCATAGCAGCCATACGTGGCGAGGGTACCTCGGCTGACTATTTTCCGCCCGAAGTGCCTGCACTTCCTGCATTTGCGCTTCAGAAGGCGGTATCAACTACGATTCGAGATCACGAGCTCGATTACTGGACTGGGACGGTTTACACAACTAATCGCCGGGTATGGGAGCATGATGCCGAGTTTAGAGGGTACCTTGAGCGTATTAGAGCTATGGCGATCGACATGGAAACCGCTACCATCTTTACGGTTGGCTTCTTCAATGAACTGCCGACCGGTGCGCTGCTTTTGGTGAGCGACCAGCCGATGATACCAGAAGGGGTTAAAACCGAGGAGAGCGATAAGAAGGTGACAGCTAGATTTGTAGAGCAACACCTTCGTGTTGGCATAGATTCACTAAAGCAACTGATTAATCAGGGCCATACGGTAAAGCACCTCAGGTTCTGAAGTGCGTTTCCGCTATGTAGATCTTTTTAATTTTATTTTGTCTGCATCGAAGTACACGTCGGTCTCACCGGGATTGGCGTCGTTGATTCGGAAGGCACGCACCGCGCTATAGCGTGAAAGCATCTCGTGAGAGGCACGTTGGACCTTACCACTGCCTAATCCATGAATCACCGTAACCGTCCACCCAGCGCCGCTCTAACCGCGCTGCAAAATTATCGATAGTGTTAAGCGTCATCAATATTTCGAGGGTAGTCGATGAAAAAGCTAAAACACACACCGCAGCAAAGAGCAGAGATACTCAAGCGACTTAGTT
>JBKCMS010000092.1:0-10711 GCA_046300175.1 Pseudomonadota bacterium | reverse complement strand
AGCAGGGCGATTGTTGACTGAGCATTAATGGATGAACTTTCCTCTATGACTACATCGGTGGGATCATGTGCATTTACGACTCCATTGATATTGACCCGTTGCCTGCCCCCTAGCTGTATAACACTGTTGGTCTTGATCTCTTTGTTCTGGCCCCTCTTGATCCAACCGTGTGCACAATGGGTATTATGTTGCGGATGAGTGCCATGAAGCATAATAAATGGCCGTTTCTCTCTGCCCCCACATAAGAATATGTCGGCGAGTTTTGACTCGATTAATCTTAAGAACTCCTCCTCTAGCCACTTTATCGGCTTTGCCCGGTATAGCCTTTGGTTTCTTGTAGACGAAATCGAGACGACGCAGGAGATGCCGCAATCCACTCAGGCTATACGTGACATTGTATGTTACCTGAATGTGCTCCCTGATTGATGAAACTGTCTGATAGAGCGTTTCCTCCAGGTGTTGGGCGAGCTTTCGTTGTTGAACTTTGCTTAATCGACATTCGCTCCCTTGGTAGTCGTCAGACACCAAATCCTCTAATCCACCTGTTTGATATTTTTTTAAGGTAGTTAGTGACGGTGTTGCCGCTCAAAAAGAGGTACTCCGCGATGCTCTCTGATGACTTGCCTGCATCGAGCAACAATATGCACTTAATCCTGTCTCAAGAAGCGCGCATAGCGCTCCAGCCGGAGCTCTTGCTCAAGTGCTTTTAAGTTCCTGCTTGGTTAAAAACCTATTCAGCCATCACTGGTCCCACTTTTATCAGCAACTAGATAGTCTCTTTCTACAGCTAGAGTTTTTTTGTCTTCTACGGCGCAACTTGACTACGCCAAGATTGCGCTCGTCCGGCTATTGCCAGTGATTTCTCTCAAAAATCACTCGCGCAGGGTTTATACTACCAGTACTTCTCAACGTGCAGGTTACCTGGTGTCTTCTTAGAGTGCAGCACGAAGCCGCGCTCAGTTAAATAACGCTCAAGGTCCTCGATCATAGCCGGGTTGCCACACAGAAATACTGAATCAACCGCCGGGTCAGGTATTACTACCTGATCCTCGAAAAGCCGCTGGATTCTACCCTTCCTTCCCTGATATTCATCACCAGCCCTACTGGCGATCGGTAAGTAGACCAGCCCTCTGCCACTCTGCTGATAGGAGCTCAATTCATCAGCGTAGGCAAAATCCGATGGGTAACGTACCCCATGCACAACGGTGATGCGACGAGCTCCAGTCCATACAGCTTCTGTGCGAACCATCGACATAAACGGAGCTAATCCAGTGCCGGTAGATACCAACACCAGATTCCTCTCTGGAGCCAATCCCTCTAGCGTGAAAGTTCCGGTCACTTTGGGTTGAGCAAACAAACGGTCACCCTCTTTGAGAGCAGCTAATCTAGCCGTCAGCGAGCCATCGGGGACCACTGCTATGTAGAACTCCAAGAACTCACGCTGTGTCGGAGACGACCCGATCGAATAGGCTCTCTTGATCAATTTATCAGGAGCTTGGGGCTCTGCCTCAGGCATTGCCCCTGGATAACGAGCGGCCTCCCCTGGTAATCCAAGAGCAACGTACTGACCGGGTTTAAATTCAGGAACCCCCGCATCCGGCTTGACGCGCAAGATAAGCAGATCTGGGGTCACTTCTATTCTTTGTATGAGAGTTGAATTTAGCATAAAGTGTATATACCCTGAGCAGAGAAAAAAATGAACCTCTTGGGCCAGAACTGGTCTATATTTGTGCTAACGTATTGGCACCCGGGAAATCGCTGTGCATATCGTACTTGTTGAACCTCAGATACCTCAGAACACAGGCTCAATTGCGCGAACTTGTGCAGCTACAGACACCCCCCTACATTTGGTAGAGCCCTTAGGCTTTGAAATTACCGAAAAGGCCGTACGGCGCGCTGGCCTCGATTATTGGCCGTACGTGAAGCTGTTCCGACATCCGTCATGGGACGATTATCTTGCGAATGCTAACACGGGTCGCATCTGGCTCTTCTCAAAATTTGGTGAGCGCGTCTATACATCGGCTGATTTTGGACCTAATGATTCTCTGGTATTCGGTAGTGAAACCAAGGGGCTCGGTCAGGATTTTTTATCTCGCTACCCAAGCGAGCAGATACTGAAAATTCCGATAGTAACCGATTACGTGCGCAGCCTAAACCTTAGCAATGCTGTGGCTATCGCACTCTATGAGGCCAGACGCCAGTTGGGTATTTAGCTGCACTAGAATCTAAGGCGGCTGCTGTGGCAAGCTGCTAGCTCATGGTAGGTGTCTAAGGCCCAAAATGGGCTCACCGTGCCACAGCGAGGGCGTATCAGCGACTTTTTCTTAGCCTCGCGCAGAGTTAAACCCAGCGTGATTGGTTTTTTCAAAAATGAATTAGGCTGGGGTTATTTTTGTGTAGCTGCTCGGCAGTTTTTAAAGTTGCTATTTATGCTTACCCGTTAAAAACGTCTTTTTCGTTAATTAAACCCAGCCTCATTCATTTTTGAAAAAAATGAATGAGAATTGCTGGGCAAGCGCAATCTTGGCCCATGAAGATCAAGGGAACAGCCAAGTTGCGCCGTAGAAGACAACAAACTCCTATGTTCTTAAGCGTGTGAAATTTTAATGTCATGAGAGACTCTAGCTCTGGACGGTACTGCTTGATGTTAGCAAAGAAGCTTGAGAATCGCGGCTTTGAAATCAGCAAATCGCTCGTAGTACAGATTGTATAAGACGATTTTCTTTAAGAATCGCCACAAGCGTTCAATTTGGCTGTTACCTTGATCTTCATGTGCCAAGATTGCGCTCGCCCTGCTATTGCGAGTGATTTTTTTCAAAAATCACTCGCGCAGGGTTTATAGGCATTTTCCGTATACCTATACGCAGCTCTTGCCCGCTGCTCAGCTCTCTAGGTCACTGACCACCACGCAGCGTGGGATCGAGGCTACCATCTTAGCCGGACACTCTTCGATTGAAGAAGTGTCTGAGTTAAGCATCTGCCAAGCTTGACGCTTAGCCTCTCCGAGAGCTAGCAGCACACCCAGCGATGCCCCGGTAACAAGCTCACGGCTCGCTGTCACGCGCGCTGCGGGAGGTTTTGGTGAGTCGAAAAATGGGATAAATGCCTTTGCACTGCTCGATAAGGCCGGGTGATGCGGAAATAGCCCTGCGATGTGTCCATCTTCACCCATACCGACCACTACAACTGTAAACTTACCGCCACTAGCCTCAAGCTCTTGTAGATATCCGGCGCACGCATCATGGACATCATCGCCGGTAATAGTGAGAGGGTGCAGCTGTGTCGCTTTGATAACACCTTGCTCAATAAGACTATTAAATAGCTGCTGAGCAAGCCCGCCAAAATTACTATCTGGATGAGTTATCGGGACAATCCTTTCATCTACCATGAAGAATTGCAGGCGCTTGAGAATCTCCGAGGGCTGATGAACCGCTTGACGCAAAAACACCTGTAGCAGACCCACTACACTCCGCCCTCCACAGAGAGCCACGACGAGTGGACTGCCCTGAGGTTGCTGATTGAGCACCTGGAATATACTCGCTACTGCTGCATTAAATTTTTCTGCTAAGGGCGCACCTGGTTGTAAAATTTCAACTGCCATGGATAGTCTCGGTCCTAGAGCGAGGAAGTGTTTTAGCCACGCAACTCGGTCACTCATTATGCAGACTAAAAGCAATTTAGTCACATCGTTGCTAAGGCTTTGCTGCGAGGGTAGCCTACTACCAAGTAAACCGGCAAGAGATGCTCTAAATGCTTAGTTATAAGCCGTTTGTCACCCACCTTCTCACTAACTCAGGCGGCAGACACAGAGCTAAGGCTTCACTTAGAGCGCATAACAAAATGAATCTACCAGCGCGGCTAAGAGAAAGCTCTAAAAAAGCTCGCTCACCACTTGGAGGAAATACTCTGCCAGACAGTTCATTCAATCAGGGGGCATATTCAGGTAACATACAATGTCACGTACTGCCTTAGTGGGTAGCGGCATCTCCTGCGCCTACTTGATTTCGTTTACAAAAAACCATAGGCCATACCAAGCCAAGCCGATAAAGTAGCACAGTAGGAGTTCTCAAGACTTATTGAGGCAACACTCGCTGAAAATCGGAGAGAAAAAGCCGTTTATTTCTCTGATGGTACTCATCCGCAACATAATACCGATTGCGCACACGTTTGGATAAAAACCGGCCAGAACGAAGGGATCAAGACCATCAGTGGCTTGGTGCGGCCTATGCATCGCTGCTCCCCTGGGTATGGGCCCACATTCTGAGAGACTTCTAACCCAGCTTATTCCCCACTCCTTCTACGTATTTGACGACCGTGGCAATTGAATGCCGGAAAAGTGATCCGGCGGAACTGCACCGATCTGGTCAGAAACAATCTTTGCGACTGCGAAATTGGTCACTAAACCTTGACCACCAAAGCCTGTTACGACCATCACCTTTCCGTTTTGCTGAATAACGGGGTCACCCGACATCCCAGGGCGATAGCCCACTGTAGTGCAGCGTGGCCCATTCGCTAGGCGATTTAGATCGAACCCCCTGGAGCAGAACTCTTGCTTGGCGTTATCGATAATCGTATCTGTGTGCTTTTGACGTTCCACGTCGGACATATAGCCAATGTGCTCCAAAAACGTTCCTCCCAGAATTATTTCCTTTCCCTGAAGCGATGGGCGCGTCACAACGTATAGGGCTTTATCCTCGCACATGTAGGAGTCACGGAGATCTCCTGTGTCACGATCAATATAGTGTACAAGCACACCCGCAATCGGATACAGACCTATATTGGGGTGTATGTCTCGAGCTGCGAGACCTATTGCCTCAACTGTATAATCACTGCCTTCAAGCGGCATCCCCTCCTTCAGCGATTTAACTTCCTCAGTTGTTATATTACGTTTTTCAAACACAACTCCCCTTTTTCGCATTTGGGTGAGCCGGTCTTGCAAGAGTATTGTCGGATTGAAAGAGTAGGTCTTATACTGCGCGGTGTTCTCATCGATGCGCCTAAACTCCTCTACCTGTGATGCATACTTAATCTCCTCGTTGGGCTGGGTCACAATTCGAAGATCGGTCTCCATGACCGCACGGTTTTTTTGGTCGCGTGCGAGCGCCATCCACTCTTCATAGCTGTCTAGCACAAGCTTCCCAACAAACGGGGAGCTGGGCTTAAAGATACATCCGATACCTGCTGCTTTGTACGTTGTAATTCCGCCCGCACTCTCCAGTGAGCCGGCAAACTCTCTTGAGACTAAGGTTATCTCATGCCCATCTAAACTGAGCCTATCTGCAATCGCTGTTCCTACCCCGCCTGCCCCTATAACTGTTATACGTGCCATACTGCATACTCCATATTTTTTCTTATGCCCACCATATTAAGGCCCACAGACGAACGGCGTTTGTAGCAGATGCGCGGGTAACATGATATTTAAGCTAAATTTTTTTCGATTATTCAAATGGTTATTTGCTTTATCTAGTAAAATCAGTTTTATACTGATGCGCTTAAACCTTATAAATTGTTATTTATGCCAAGGTTATGCTGTATGCTTCTATGGCATTTTTATCTAATATATCTCATTACATATTGTTAATGCCAAATTATCCCGATAGTCTTGCTCATTACCAGATAGTTAGCACCTGTTACCTAGCACCTTCTGCCAGGGCCGGAATTGAGCAATCGGAGTGTCATCAACATGAGTCAGCGTGCAGAAGTCGATGAACTTGATCGAGAGATACTCGGTCAGCTCGACCGAAATTGTCGGATATCGAGTGTAGAGCTGAGCGACCGGGTAAAACGCTCGCGTCAGACCATCGAGTATCGCATCGCTCGACTCGAAGATCGGCAGATCATCACCGGCTATACATCCTCGTTCAATCCAACACGCGTTGGATATCGTCTGTACAAAGTCTATCTCCGTGTGCGAAACGTACCAGGAGAGCGCGAACGATTACATCAGCTCTTGTACAACCTAGGCACTGTCTACTGGGTCGGAGAGAGCTCTGGAACCTGGGATCTTGTCTTCGGTATTTTCTACCGTAGTGAGGCAGAGATCCTCGATATTACAAACCGTCTGACTTCGGAGTTCCACCATATCATCGTTGCTCATAGCGGACATACCATTGTGCAGATATTACAGTACCCGAAAATGTATCTCACTGGTGAGTTGCAGCCCTACAGGGAGCTTGCTGGCGAGGTTCGCACTCTACGCCTTGATGCTCTTGATGTTCAGATAGTCGCCCTGTTAATTCAAAATGCCCGTTTATCGTTGAATCAAATCGGTGAAGAGCTAGCCACCAGCGGCATGCAGATTCAGCGGCGACTTCGAAAACTTGAACAGCTCGGCATCCTCTTTCAGCACAGAGTCAGTCTCAATCTAGGCAATCTTGGGCTTGAGTTGTACAAGGCGATAATCACAACCGGCTTCTATGGCGGCGATGATCACCGCCGATTCTTAGATTTCATCTCCCAGCGAAAAGAGATTCAATTTTTTGTCCGTAATATTTGGTCAATTGAACTTGAATTGGTGGTTCCAAACTATTCCGTGTACGAATCGATTCTTGACGAAATACGGCGCCTGTTTCCTAAGCTAATCAGCTCACTCGATACCATGCTCCTAGAAAGTGATGAATGGACACCAGCCTTTGCTAACCTACTCAAACAAGTTGAGGGGCCATCAGCAGATATTCAATAATTTAACTGGCTATTAGGTCATCACCTACCTAAAAATAGTCCAGTTACTGCCGAACCAAACGGGACAATGATACCAGACACAGACACTCCCAGATAGCTTTCACGGCTTTAATACGCATTCTGTGCGATAAAAGATTGCACCCTTAGACATTTCAAATCTCCTGGCACTTCTTGGTAGCTCAGTTATGATCGACTTATGTAACTACTATCTTGGCAATCAATGAGCGCAACTGCCATCGCACCCAGTTCTCAGTACCAGCTAGCTTTCCTGACGATGCTCGACGATTTCGACAAACACGATCCGAGCAATACTGACTTCTATGCCCCAGCTCGAGTCGACTTTAGTAATTATGTTCAGGGGCTGCGTGATGAGGAGTTGGGAGTAAGGCTTAAAAAGGCTTCGTTCCCTGCACGCATCGCTGGCTAGTTAATTCTAGCGGATAAATTGTCGGCGTTACCCGCCTGCGCCATACGATCGATACCCCGTTTATGGCGGAAAATGCAGGGCATATCGGCTATGATGTTGCTCCTTCCAAACGCGGACAGGGCTTCGGAAATCTTGCCCTAGCAGTTGCGCTTCACGAGGCCCGAATAGTGGGTTTGAAGCAAGTTTTATTGTACACAGGCGAGTGAAATGCTGCCTCTAGAGCAAAGATTGAGCGCGCTGGGGGTGTTCTTGAGAAGATTTCACATTCTGAGTTTTGGCAGGAGCAGCTGTGCAAGTACTGGATTACTGTGTCAGCTTCGATCTAACTAAAAGTTATAACTGCGGAACCCAGCTCTCTATAGCTAGGGCTTTTGCCATTCTCATGATTAGCGTATCTTAGTCACATACACTACTCTGATCTCACTAACAGCTGCCTTTAGGATTATGCAACAGCTTATTTCTCACTCCGATCTGCTAGCAACAGCCCAGCACGCCGTGTCGGTCGCTAGCGACCTTGTACGAGCATACCGGCGTGAACACGGTGTATCCATTTCGTTTAAGGGCGATCGAAACCTGGTTACAGATGCTGACGTGGCTTCTGAGCGCGCCATCGTCAGCATCATCAAGGAGCGCTACCCCGAGCATCAGATATTGGCCGAGGAGACCGCTCAGACACTCACCCCTGAGCAGTATAGTCTTGGCTACACGTGGGTAATCGATCCGATCGATGGCACTACAAACTTTGCACACGGACACTTTCACGTCGGCATATCAGTTGCTTGCGTCTTTAATGGCGAGAGCGTTGCCGCCGTAGTAGGCGCACCCTTTGTCGGAGAGGTATTTACTGCCACAAAGGGGGGTGGGTCATTCTTGAATGGACAACCCATTCACTGCACTGCCACCAGTGCTGTATCAGATGCTGTAATTACCACTGGATTCCCATACAATCGGGGGAATGTACATAATATTTGCTCTAGAATTGAGCGTGTAGTTCGCGTTTGTCGGGATCTACGCCGGCTAGGCGCCGCTTCACTTGATCTCTGCTGGGTCGGCTGTGGCAGGTTGGATGCCTATTTTGAAGAAGGCATCCAATCGTGGGATGCTGCTGCGGGAGCTTTAATTGCCCGTGAAGCAGGGGCGGTTATAACACACTACTCGTATGACAGCGAATTACAAAGGATGACACACAGATATAGCAAGGACCTTTTCGCCGATAATATTGTTGCATGCACGCCGCAGATTAAGTCAGAGCTACTTTACCTCCTTAACAATACTCAACCTATTAGCGATGGACTTACTTAGAGCTAGTAACAAAATGCCTCTACGCTGCGACTGGCTGCAAACGCTTCTCACTGCGTCCTCAAATGAAAGTGGTCTCAATGCGCCTCCAAGGGAACGTATCAGCGCCTTTTTAGCCTGCGGTCCTGTCATAACTGCTTTCGCAGAGCTTAAATTGGAGATTGATTCTATTAAGCGTTTTTGAACTTCTCACTGATTTTAGGCTCAATATATGAATGACGCCAACTCTATCGACTTAAAGACCAACTGCTGCACATCTTATCCAGAAGATTTTTTCTCTTCTCGACAACGATTCATAGCCGAGGCCTCTCGGCTAGACGCAGCAATCACAAACCTGCCCCTTATGCATGCCTCGACGGACGCCGCTTCACAGCTCTTTATCGATATAGCGTTAATCGGCGATCCGCATAAGCGCCCAACGCTAATGTACATCGCTGGTACCCACGGCATAGAGGGGTTTGTTGGCTCTGCCGTGCAGCACGCCATTCTTTCAGGAATGACTGCACCTCCGGATGATTATGCGCTTGTGCTCGTGCACTGCCTTAACCCATGGGGAATGGCCAATCTCCGCCGTACGAATGCACACAACATTGACCTCAATCGGAACTGCACAATCAGCGATCATGAGCGTTGTGGAGCGCCTGCTGGATATGAGGACGTGCGAAGATTACTTATGCCGGAAAGCGCCCTACCATTTTCGCTCTTCTGCATGCAAGCGCTGGCGGTCGTTCTACGCCACGGATTTCCTACAGCCAAGCAAGCAATCACTGGTGGCCAATACGTAGACGAGCGAGGATTGTTTTTTGGAGGACTCGAGCTACAGCAGGAGCTTCAGCTGCTGCGGTCGTGGGCTTTGCAGAATTTGTCCAGGAGTGAGCGAGTTCTTGTGATTGATATTCACTCTGGACTAGGAGCGTTCACTCAAGACACCCTAATAACTGACAGTCACGACAACTCAAAGGAGACCGCTCGTATCAGGAGGATATTCCCTGATCGGAAATTACACGGCCCAGACCCAATGCGCTCTATCGCCTATGAAACACGCGGTGCTCTAAGCTCTCTGCTGCCGACAGTTTTAGTTAACTCCCAAGTTGATTACGTAGTTCATGAATTTGGAACTCTGCATGCATTTCGCGTACTGCATGCCCTAGTGCAGGAGAACTACCACCACTTCCGTTCGCCGAGCACCGGTTTTGGAACCGAGCATCATCCCAGCAAAACAGCCCTAAAAGAGGCATTCTGCCCATCATCACCTTCATGGCTAAACAATACCGTCCTACGTGCGCTCACAGTCTTTGGGGCTGCCAAGCTTGGTCTGGCGCGGGGCTTATAAACTACAATAGATCCGCTTAATTGCAGAATACTTAGAGCTTTTTTGCTATTTCATTTAAGACTATCTGATGCAGTCGTTTAAACTGGGCAGATAAAAGAGATAGCGGCCCATAAAAATGCGCACCTACAGGGCGCAGAACGTAGCCGTCCCGACAGCGATCGGGTGTGTGGTGAATATTTTTTTGTTTCTCTGTTCCCTGTTATGTGAAATCGAGAGGGTAATACTCCCATGCGACACCCGAGCTATTATAACTATCTAATCCGGTTGGTAACATGTCTTGTTATCATCCCAGCTATCTGCGTGGCTGATGTTGATTGTCCGCCACAGCAGCAGCCTGATCAAGCTGATATCCCATCTGAAAGCCCAGCGGCTGCCGAGTGTGCGGAGCAAGCCGCAGCTTTCTTGGATGTTTGCAATCGCCAGGCAAAGAGCGCTCTAGATGCGTGCCTAATGCTTGGCATGGATCCGGCAACTTGCGTCTATCCATATTATTCGCTGTTCAAAGCTTGTGATTACCAGTACCAGGTATGGACCGAATTGTGCTTTGGTCGCGGTATACCCTTACCGCCTTTACCATTTCTACCGCCGCAAGCGGATCCCTTTTCGGATGAACCGTCATAGGACTTAGCGGATTCGCCCCGCTGTAGGGGGGCTACAGCCTGAGGTCGCAGGTACAAGTAGCCGCCGCCTCGCCCCGGATACATCTCTGCCAGCGCTGGCTCACACTCGCTTTTAGTAAAAATATCAGTCTGTAGATACACCTCGACGCAGCGAATCGGAGAACGCATTAGGGGTGTCTTGGAATTCGCTAGGCTGCAACAAATACGTTCGCTAGCTTGGGCATCGATGGTGGATACAACCCTGGCGGATACTTCGCCGAGGTGTCTCCCATACGCCACAACCCTAGCACTCTTCTCGCTTCCTGCTTTAGTTTCTTCAAAAATCTTATGTACTCAATCCGAGCTGTTCGG
>JBKCMS010000091.1:0-6112 GCA_046300175.1 Pseudomonadota bacterium | reverse complement strand
CCGAACAGCTCGGATTGAGTACATAAGATTTTTGAAGAAACTAAAGCAGGAAGCGAGAAGAGTGCTAGGGTTGTGGCGTATGGGAGACACCTCGGCGAAGTATCCGCCAGGGTTGTATCCACCATCGATGCCCAAGCTAGCAAACGTATTTGTTGCAGCCTAGCGAATTCCAAGACACCCCTAATGCGATCTCCGATTCGCTGCGTCGAGGTGTATCTACAGACTGATATTTTTACTAAAAGCGAGTGTGAGCCAGCGCCGGCAGAGATGTATCCGGGGCGAGGCGGCGGCTACTTGTACCTGCGACCTCAGGCTGTAGCCCCCCCCTAAAGCGTGGGAGAACAGCGTGGGAGAGGCTGTAGCCCACCTACAGAAGATAAAGATATGTGGGCTAGGTGTGCTGACCCTCAAGCCACCGCTCGGCCTCAATGGCGGCCATACAGCCTGAGCCGGCAGCTGTGATCGCTTGGCGAAATACGTGGTCCTGGACATCGCCGCACACAAAAACACCCGGAACTGTAGTCGCAGCTGAATCTGCAGCGTGTTTTAGGTATCCGTTCTCATCCATATCAAGCTGCTCAACAAAGAGTTGCGAGTTTGGTGTGTGACCGATCGCCACGAAAATAGCATCTGTGGGTAGGGTGGTGACTTCGCCTGTTTTGGTATCTTCCAGAACTATTCCAGTCACTCCGTCTTTTTTATTGCCGACTATCTCAACCGGTTTTTTGTTCCAGATAGTTTCGATCTTTGGGTTTGACAGGACGCGCTCCTGCATGATCTTTGATGCACGAAGCTGATCACGGCGGTGAATGAGGTAGAGCTTGCTGGCGAAGCGAGTGAGAAACGAAGCCTCCTCGCAAGCGGAATCTCCACCTCCGATAACAACCATGACTTTATTTCTGAAGAAGGCGCCATCACATGTGGCACAAGTTGAGAGTCCATAACCTAGTAGCTCACGCTCGTTTTTAGCTCCGGTGTACTTGGGTGCTGCGCCGGTGGCGATAATTAGAGAATCGCAGGTGTAAGCGCCCGACTGTCCAACCAGGGTAAATGGTCGCTTGGAGAGGTCTGCCTTAACGACCGTATCCACAACGACTTTTGTCCCGAAGCGTACCGCTTGCTGCTCCATGCGCTGCATAAGCTCCGGTCCCATAATCCCTTCCGGAAACCCAGGGAAGTTCTCCACATCGGTGGTGGTCGTAAGCTGCCCACCTGCAAGGGGGCCGTGGAGTAGCAATGGAGCGAGGTTAGCACGGGCTGTATAAACCGCGGCAGTAAGCCCTGCAGGGCCGGAGCCCAAGATGATAACCTTGTGGTGGAGTGGAGTTGTTGCTGTCGTCTCGGTCATAGTTACCGTATACTTTAAAAAACCGCGTCCGCTACGACCTCCATTTCGGGGACAAGGGGGCGCCAAGGACTGCGGCCAAGGGTGCTAAAGACTTATGAAGGTCCATTCTAAGATTAAAAAGTTACTGATTGCAAATAGAGGCGAGATAGCCCGGCGGATTAACCACGCCTGCGTCGCTTTGGGAATCGACACAGTTTTAGTGGCATCCGACCCCGATTTGGGCTCGCTTGCGGCGGCTGAAGCCGGTCAGGTAGTTTCACTTGGAGGAGCAACAGCTCGCGAATCGTACCTAAATGGTCAAAATATAATAGAGGCAGCGCTGAGCACCGGGTGCGACGCGGTTCATCCGGGGTACGGTTTTCTCTCTGAGGACCCAAACTTTGCCCAGTCTGTGCTCGATGCCGGGTTGATATTTGTCGGGCCGTCGCCGGCTAGTATCAGGGCGCTCGGGGTTAAAACAACCGCTCGTGCCACAGTGGTAAAGGCAGGCGTGCCGGTTACGCCGGGTAGTGTCGGTGGTGCAACCGATAGCGAACTAGCTCAGGCAGCAAAGGCGATCGGCCTTCCGGTGATCATCAAGGCGGCCGCCGGGGGTGGCGGGCGTGGTATGCGAATTGTACGTCAGGAAGAGGATCTTCAGAGCTCTCTTGATCGCGCACGTGCAGAGGCGCTAAAAAATTTCGGTAGCGATGCAGTGTATCTTGAAAAATACATCGAGGAACCACGGCACGTTGAGGTGCAGCTTTTTGGCGATGTACATGGGAATGTAGTGCACTTTGGCACGCGCGACTGCTCAAGTCAGCGGCGCCATCAAAAGCTACTAGAGGAAGCGCCAGCACCTTTTCTTGATCCTGACACGCGCGAGCAAATTCATGCAGCAGCAGTGGCCGCTGCCAAGAGTGTTGGTTACTATAATGCAGGAACAGCTGAGTTTCTGGTGAAGGGTCGAGATTTTTACTTCTTAGAGATCAACACTCGTATACAGGTAGAGCATCCAGTGACAGAAGCTATCACAGGAGTTGATCTCGTCCAGTTACAGATAAAAGTGGCGATGGGTGAGCCGCTTCCGTTGTCTCAGGAGCAGATCACCTTTTCAGGTCATGCACTCGAGTTAAGGATAAATGCTGAAGATGTGTGCGAGGGATTCCGTCCAGCAATAGGCACCATATCCAACTGGACACGTCCAGATACAGCTGGAATTCGCGAGGACTATGGGTACCAAATTGGGGATTCGATACCGCCATTTTATGATTCCCTGGTGAGTAAGGTAATTGTGCACGCTCCAACTCGTCAGGAGGCGTTGTATCAAACATTTCAATTTTTAAAAGACTACCGTATAGAAGGAATTCCAACGACGATCCCATTTCATGCTTGGATATTAGCCAACCCTGAGTTTCAGAGTGATGGGATTGATATAGGCTATGTTGAACGGCACTTTACAAGAGAGTGCGCCGAGCAAGCGCTTGCTCTGGTCGCAAGAGATGCGCAACATAAGCTAGGGCATTTGATTTCAGGTGGTGAGTTTCGCGAGACGCTGACCGCAGACCAGCTAGAGGCTGGACGGCTGCCGCAGGGAGCAGTATCATTAGTCATTACTCATGAGCCGGGTGGAACCTTTCTCGCTGTTCCGGTTAATTCAAATGGGGATCCCCTTGAGCAGTCACTGTGGCGTCGCTCAAATACGCGACGTGGGGTTGTGTAGTTCCATCTGTAGCTTAGTTTCCTCTTTAGAGTGATGGTCAAAAGTCCTAGGTCACACACGCCGGTTATAGTTTCAACTAATCCCAGTGATGGTTCAGTGCTTGGTCAGGTGCCAGTATCCACCAAAGCTGAAGTGAATAGCGCTGTTTCAGCGGCGCGCACTGCGTTTCCAGCATGGCGCGATACAGGTATAGCGGAGCGAGCGGCACATCTGCAGCGTCTACTTGCTATCTTCAAGGATCGACGCGCCGATATTGAGATCGCCACCACGCGTGAAATGGGGCAGCCGATCGCTCAAGCACGTTCATCAAATGACTGGGCCTTTAAGCACTTCCAGTGGTATCTTGATAACGCCGCGCGAGTATTGCAGCCAACTACAACATATCAGGATGAAAAACAGCTACACCTTCAGGTTCGCGAGCCTTTTGGTGTAAATGCGGTGATCTCTCCCTGGAACTTTCCCAGCTCTAATTTCGTTACGGGTGTAGTGCAATCGCTGTTAGCGGGTAACACCGTTGTGTACAAGGTGTCTGAAGAGGTAGTACTATTTGGCGCTCTGCTGGACCAATTGATCGCTGATGCGCAGCTACCCAAGGGTGTTTTCAATCAGGTTTATGGTGCGGGTGATGTTGGCGAGGAGCTGGCAAAATCAGAGATTAATCTCCTGTTCTTTACTGGCAGCTCACGGGTAGGTCAAGCTCTCTATCGTATCTGTGCTGAATTCTTTATACCGTGCGTTTTGGAGCTTGGAGGCTCGGATGTTGGTATAGTCTGTGAAGACGTCCAGCTTGAACTTCCGATAGAGTCGATATTTTGGTCGAAGTTTATAAATAACGGACAGATATGCTGCGGTCTAAAGCGTCTTCTCGTTCATCGCGATGTCTTCGATGAAGTAGTAGAGCGCCTCCGCTCTTTTATAGAGACTCAACTGGTAGGAGATCCGATGGATGAGAATACGGTCTTGGGTCCTCTAGCAGCGGAGCGGCAACGGGCGCTGCTTGCTGAGCAGGTAGCGGATGCTGTCTCCAAAGGGGCAAAAGCTATTCACTGCTCGCAGGTGGCGAGTACCCTGAAAGGAGCATACTATCCGCCAACGTTGCTGCTGGGTGTTACCCCGATCATGCGAGTCTGGGGCGAGGAGCTATTTGGTCCGGTTCTCACCGTTATTCCCTTTGCTAATGATGAAGAGGCGCTTTCGATCGCCAACGCCACCGAGTATGGGCTTAGCGGTTTTGTATACACCAATTCAGTGGATCGTTTCAGATGGTTCGCCAATCGGATTGAAACCGGTGCTATTTCGCATAATGGGTGTGATTACTCAGAGCCTTTCAACGCTTTTGGCGGTTACAAGAAAAGCGGACTCGGAAAAACTGGCGGAGAGCTAGGGTTCCACTCAGTAACCCGTGTCAAAGCCCTCTCAATGTGGAGGTAGGATCGTGCACAGGCCAATTAACGGTAAAACTATGGGCGCTTGCTCTCCCTTTTATGTTCTTTACTTAACTCGGTGGCGCTCGAGTTCCCACGCAGATCGTAACGCCAGATATAGTTAATCATCGAGAGTCCATAAAGAGTTGATGCTATTAGGCCAACTGCAGAATGGGTGCAAGTTGCGTGATAGCCGAAATATAGAATAGAGCTAGTCAATCCGGTTAAGCGACTGGCCCAGCTGTATCTCTCCGAAAAAGCCCCTGAAAGAGCGCTTAAACCAAGGCAGACAAACGGTGTATTCGCTGTACTAGAAAGCGGAGCTAGATTAAAGAAAGAGAGGTATAACGCAGCAGTTCCTACCAAACCTAGCGCAGCAACTGTTGCACGTGTCGCTGGGCGATCGTCTGGCACCATTCCCTGAACTAATGCTCGCGTGGTCATCCCCAAGTTGCAAAGCCCCATGGCATACATACCAGCTGATAGATAGAATATAAACCCTGTGCGAGTGATTTTTGAAAAAAATCACTCGCAATAGCAGGGCGAGCGCAATCTTGGCGTAGCCAAGTTGCGCCGTAGAAGACAAAAAAACTCTAACTGTAGAAAGAGACTATCTAGTTGCTGATAAAAGTGGGGCCAGTGATGGCTGAGTAGGTTTTTAACTTAGCAGGAACTTGAAAGCACTTGAGCAAGAGCTCCGGCTGGGGCGCTATACTTGAAACATCCAAGGTGCAAATTATATTTTTGCCCCCGTACTCTCCGAATCTTAACCTTATTGAACGCTTGTGGCGATTGTTAAAGAAAATCGACTTATATAATGAACCATATATGGGCGGTACTACGAGCGATTTGCTGATTTCAAAGCCGCGATTCTTGAAGCTTCTTTGCTAACATCAAGCAGTACCGTTTGAGAGCTAGAGTCTCTGATGACATTAAAATTTCACACGCTTGAGCACATAGGAGTTTGTTGTCTTCTACGGCGCAACTTGGCTACTGATGGGGTCTTTATGGGGGCCAAGATTGCGCTCGCCCAGCAATTCTCATTCATTTTTTTCAAAAATGAATGAGGCTGGGTTTATGCTTGTTAAGCAAGCGCGATCGCCAACCTCGGGAATGGATCGCGTTTAGCTGAAGATCCCTTTGCGTTCTGGAAAGGTTTTCGATCATCCCAACACGGTTGCGCGGGAGCCAATACCTACCCTAGCCGTTCTAAGGAGTGTCCCCTAACACTGCGCGTTCAAAGCTTGGGATGATCAAATCCCCTAGTCTGCTAGCCTCTAAAGCCTTGTAGCGAGCAAGCGCTTGTCCAAGCATAACTTTACTCGTGGTGTCGGTTGATTGAGAATTGCTCTGGAGAGTTAGTTGGATGATCGCTTGGCCAACCGCATTGCTAGCCGACCCCTTATCCCCTTTTGCTTCAAAAACATCTGCTCGCGCCATGTGAATCTCTGCGTGTTGCACATGATAGCACCCCTGCGGATATGCAATACGCGCTCTGTCTAAGAAATTAAGCGCGCGGTCAAAATCCTTCTGCGCCGATGCTAGTCGACCACAGCTGAGTAAAAGATACGCATCATAAACCGTTGCATACTGCAAATCTCTATGAGCAAGGATCGCATCGGCCTTTTGATACACATC
>JBKCMS010000090.1:0-8342 GCA_046300175.1 Pseudomonadota bacterium | reverse complement strand
AAAACTCACTTACCCCTCAAGGTGGCGCGGCTCTTTCGTCTCAAACTCCCTCTAGCGACACCTTCACATCCACTCCCAAAGATCCCAACTACCTAGTTCACTGATATAACTCCGGAATTAATCGATCTTCTTATCCATTATTGAGACAGGCTGGTGAGGAGCCGTAGCTTTTGGGTTGAGCGTAATTTCCCAGCTCATTCCGTAATCTGCATGCGGTGTACGAGCATCTGTGCAGCTGGTGATCGCTACATCTGCTCCAGTATCTTTTTCAGTTCGTCCCGCGGGATGCGAAGACAATCGAGTAATTTATTGGTAATCGGAATATGAAGGGGGGCGGAGGGTTCTTCGTATTTTGGGGCTAGGGCGAATGGACGGTGGTCATATCTTGCGAGCTCTCGATGGGGCGACCTGCCCCGGGGTATTTCTTGAACGTCGAAATGGCGCGTAAGAATAGGTAGTAGGTCCGCAAAAGTTTTCACGTTATCACGGAGCAGCTTTGAGACCTCGCGTCGGAGTACAACTTCCTGATTAGCAATTACTTCGATGCCATTCATTTCACTATCGAGTTCTTGCTCTGCAGCCGTGGCGGCTGATTTTGAGCTTCCCATGCTAAAGCACAAGGGGTGTAGTGGATTGGCTAATTTTTGAGCTGGGTTGTATCGAGTGGCTTCGGCCAACTTATTGTAAATTGCCTGGTCGTATTTAAAGAGGTTTAAGAAATCCCCTAGGTGCATGCTGAGCACCGTGAGCACTAGACTTTCGTCGAGCCACTCGATGCCCATGAACTTTGGCAGTTCTTGGACCCGACAGAGTAGTGTAGGAGCTGCGTCTTCCATACTATTTAAAACGAAGAGAGCGTGCCCGGCTATACGCTTTGCTGTTTCGTTCATGGAGTGCAGTTCTGAGGTTTCAGGAAACATACGACGAAAGTCGTCGGCGGTAACCGGCATCAAATTGAGTATCTCTGGAAGTGTAATCTCCCCATTCGGCGCCACGCAGATGTTATTCGGTTTCTGGTGTGTTGCGGGATTACTAGGGATGGTTATGAGTTCGAGATCGCAGGTATGGGGGCCAACCGCACAGTGAAAGTCGTAGGGGGTCGTATGCTGGGAGAGCTTCAGAACGAGTTTATTTTCGTACTTGAACATCTTTTCGCGTTGGTCGAGAGGGAGAATCCGGTCATCTGGGATAGTCGCTGCAAATCGACTCATCTCCACTAGTGCGTCTTCGGTTTGTCTCAATGCTATTGCTGCCCGTAACGTTGGTAGAATTCGGAGTGCTTGCTGGGTAATGTGTGATGCGAAAGCGACCCCTTGCATTTTAAATACTTTACTGTGTGCAAAGCTCCCTGGAGATTTGACTGCGGCACACACCTGGCCAAGTCTTCGGACCTGTTCCTGAAGGTGAAAGTCAGACACTATCTTTCCCAGTAAAGTGTTCGCGGAAATGACCATGAGACTCGGTGAGATATGGCCGATTAAGCCGGTTATCTGGACGTATTGCCCGGATTTGTCGAGATCAAGAGCGTTTTTCAGGGCGTGCTCTAGGGTTTGACTCCAGACCACGCATAAGGTTGAGAGGATCTTGGAGGCAACTGCCTGAGCGTGTAGGTCTGTATGTATCAAAGCTTTTGGTGGCTGACTCTCTGATAAGGCCATGAGGTCATTCTTGAACGAATCGCTCTTGCAAAGAGCCTCGGCCGACAAATGTGCCGCATTGACCAGTAACGTACGTACCTCCTCGGGTAAATGAAATAGCTCTCGTAGTGACACCGAATCAATAGCGTTCGCAAATTCTCGCCATGCCCTTGAAGCCACCTCATATGAATGAGTCGTGGCGTCCTCCTCCGAGGCGATTAGCTTGTCGAGGCCAATGTCTCGGAGCTCGACAAACATTTTAACTAGCGGCTCCTTATTAAGTGACGCGGCAAGCGTTTCGATTAGCTCGGCTAAGTCCTTGCTAAATCCGCGGCCCCGCGCCCCAGCCGCACTTGTTGCTTCCTTTAATTGGAGCGGAGTTGTCGCGTTTGCGATGACAATTCGGCTGAAGGCGTGAAAATCATGCGCTTGGTACTCGTGATGCTCTCGATTGCTGAGCGTCGGGGAGTGTTCATGTTGTTCAAAGGAGAGCGACTGATCTCTATTCGCACCCACGATGTCCGAGAGACTGTTTGTTGGTTTGCCCCCAACGAGTTCACCTAGATCACGCTTTAGCAGATCGCGGCCGGCTTTGTTGCTATCCTTCCTATCCATATAACTTTTAAATGCAACGAGTAGGAGGGGGATAATAAGGCTTGCTCCCTCTCGTTTTAAAGAGTGCTGAAATTATAGCGAAATATATCAGGCAAATCGAGTTGCGGGGATGGCTGATGCGGATCGAGGTAGGCATAATCGGTTATCATCAGGTACGGCCGAACTTTATTAGTTGTGAATAGGTCCAAGGAAGGGGTACTAATTATACAGCAGTTTAATCGTTGCCGGTGCGATGGAATGGTTCTTCTATGAGATTTGGGTGGTGTTTTTTGCGGCGTGCTCTCGTCTGTTTGCTACCGAGTATATGGTGCGCTGGCTTTTCGGCGTGGGCTGATTCACCGAAGATCGACGCACCACCGATCAAAATAGGCGCGGTGCTGCCGCTCAGTGGTGGTGCGAGCAATTTCGGGACGATCGCCCGACGTGGGATAGAGCTTGCCCTCGAAGACCTGTCACCGAGTGACCGTGCGCGGGTATCGGTTGTGTACGAGGACGATGGACTGTCCAACGCGCGCTCGGCTACGGCGGCGCGAAAGCTCCTTACTATAGACAAGGTTGATGTGCTCCTTACGTGGTCATCCGGAACTGGACTGACGGTGGCAAGCATTACGGAATCAAAAAGGGTGCCGCACATCTCCGTTGCGTCAGACCCAGCAGTCGCCAAAGGACGGAATTTTTCATTCACCTATTGGCCGGTGCCGGACGACGAGGCGAGGCTTGTGTATGAGTATCTTGTCCGCGCTGGTATTAAGCGCGTTGCGATTCTGAGTCAGGTGCACAACGGAATATTCGCCGTGCGCGATGCGTTCCTTCGGCAGGTTGCCGAGCGTGATGGGGTGACGATTGTGGCGAATGAAGAGGTCTCGGGCGATGTTACCGATTTTCGAGCAGTGCTAGAGCGAGTAAAGGCGAAGGGGAGTATCGATGGTCTGGTGCCGATATTTTTTCCGGGCCAGCTTGCCGTGTGTATTAAGCAGGCGCGTGCTCTTGGAATCTCGGCGCAGCTTGTTGGGTTTGAGACCTTCGAAGATAAGGACGAGATTAAAGCTGCGGGAGGACTTCTCGCCAACGCCGTGTATGCGACTGGCGGAGATCCGAGCCTTGAGTTCGTGAAGCGCTACGAGATGAAGTATCCGGGAGAGTCGTACTATACTGCTAATCAGGCGTACGATATCATCCGTATGTTCGTGGATTCGACGCGCGAGCGAAAAGAACCTGATTCAATAGTAGGATTCTTACAAACCAGAAGAGACTATCCAACGATGTCGGGGGTGGTGAGTGTGAATGAGTCCAATCAATTTCGTCTGCCGACCACACTAAAAAAGGTCTCTGCTGCTGGTGTTCCGCAGTCTCTTGAGTAGTGCGCTTCTCTCAGAGTGGGTCTTTTCTGCAGCAGCGGCGCGTTGCCGGGAAACCTCATACAGAATTATCGATGCGGCGCAGCTAACATTGAGTGACGATAGTGCTCCGCCGATCGGGATCTTCACGACGGAATCACAGATATCAAAATAGCCGCGTGACATACCGACTGTCTCGTTGCCGAGAATTAGGATTGTCGGACGTTGAAAGCTCTGTGTAGTCAAAAATTTCTCGGTTTTGCCGCTGCTTCCGATAATCTGGTAGTCATAGCCACTAGCACGGGCTTTCTGGGCCCACTCAGCGATTTCGATGTGTGATGGGGCGGTGGCGACAGGGATTGCAAAGAGCGCTCCCATACTGCCCCGTACCACGAAGGGATCGTAGATATCGACGGCGTGGCCGGTCACAATCACACCGTGGGCGCCGAAAGCATCTGCCGAGCGTAGGGAGGAGCCTAAGTTGCCTGGGCTGCTCGGTCGATCAAACACCACGATCAGCCCGTCGTGGCAGGTGTATATGGGGTTGGATGTTCATCTTGAATTTTTAATTGCAAGTCTCTCTCTTTGGAGAAACTCTCAAAACCCGACTTCGCTGAGGCTACGTCAGGGCATTTCCGCCGGCGGGAGGGCCCCGCTTAGGGAAGAGCAACTCTAACCCAGACGCCACCCCAACACCCAACTATGTGCGCACGTGCAACGTGGGTGATACGTGCGCCGAGTAGCTTCATGGCCAAGCGTGTCATGGATACGTAGTTACGCTACACCTTGAGCACTGCTGAATATCCATCGGGGCCACCTACCGCTTAAGCAACTTTCCCCTCCTCTTTTCCGAACACTCCCTGTGTATGCTACGCCGCTACACATGGGAGAGTCAGAAAAAGAAGCTCCAACACTATAAACGACGCCAGCCAGAGACTTCTGTACTGTATCAGATCGTGCACCACGGGCACGAAGAGTTACAGCGCGTCTGGGAGCCGCGATTCCAGCACCAGTATGGGTGTTTACGGGATGAGGTCACTAAAACCCTCACAGAGTACCTTAACTGTGGAATCCTCGCTCACGGCGCCGCTAGGGTATACTGTGATGGCTGCAAACACTCGCTCCTGATCGCCTTCTCGTGCAAACGCCGCGAGGTCTGTCCCTCCTGTGGAGCAAAGAGAGCGGTGAAGTTCGCAGAGCATATTCACAGCGAAGTTATCGAAGACGTCCCGCATCGCCACACGGTCTTTACTATCCCCAAGCGCCTCAGGGTATTCTTTAAGTACGACCGCTCGCTTAATACTATCCTCTTTAAGGCTGCCTGGGGAGCGCTCTCTCATGTGTTGGGTATCGATGAGCGCGAACTAGCCGCTATGTTCACCGTGCAGACTGCCGGGGAAGCCTTAAACTATCACCCCCACCTTCATGGACTCCTCGCTGACGGATACTGGAAAGACGGCGTCTTCACCAGCTTCGGGGAAGTAGACCTCAAAGCTATTGAAGAAACCTTCGCTGAACGGGTACTCGCTCAGCTCCACAAGCGAGAGCTTATCTCTGATGATGACGTAGTGCAGATCCTCTCTCAGGATCACTCAGGCTTCGGCGTCTGGTTCGGTGACCCATTCCACGACAAAGAAAGCGAGCAGTTCGTCGCACGCTATATTGAGCGAGCTCCCCTCTCTTTGGAGAAACTCTCAATACAAGACGACATCGTCACCTACACAACCAAAGACGGGGTCGCGCATGAGTTCGATACTCTAGAGTTTCTCGCTGAGTTGTCAGCCCATATTCCAAAAACCTACGAATCTCTGACCAGGTACTATGCAAGGTACTCCTGTAGACGTCGAGGTGAGCGAGCTAAGCTCTCCCCTCCTCTATCTGAAGAACAAGAGAGTGACTATCGGCAAGAGTTCCGCAAAAGTAGCTGGGCCGCGTGCATAAAACGCATATACGTAATAGACCCCTTCGATTCCTACTCTCAGTACCCCCGGGAAAGATGAAAAAGTTATCGTGATTGACCCGTCTCATCCGCTCTTTGGTCGAGAATTTCCGATAAGTTACCTCACCAGGCACCCGACCGACGGTCGGCGCCATGTGCTCGCTGAGTTCAAAGACGGCCTGGTGCTGCGCATTCCGGTGGCGTCGACAAATTTCGGATACTTTAAGCCCGATATGATCGTGACGAAGCTCACGCTTGAAGCGATAGAGGAGCTTTTACGTGCTGCGCAAGAATGTGAGGCGCTCTATGTCGACGGCTCCACGCAAGGTCTGGCACCGGCTGTCAACACAGCTCAAAGAAGAGATCGGGAGAGAATTCCTCACAGTTCTCGAAGAGGTGATGTATGAGCACTCAGGAACTTATTTCTCAATTACAGCTCGAGCGAAAAGCGGTGATCTACATTCGCCAGTCCACACCACATCAGGTGCTCACGAACCAGGAGAGCTTGAAGCTACAGTACGCGCTCAAGGAGCGCGCGCAAGAACTCGGCTGGCTGGAGCACACGATAGAGGTCATCGATTGTGATCTCGGCATGAGCGGTGCCACCGCTACGGCCCGCGAGGGATTCAAGGAGCTCGTTGCAGAGGTGACGCTGGGACAGGTAGGTATTATTCTTTCTTCCGAGGTTACACGGCTCTCGCGCAACTGTTCAGACTGGTATCAGCTTCTTGACGTTTGCGCGGTAAAGGATTGTCTCATAGGAGACCGTGATGGAGTCTACGATCCGCGCACACCGAATGGACGGCTACTTTTGGGGTTAAAGGGGCAGCTGTCAGAAATGGAGCTTTTCGCCATCAGGGCGCGCCTAACGGCGGGACTCTTAAACAAGGCTCGCCGCGGAGATCTCGAACAACGGCTGCCCGTAGGGCTTATTCGAGAACCTGACGGCACGGTGACAAAAGACCCAGACCGAGAGGTGCAAGCGAGGCTCTCACTCGTATTTGAAACATACGTAGCACGAGGATCGGTCTCGAAAGTCGTGCGCCACTTTCATCGGCACACGCTCCTTGTTCCCCGACGTGACACATTCGGAACCCTTGTCTGGAATAGAGCGAACAACGAGTCGGTGCAGGCGATACTGCGCAACCCGGCGTATGCTGGTATATTCGTCTATGGCAGAACCGGTATCCCGCAGGGCTCCGCTACGCGAAAACCCCTTCCCATGGAGCAGTGGAAGATCGTGGTAGAGGACCGCTATCCGGCATACATCTCCCGTGAACAATACGAGAAGGTACAGAAAATGCTGAAAGATAACTACGCGGAATACACGAAGAGACAGAGTCGCGGTGTGTCGCGGTCAGGCACCGCTCTCCTTCAGGGAATTGTCTATTGCGGCGTGTGCGGGCACAAGATGACGATGCAGTACAAGGGCGGGGCGCGCTATGTATGCAACGCGCTCCAGGTACAGAACTGTGCGCCGCTCTGCCAGCACATTCTTGCTGATGCAGTTGATGCGCAAGTGGTGGGAGCGTTCTTCGAGGTGCTCTCTCCGGCTGAACTCAATCTTTACGCGGAGGCAGTCAAAGAGGAGCTGACCCGTTCGGAAAAACTCCAGACGGCGCAACGCCAGCAGTGTGAGCGGCTTCGCTACCAGGCGAGGCTGGCAGAGAAGCAGTTCAACCAGGTCGACCCAGAGAACCGTCTGGTCGCAGCGGAACTCGAGAAACGCTGGAATACTGCTCTCTCGGAGCTCTCTCGGGCAGAAAGCGAATATGAGGCGTTTGTGCAGCGTAAAAACACTCCCCTTCTTATTTCACAAAAAATCCGCGCTGCCTTCGAGGATCTCGGCTCAAATCTGCCTCGGCTCTGGAATGAAAAAGACACTCTGTCGCCGGAGCATAAGAAAAATCTTCTTCGCGCGCTCATCGACAAGGTGGTGCTGCATCGAGATCCACTTGACACGGTCAACATACGAATTGTGTGGCGCGGCGGCGATTTCTCGACACTCACCGTCCCCATCGCGGTCGGCGCCATTAAAAGGCTCTCAGGCGCTGACGAAATGGAGCAGCTTATTGTCCAGTACGCTCGGGAGGGAAAATCCGACCGAGAAATTGCCGACACTCTCACCAAACGGGGATATCGTTCACCACACCACCTATCCCTCCTAGAGAGCACGGTCCGAGTGATAAGACTTCGTCACCGAATCTTGCGCAGCGACCGTGATAGACATCCCCGTCGGCTGAGCGGGTATCTTACCGTCTCACAGCTCAGCGAAAAAACAGGCGTCTCTCCGCACTGGATCTACGACCGCATTCGTGCCGGACTCCTCCAGCCGGAGACCCGAAAGCACACTCGGTTCTTTCCAGATAGCGACGCAATCATACAACAGGTGAAACATCTCAGGCAGTATGGTAGTTATGAATGTACATCAAAAGGAGGGCATCAAGATGGCTAATCGTTAGAGTGCCCCAAATGCCTGCTGCAGATGCGTATCATCGCCTTCATTCAAGACGAACACTCAATCAAGGACATCATGAAGTCTCAAGGGATACCTGACTTTCAGGCGCCTCCGACAATTCCAAAGTTCATCGACACTGTAGAGGCTATCGATGAACTACCCTCCTACGACTCCTTTGAGCCAGCACCGGATGACTTCTAAATTCCGCTTCAACGGTGACGGGCCTGGCGAGGTGCATCTCATATAAGGCTCTTACGCATAGCTGGGGCCTGCCAGGGGCTACAAATCCAGAAATAAGGCTAAATAAGCCTCTGCGCCGCCCAAAAAACTCACTTACCCCTCAAGGTGGCGCGGCT
>JBKCMS010000089.1:0-5163 GCA_046300175.1 Pseudomonadota bacterium | reverse complement strand
TTTTAAGTCCCGTATGTCTACCATTTCATCACTCGGGCAGAAGATTGGTAACTGGCCCGAAAGCTTAGCACCAACTCAGCTACTGGCCAAGCCTCTTACTTGGGCGGGGTATCTGGCATGACGACCTTAATGTGGGCCTCTCGTAGAGCCTTGTCACTGGGCACACTCGGGGCTCCCATCATCAGATCTTCAACGCTCTGAGCCATCGGGAATGCAATAACATCACGGATAGCCTGCTCCTGAGCGAGTAACATGACTATTCGATCGATTCCTGGTGCGAAACCTCCGTGAGGTGGAGCGCCAAACTTAAATGCTTTAATTAGGCCTCCAAACTTCTCATCCACTTCTTGCTTTGAGTACCCGACTATCTCAAAAGCTTTGTACATAATCTCCGGTTGATGGTTTCTAATAGCACCACTGCTCAGCTCATACCCGTTGCAAACGATGTCGTACTGAAAAGCTCGGATATCGAGCGGATCCTGCTCGCAAAGCGCCTTCATGCCACCCTGCGGCATTGAGAACGGATTGTGGCTAAAAACTAAACCCTTGGCATCTTCGTCGTACTCATACATCGGGTAGTCGGTGATCCAACAGAAATGGTAGCCGCTTGTGCGTAACGAAAAGTCATCCGCCAACTTCGCAAGTAACCTACCTAGGTGCGGCAGTATTACCTTAGATTGACCAGCACCAAAAAATACTACCTGACCGCTCTGCAATCCGAGCAACTTGGTCAGACTCTCCTGCTCACCTGCCCCGAAAAACTTAGCCACAGAGCCACGCCAGCCTCCCTCCTCAACGATCACGTAGGCAAGCCCCTGCCCACTCCATTTTTTAAATAGCTCAATTGTGTCGTCGAAGTACTTGCGTGGCGGTATCGGCATCACTGGTGTGGCGATAGCGTGGATCGCGCCACCACTTGCGAGCACGCTTCGAAATACCTGAAAGTCAGTTCCATCAAAGGCACTCGAAACGTTTCTAATCCTTAGAGGGTTTCTAAGGTCAGGCTTGTCTGAACCGAATAAGTTCACCGATTCCTCGAAGGTAAATCGCACAAATGGTGCCGGCGTAACCGGCTCCTTGGCAAACATCTGAAAAACGTTCGATAACAAGGTCTCCCCAACAGAGAAGACATCCTCCTGCTCTACAAAGGACATCTCGATATCACATTGGTAAAACTCTCCGGGTGACCGGTCTGCACGTGGATCTTCATCACGGAAACAAGGTGCTATCTGAAAATATCGATCAAAACCTGAAACCATAAGCAGCTGCTTAAACTGCTGTGGGGCCTGCGGCAGCGCAAAAAACTTACCTGGATGAAATCGCGACGGAACGAGAAAATCACGCGCCCCTTCAGGTGAGCTACTAGTGAGGATCGGCGTCTGAAACTCGCAGAAACCTAAGCCGTGCATTACCTCGCGGATCGATCTGATAACATTAGAGCGCAGGAGAACGTTATCGTGAACTTTCTCACGTCGCAGATCTAGAAAACGGTAGGTCAGACGGGTCGGCTCCGGAGCTTTATCGTCCTCGGCGATCTGAAACGGCAGGACATCCGCTGCTGAAAGGAGCTCAAGTGAAATACAGTGGACCTCGACCTCCCCAGTTGCGATCTTAGGGTTAATCATCGCTCCTTCACGCTGCTTAACCACACCCACTACTTTAATTACCGACTCAACGCGGACCTCCTGAATCACCGAGAGCCCCGCATCGTTAAATACCACCTGGGTCTGCCCGTAGTTGTCGCGCAGATCTATAAACACGACCCCTCCGTGGTCACGCTTACGGAGCACCCAGCCGGAAAGTGTTACGGTTTTTCCGGCGTGATCTGAACGGAGCTCGGCGCAGGTGTGGGTTCTATACGTACTTTGGAGACTAGGGGCGACGCTTTTGGTCATGATGGATACCTATACAGCTCGGGAAAGCGCAAAAAATGCTCGCTGCAGAGCCTACTACGATTAAGCCAAATCGTCACTGTTGTAAATTCAACCGGCCGCCTTTGTGCTTCTGCCTAATCGCTAACTAGATAGCGAATTTAGCTGCTCCATTGTTACTTTTTTTGGACCAAGGGGCCCACGGGCTTCAAGCCTCACCATCGGAGCTGCTGTGTTATCTGGACTACTCTGTGGACCCGCATCCAAGAGACTAGCAGTATCCTGCATCGCTAGTATCGACCATACTAGGGCACTGGCCCCCTCAGCGGTTTTGAGAAGGGTGCCTCTGTGATCAGCTCCACTAGACTCAACCACAAGCCAGTTATACCCCTGTGCAATATACCCCTGAGCGTCCTCGGCCGCTCCGGTAGCTGAAACAGCTACTGATAAGCCTGGGTCTTTTAGGATTGCATCCTTTACTGCTCCTAGAGTGTCTAGACCGGCTAAAGCCAAGAATGTGTTACCGTATGCTTGTGGGTCGACCTCTGCTAATGCGCCTACAACCAGCGATGTTATCCCAGCTTGCTGTGGTAACTTACTAAAATGATTAGCTTTCATAGTCCCCCGCTAGACAAATCTAGACTCTTATAGATTCTGATGCCGCAGCAGGTTCGTTAGGTGCGCAGGTAGCTAATGCCGAGCCTGATAGTTATAGGTGCTTTTCCCGGCAGTCTCATACGACGAAGATTAGCAATGCGAGCTAAAAAATAGAAATCCGTATCTGTGCCAAAAGTTCGTTAGTTAGCTGCTCTGATAATGCCCTTGGCAATTGATTCCGCTGCATCTAACCCGCGGGGTTCACACGGTGCTTCCTTCATGGCCCTGAAAGTGTCTAGCGAAAGAAGGGTATCCAAGGCCTCTCGCAACCGCTTACCGAATTCAGGCTCGCCCTCCTCAACTATTAAGGCCTTGTTTAAAGAAGCAAGCACACTGGCGTTATCAGTTTGGTGAGTCCCCTGCTGAAATGGATACGGCACGAAGATTGTCGGGCGATTAACACAGAGAATCTCAGCTACCGACCCGGCCCCTGCGCGGCTGATAATAACATCACTCCAACTGTAGGCCCCGGCCATGTCATCGATAAACGATACAACAGAAGCCTTCACCTTAGCTGCGCGGTACGCATTGACCACTAATTCAGAGTTCTCAGGGCGACACTGATGAACCACTTCGATACCCCTTTCATGTAGCAGCGGAGCGAAATCAGAAATGGCTTGATCGAGGCCCCGAGCTCCCTGTGAGCCACCTAGCACTAAAAGCCGCTTAGGCGCATCAGGCCCAAGTGTTACTCGATCTACATCTCGTAATTCAGGCCGGACTGGATGCCCCGTGAAGACCACTTTTGCTCGCCCAGGAATTTTGGTCTCGGCGAACGCTGTTGACATAGTTGCAGCAAAATATCCTAGCACGCGATTGGCCAATCCAGGATGCAGCTCAGCTTCGTGTGCCCAGGTGGCTATGCCCATCAAACGCGCCACTACTACCGGAAGCACAGAGACGTACCCACCTACCCCAACTACAACATCCGGCTTGCTTCGACGGAAAAGAGCGAAACATTGAAGCACCCCTATGGGCAGTAGGAAGATAAATTTAATGATGCCAAGTATTCCACGCTGTTTAATTGCGGCGGCCTTTATAATGTGCCGTGTAAACCCGTTTTCAACAATTATCTTCTCTTCTAACGGCTTGCCGGTGCCGATACACTCTACTTTTGCATCTGGCTTCTGCGCCTTAATGGCGCGCATTATATGCAAGGCTGGAATTAAATGCCCACCTGATCCAGATGCAGCTACGAATACCTTAATCGGAGTCTGTTCTAAAGCTTCTGCCATCATCTCTCTTGCTGTATCTGCATCGGGCGTAGCTCAATGAGATGGTATTTGCACCCGATCTCCTTCCCTTTTAATTCCGATCAGCAAACCCACTACCGCCATGCATGCCATCAAACTGGAGCCACCGTATCCCACCAGCGGTAGTACCATACCCTTTGTCGGCAACACACCAACTACAACTCCGACGTTTAACAACGCCGGCGCCACAATCATCATCGTTAAACCAACAGCTAGAGCGAACAGAAAGGTATCTCCACGGACACTCTTCGCCAGCAACAATCCGCGCCACAAGATCACCAAGAAAGCGACGATAATCGCCAACCCGCCGACAAACCCCAATTCCTCAGAGATCACCGCAAAAATAAAATCGGTATGCGCAGCCGGAAGGAAGAAAAGCTTCTGCTGACTACCACCTAGACCAACTCCCCAGACCTGACCGGTGCCCACCGCTATCAGCGACTGAATCAGTTGGTACCCCTTGCCAGAGGCATCAGAGAATGGAGATAAAAAACTAACCACACGCATCATTCTATACGGTGAGATCGCCACCAATACAGCGAGTATTACCGCCACTGCAACCGTACACATACCCATGTGCGCCAGGCGAACTCCGCTCGCCAAAGCCATGGCCAAAACCACGACGATAATCACAGCCGAGGAACCAAAATCCGGCTGCATAAGCAGCAGCGCCGCAGCCATACCAACCAAACCAAAGGGTTTAATGATGCCGTGAAAAAAAGAGGTAACTCGCGATTCGTGCCGGGAGAAGAACCCGGCCATAAACACAACCATACAGACCTTAACGAACTCCGCCGGTTGAAAGCGAATCGGCCCGATCTTAACCCACCGCGATGCACCACCGGCGCGATCCGCTATTCCGGGAACCAAAGGCAATGCAAGCAGAAATATAGAAACTACAAAAAGGTAAGGTGACAACTTCCGGAGCAACTCCAGCGGGAAGCGCATGCACACCAACATCAACCCTAATCCGATCATCGCTGACAAGGTCTGGCGCTTAGCAAAAAAGACCGCGTCACCCATTTTCTCCTGCGACACAATACCTGTTGTCGAATACACCATGACCAGCCCAAAGCCGATCAGAAGCAAAACCGTCGATATCAGCACGTAATCAACCCGAGATGGTGCCTTTAGTTCACGAAAGCGATGAGCTGCTAGGGGCGTTGCATAGTCCATATGGCGATAGTATGCAAAATGCGCGCGTTTTGAGCCAGTGAATTTCCGCGCTATATAGCGTTCTCCAAAAGTCCGTAGCGAAATCCCGAGTTTTGGAGAACGCTATCGATTCGCGGATGCGAATCAAAACAACAACCTATAGTGATGTCCAGCAAAAGCCTTGCCAGTTTTACTGGCACGGACTTTTACACGTCGCTATAGTTTCT